>JAFEFZ010000100.1 GCA_018240325.1 Pseudomonadota bacterium
CGGCGCAGCCGCTGCACCAGGTCGTCGGTGGGCATCCGGGCCTCGGGGCCGGCGCTATTGCACCAGCGGCGAGTCGGCGGCGTCCAGATCGACCCCTTCGATCGCCGCGTCCGCCGCCAGCAGCTGCAGGTACTGGCGCAGCGCGGTGGCGAAGGCCTGCTGGCGCAGCTGCTGCGCCACCGCAGCGGCCACCGCCTCGTAAGGCGGCTGCCGGCCCGGCTCGCGCGCCAGCACCTCGACCACGTGCAGCCCGAAACGGCTGTGCACCAGCCGCGGCAGCACGCCGATTTCCGGGCGGCCGAACAGCTCGCGCGCGAACTCGGGCGCGCAGTCGCCGGCCTCGAGCCAGCCGAGGTCGCCGCCGGCGGCGGCGCCGCTCGGGCAGTTGGACAGCTCCGCCGCGGCACGGGCGAAGTGCCCGGCTGCCGCGCCGTCGGCGCTGCGGTCGCGGGCGCGCAGGTCGATCAGGCAGGCTTCGGCGCGCCCGCGCAAGGCGGCCACATCGACGCCCGGCGTCACCGCGAACAGCACGTGGCGCGCGTGCACGCGCTCGCCCACCGCGTAGCGCGCGGCGTTCGCCGCATGGTGGCGGCGGCAGGCTTCGTCGCCCGGTTCGGGCAGCTGCAGCGCGCGCTCGAGCAGCGCCTCGATCGCCGCGCTCGCCGCTTCGCTGCCCACGCCGGCCTGCGGCGGCGGATCGGCGGCGTCGAGCAGGCCCTGCGCGATCGCCGCCTGGCGCAGCAGCTCGGTGCAGGCACGCTGGCGCAGCGCGACGGCGTCGGGTTGTTCGCCCGCGGCGCTCAGCGCGACGCCGTTGACGCTGGGGATGATGTCGACCGGATCCATCGCGCCCGCCCTCACGACGCCTTGTGCGGCAGGTTGTGGCCGGCGGGCACGTTCAGGCGGCGCGAGCGCACCAGCTGGTACGGCCGGAACAGGTAGAAGACCGATGCCAGGCCGCTCCACACGTGCACCAGCCGGCTGAACGGCAGCAGCAGGAAGATCGTCATGCCCAGCACCATGTGCACCTTGAACTGCCACGCCAGCGGCACCAGCTGCGACGAGTCGGGGTTGAAGGTCAGGATGCCCTGCGCCCAGTTCGCCAGCACCAGCATCGCGCTGGCGTCGAGGCGGTGCGCGAACGACGCCGGCAGCGTCAGCAGGCCCAGCGACAACTGCACCCACAGGATGACCAGGATCGCCAGGTCGGTGCGGTGGCTGGTCAGGCGGATGCGGGCATCGAAGATGCGCCGGTGCAGCAAGATCGTCAACCCGATGAAGCACACGAAGCCGGCGAAGCCGCCGGAGACGATCGCCAGCATCTGCTTGTGCGGCGCGCTGATGAAAGGCTCGTACAGCCAGTGCGGCGTCAACAGGCCGACGGTGTGGCCCAGGAACAGGAACAGGATGCCGAAGTGGAACAGGTTGCTGCCCCAGCGCAGCTGGCCGGCGCGCAGCAGCTGCGACGAGTCGCTCTTCCACGTGTACTGGTCGCGGTCGAAGCGGGCCAGGCTGCCCATCAGGAACACCGCCAGGCAGGTGTACGGATAGACGCCGAAGAGGAAGGAATGGGCGGCTTGGTTCATGGCCGGACTCCGTTGGCTGAAGGGGTCTTGCAGGGATCGGCCGCAGCGGCGCTGCGCACCAGGTGGATCGGCTGCGCCGCGCCGCTGCGCGCCTGGCCCGCGCGCGAGCAGCCGTCGAAGGCCGCGGGCTCGGCCCAGCTCTCGTCGAGGCCGGGCTCCTCGGGCAGCGCGACCGGCTGCGCGCGCAGCCCGGCCAGGTCGAGCAGCGCCGCAACCGGGCCGGCGTAGGGGCTCTCGCGGCGCAGCAGCGCGCTGAACAGCGACTGCAGGATGTGCGCGAACTCGCCGACGAAGGCACGCGCCTGCGCCGGCGGCTGGGTCGACGCGTACTCGACCAGCACCGGCAGGTAGTCGGGCAGTTCGCCCGGGGCCAGGTCGAGCCCGGCCTGCGCGTAGGTCCGGGCCAGGTCGATCATCGCCGGGCCGCGCTCGCGGCTGTCGCCGTGCACGTGCTCGAACAGGTGCAGCGCGGTGCCGCGGCCGCGGTCGAACAGCTCGACGTACTCGGCCTCGACGCGCAGGCCGGGCAACGACTGCAGCCGCCCGACAAGCGCATCCAGCTCGGCCAGACGATCGGGGCCGAGCGCAGCTTCGGCGTGCAGCGCCGCGCGCAGCTCCGGCAGGTGCGCGCGCAGCCCGGCATCGGGATAGCGCAGCAGGTGCGCGATCGCGCGCAGCGTGTACGCGCACTTCGCAGGCGACGAGAACAGCTTCATGTGCAGGCGCTCGGTTGGAAGACGTGGCGACGGCTCGGGCCGCGCCGCCGGATCGGGCGGCCGCGCCGGCCGAGGGCGGCGTGCCGCCCGCCGGGCACGCGAGGCCCGTCGGACCACCGGTGTGCGGGCTCGCGCCCCTCGAGGGCGAGCGCCGAAGGCGTCATGCGGGGGTCGGCCATCACACTTCCGCCTTGATCGGGATCGTGCGCTTCTTCTCGCTGCCGAACAGGCTGGTCTCGGTCACGCCCTCGCTGCAGCCGTTGCCGAAGGAGAAGCCGCAGCCGCCGCGCACGTTGAACGCGTTCTCGGCGTACTCGCGATGCGCGGTCGGGATCACGAAGCGGTCTTCGTAGTTGGCGATCGCCATCACCCGGTACATGTCCTCGACCATCGCCGCCGGGATGCCGACCTGCTCGATCGCCGCGGTGTTGGCCTTGCCGTCCACGTGCTTGGCGCGCATGTAGGCGCGCATCGCGAGCATGCGCTCGAGCGCGCGCACCACCGGCTGGGTGTCGCCCGCGGTCAGCAGGTTCGCCAGGTACTTGACGGGGATGCGCAGCTGGTTGACGTCGGGGATCTCGCCGTTGGCGCCCACCTGGCCGGCGTTGGCGGCAGCGGTGATCGGCGACAGCGGCGGCACGTACCACACCATCGGCAGCGTGCGGTATTCCGGGTGCAGCGGCAGCGCGACCTTCCAGTCCATCGCCATCTTGTAGACGGGGCTCGCGCGCGCGGCGTCGAGCCAGGCGTCGGGCACGCCGTCGAGCCGCGCCTGCTCGATCACCTTCGGGTCGTGCGGATCCAGGAAGATGTCGCACTGTGCCTGGTACAGGTCGCGGTCGTGCTCGACGCTGGCCGCCTCGGCGATGCGGTCGGCGTCGTACAGCAGCACGCCCAGGTAGCGGATGCGGCCGACGCAGGTCTCGGAGCACACCGTCGGCTGGCCCGCCTCGATGCGCGGGTAGCAGAAGATGCACTTCTCGGCCTTGCCGCTCTTCCAGTTGTAGTAGATCTTCTTGTACGGGCAGCCGCTGACGCACATGCGCCAGCCGCGGCACTTGTCCTGGTCGATCAGGACGATGCCGTCCTCCTCGCGTTTGTAGATGGAGCCGGACGGGCAGGAGGCGACACAGCTCGGATTGAGGCAATGCTCGCAGAGCCGCGGCAGATACATCATGAAGGTGTTTTCGAACTGGCCGTAGATGTCCTTCTGCACCGCCTCGAAATTATAGTCCTGCGAACGCTTGTCGAATTCACCGCCGAGAATCTCCTCCCAGTTGGGGCCCCATTCGATCTTGTCCATTGGGCGGCCGGTGACGA
>JAFEFZ010000101.1 GCA_018240325.1 Pseudomonadota bacterium
AGAACCACGGCCGCTTCCTGCGCCGCCTGGGCGAGGCGGCTCCGGTGCTGGCGCTGGTGGATGAAGCCGCCTTTCGCGCGCGCTTCGGCGACGATGCGCCGCGGCTGGCGGCGCGGCGCCAGGCCTGGCAGGCGCTGGCCGCGGCCAACGGCGCCGATGCGGCCTTCATCGACCTGCGCGCGCCCGACGTGCAGGGCTTTGCCGACGCGCTCGCCGGCGGCGGCGGGGAGCGGGCGCCGTGAGCGCCGCAGCCGACAGCATCGGCCTGAGCCTGGTGTCGCACACCAACGTCGGCAAGACGACGCTGGCGCGCACGTTGCTGCAGCGCGACGTGGGCGAGGTGCGCGACGCGCCGCACGTGACCGAGTTCGCCGACGCCTTCGAGATGCTGGCCACGCCGCAGGGCGAGCGGCTGCTGCTGTGGGACACGCCCGGCTTCGGCGACAGCGCGCGCCTGCTGCGGCGCCTGCAGCAGACGGCCAACCCGCTGGGCTGGTTCCTGAGCGAAGTGTGGGACCGCTGGCGCGACCGGCCGTTCTGGGCCAGCCAGCAGGCGCTGCGCCACGTGGCCGCCACCAGCGACGTGGTGCTGTACCTGGTCAGCGCGGCCGAGGCGCCCGACGAAGCCGGCTACGTGGCGCCGGAGATGGCGCTGCTCGGCTGGGTGGGCAAGCCGGTGATCGTGCTGCTGAACCAGCTCGGCCCGCCGCGCGAGCCGGCGGTCGAGGCCGCCGAGCTGCAGCGCTGGCGCGACCACCTGGCGGCCTTCGCGCCGGTGGCCGCGGTGCTGCCGCTGGACGCCTTCGCCCGCTGCTGGGTGCAAGAAGGCGTGCTGCTGCAGGCGGTGGCCGAGGTGCTGGGCGGCGAGCGCCGCGCGCTGATGCAGCGGCTGCAGGCCGCCTGGCAGGCCGACCGGCTGGCGACCTTCGACGCCGCGGTGGATGTGCTCGCGCACGGCATGGGCCGCGTCGCCGCGGCGCGCCAGCCGCTGGACGGCCACGACTGGATCGCGCGGCTGCGCTCGGTGGGCGCGGCGCTGGGCAGGCGCGGCGCCGAGCAGGGCCCGGCCGCGCTGGCGCAGGCGGCGCTCGCTTCGGCGCTGGAGGACGAAGTGCGCGCCGAGACCGCGCAACTGCTCGCGCTGCACCGGCTGCCCGGGCAGGCGCAGGCCGAGATCCTCGAGCGCGTGGCCGGCGGCTATGCGCTGCAGCTCAAGCTCGACGAAGGCCGCGCGGCGCTGGTCGGCGGCGCGCTGGCCGGCGCGATCACCGGGCTGAAGGCCGATGTCGCCAGCGGCGGGCTGACGCTGGGCGGCGGCCTGCTGGTGGGCGGGCTGCTCGGCGCGCTGGGCGCGGCCGGGCTCGCGCGCACTGTGAACCTGGTGCGCGGCACCGAGCAATCGTGGGTCAGCTGGCGGCCCGAGGCGCTGGATACGCTGCTGCAGGCCGCGCTGCTGCGCTACCTGGCGGTCGCGCACTACGGCCGCGGCCGCGGCGACTGGCAGCGTGCCGAATCGCCGCCGCACTGGCTGGCGCTGGTGGACGAGGCGCTGGCGGCGCAGCAGCCGGCGCTCGACGCGTTGTGGCGCAGCCGCACGCCGCAGGCCGACGCGCCGGCCGAGGCGCAGCGCCTGGCCGACGCGCTGCGCGCGCCGATCGCGCAGGCGCTGCGCCAGGTGCTGCGGCGGTTGTATCCTGACGCGTCGCTGGATGCCGCCGCTGCCGGCGGCTGAAGCGCCCGCCGCATGAAACCGCCGATCGACTTCTACTTCGACTTCACGTCGCCCTACGCGTACATCGCCTCCGAGTGGGTCGACGCGCTCGCGGCGCGCCACGGCCGCACCGTGCGCTGGCACGCGATCCTGCTGGGCGCGGCCTTCCAGGCGGCGGGCGTGACCAGCCCGCTCGACACACCGGTCAAGCGCGACTACAGCCTGCGCGACATCCGCCGCTCGGCGCGCTTCGAAGGCCTGCCGTACCGGCAGCCCGAGCGCTTCCCGTTCAGCTCGCTGCAGGCGGCGCGCGTGTTCTGGTGGCTGCACGACAGCCCGGGCCATGGCCCCGACGCCGCGGCCGCCTGGGCGCGCGCCGGGCTGCGCGCCTACTTCACGCGCGGCCTGATGCTCGACGAGCCCGCAGGCCTGCGCACGCTGGCCGCCGAATGCGGGCTCGATGTACGCGCAGCCGAGGCCGCCTGCGCCGATGCGGCGGTCAAGGCGCGGCTGAAGTCGGCCAACGAGCAGGCCATCGCCGCCGGCGTGTTCGGCACGCCCTTCTTCGTCGTCGACGGCGAGCCCTTCTGGGGCAACGACCGCAAGGCGCAGATCGAGCGCTGGCTGGCGCGCGGCCCTTTCTGAACCCGGGAGACGCCATGAGGAAGACCGTGAAGTCGATGGTGGACGAGGCCACCGCCGCGATCACCACCTACAGCATCGAGGAAGCGCGCGACCTGCACGGCCTCGACGACGTGCAGTTCATCGACATCCGCGACGTGCGCGAGCTCGAGCGCGACGGCGTGATCCCCGGCGCCTTCCACGCGCCGCGCGGCATGCTCGAGTTCTGGGCCTGCCCCGACAGCCCCTACCACAAGCCGGTGTTCGCGCAGGACAAGCGCTTCGTGCTGTTCTGCGCCGCCGGCTGGCGCTCGGCGCTGGCGACCAAGACGCTGCAGGACATGGGGCTGCCGAAGGTCGCGCACATCGACGGCGGCTTCGGCGCCTGGAAGGCGGCCGGCGCACCCGTCGAGCACAAGGCGCCCAAACCGGCCAAGGCCGGCGGCGGCGGCTGAGCGACTGAGCGGCCCGACGCGAGCGAGCGCGGCCGATGGCACCGACCCTGCCCGACATGGACACGGCCCAACTGCTGGCGCTGGCCGCGGCGCTCGGCTGGGCCAGCGGCCTGCGGCTGTACCTGGTGGTGTTCCTGACCGGGCTGGCCGGCGCGCTCGGGTGGGTCGTGCTGCCCGAAGGCCTGCGGCTGCTGCAGCAGCCGCTGCTGCTGTCGGCCAGCGGCCTGATGGTGGCGGCCGAGTTCCTGGCCGACAAGGTGCCGGGCATCGACTCGCTCTGGGACATGGTGCACACGCTGGTGCGGGTGCCGGCGGGCGCGCTGCTGGCGGCCGGCGTGTTCGGCGGCGACCACGCGAGCTGGGCGCTGATCGCCGCGCTGCTGGGCGGCACCCTGGCCGCCACCAGCCACCTCGCCAAGGCGAGCACGCGCGCGGCGGTCAACACCTCGCCCGAGCCCTTCTCGAACGTGGCGTTGTCCTTTGCCGGCGACGCCGCGGTGCCGGCGCTGCTGTGGCTGGCCTGGGAGCACCCGTGGCTGGCGCTCGCTGCGGTCGCGCTGGCCGCGCTGCTGGCCGGGCTGCTGATCTGGCGGCTGGCGCGCTTCCTGCGCCGGCTGCTCGGCCGCTGGCGCGCCGACAGCGTCGCGGCTTGAGCGCTCCTGCAAGGCCGTGCCGCGCGAAGGCCGGCTGCGCATCGGCCAGAATCGCCGTCCCATGGCCCCTGTCGATCCCACGCCGGCGCCCGCCGCGCCGCAGCCCAACCCGGCCGGCGCCGCCGGTTTCGAGCGCGTGCGCGCCGCCCTGGCCGCGCGCGGCCACGCGCACGCGCCGCGCTGGCTCGACGTGGCCGCGCGCACCTCGCAGCAGGCGGCCGACGCGCTCGGCGTGGCGCTCGGCCAGATCGCCAAGAGCGTGGTCTTCCGCCGCCTGGCCGACGACGCCGCGGTGGTGGTGATCGCGTCGGGCGACCGGCGCATCGACGAGCAGCGGCTGGCGGCGCTGGCCGGGCCTGTCGGCCGCGCCGATGCCGCCTTCGTGCGCGAGCGCACCGGCTTCGCGATCGGCGGCGTGTCGCCGGTGGCGCTGGCCGGTGCGCCGCTGCTGTTCATCGACCGCGAGCTGCTGCGCTTCGACGCCATCTGGGCCGCGGCCGGGCACCCGAACGGCGTGTTCCGGCTGACGCCGGCCGAGCTGCAGGCGCTGACCGGCGCGCCGCTGGCCGACGTGGTGCAGCAGGCATGAAGCGCCAGCCGGCGGCGGGCGTGCCCAGCCCCTGCATCGACGTGTGCCGCATCGACCCGGCCACCGGCTGGTGCGAGGGCTGCCGGCGCAGCCTCGACGAGATCGCGGCCTGGGGCACGATGACCGACGCGGCCCGGCGCGAGCTGCTGCAAGAACTGGCGCGGCGCGCGCTGCCGCCCGCCCGGGCCGGCGCAGCCCTGGAACCGCTGCGATGAAGACGCTGGACTTCTGGTTCGACCCGATCTCGCCCTACGCCTACCTGGCCTTCGAACAGTTGCCGCAGGCGCTCGAGGGCTGCTCCTACGTGGTGCACTACCGGCCGGTGCTGTTCGCCGGGCTGCTCGGCCATTGGGGCCAGAAGGGGCCGGCCGAGATCGAGCCCAAGCGCATCTGGACCTTCCGCCAGATCGCGTGGCACGCGCACCGATTGGGCATCCCGATCGCGGCGCCGGCGCAGCACCCGTTCAACCCGCTGCCGCTGCTGCGCGTGGCGCTGGCCGGCGCCGCGCACGGCGGCCTGCCGAACCGGCGTGTGGTGGAGCTGCTGATGCGCCACGTCTGGCGCGGCGACGGCGCTGACGCCGCCGACCCGGCGCGGCTGCAGGCACTGCACGCGGCGGTGGCGCCGCTGCGCGACCCAGGGTCGGATGAAGTCAAGGCCGAACTGCGCGCGCACACCGAAGCAGCCGTCGAGCGCGGCATCTTTGGCGTACCGACGATCGAGGCCGACGGCCGGCTGTTCTGGGGGCTGGACGCGCTGCCGATGCTGCGCGCGCTGCTGCAGGGCGACCCGTGGTTCGACGGCCCGGCGTGGGACGCGGCCGCGGCGGCGCGGCCCGGGGTGCGGCGCAGCCGCTGAGCGCCTGCCGGCCGCGCCGGCTCGAGGCAGCGCCGCGCCGCTGCGGGTTCCCCTGATCGGGGGTTCAGTCGCGGTCCTTGTGCTTGCCCTTGCCGCGGTGGCCGTCGCGGCCGTACTGACCATGATGGCCGTCATCGCCGTGGTAGCCGTAGTGGCCGTAGTAGCCCTGGGCCGGCAGGTAGTGGCGCTGGTACCAATCGTTGCGCACGAAGTAGACCGGCCAGCCGCAGGCGTCGTAGCGCCGGCAATGCTTGCCCCAGTTCTTCGCATGACCGGGCGGCACGTACAGATACACCGGCGGCCGCGGCATCGGCGGCGGCGCGATCACCACCGGCTGCGGGTAGACGAGCACCGGCGGTGCCGGCGCCGTGCCGATGTCGATGCGGCCGTACACGCCGGGTTGGGCGATGCCGATCGAGATGCCGACGTCGGTGCCGGCCTGCACCGGCAGCACGGCGGTTGCGGCCAGCGCCAGCGCAACGCGAAGGGCCTTCATGTAGGGGTCTGCGGGTCTGGTCATCCGCCTGTAACGGCCGTCGGTGCCTTCGGGCGCACCGGCTCGTGTCCGCGGTTGTATCGGCCGGTAAGCGAAGCCCTACAGCGCCGCGGGCTGGGTGTCCAGCGGCATCGGCCCGGAGCGCGGCGCCGGCGCGCGCTCGGGCAGCCGTTCGGCCGCGCCGGCCGGGTCGAGCTGGTCGGCCGGCACCGGGCGCCCGAGCAGGAAGCCCTGCAGCTCGTCCACGCCGCAGCGCTGCAAGGTGCGCAACTGGGCTTCGGTCTCGACGCCCTCGACGTTGACGCGCATCCCCAGCGCATGCGCGAACGACGCGATCGAGCGCACGACCATCCGCAGCCTGGCGTCGGCAGCGATGCCCTGGGTGAAGCCGCGGTCGATCTTCAGCTTGTCGAAGGGGAAGCGCCACAGGTGGGCCAGGCTCGACAGGCCGCTGCCGAAGTCGTCCAGCACGATGCGCGCGCCCGATGCCGCCAGCGTGTGCAGCAGGCGCAGCACGCGGTCGGTGTCGTGCATCAGCAGCGATTCGGTGACTTCCAGCTCCAGGCGCTGCGGCGCCAGGCCGGCTTCGGCCAGCGATTCGGCCACGACCGCCGGCAGCGCCTCGCCGCGGAACTGCGCGGCCGACAGGTTGACCGCCAGGCTCAGGCCCGCCGGCCAGCGCGCCGCCTCCAGGCAGGCGGTGCGCAGCACCCAGCGGCCCAGCGGCTCGATCAGGCCGCCGTCGTCGGCCAGGCCGATCACGGCCTCGGGCGCCAGGTCGCCGTGGATCGGGTGGCGCCAGCGCAGCAGGGCCTCGCAACCCAGCAGCGTTCGGCCGTCGGGCGCGTGCAGGGGCTGGTAGTGCAGCCGCAGCCCGGCCTCGCGGCCCGCGACGCTGCCGGCGCCGGCATCGGCGAGCGCGTCGCGCAGATCCTGCAGCAGGCTGCGCCTGGCCTGCAACTCGCGGTCGAGCGCCTCGTCGTAGAAGGCAAAGCCGCCGCGGCACTCGCGCCGGGCGCGCGCCAGCGCCAGGCCGGCCTGGTGCAGCAGTTCGTCGGCGCTGCCGGCGTCGCTGCCGAACATGGCCGCACCCAGGCTCGCGCCGCAAACGATGTGGCCGTCGTCGAGCAGGTGCGGCGCGGCGAGCTGCTCGCTGATGCGCTGGGCGAGCCGGCTCACGTCGGCCGGCGCCGCCACCCCGTCCTGCAGCACCGCGAAGCCGTCGCGGCCCAGGCGCGCGATCTCGTCGCCGTGGCGCAGCAGCGCGCGTAGCCGCTGGGCCGCGTTGCGCAGCACCTCGTCGCCGGTGGCCTGGCCGAAGGCCTCGTTCACGCCGCCGATCCCGTCGAGCTCCAGGCACAACACCGCGAAGGCGCGGCCGGTGCGTGCGTGGCGCCAGGCGGCCCGCTGCAGCGCGTCGTTGAAGCTGCTGCGGTCGAGCGTGCCGCCCGGCGCGGCGGGCGGCGCCGCGAATCCGGCCTGTGCGTCGGCCTGCTGCCGCCGGCGCGCGCGGCGGATGCCGCAGCCGCCGGCGACGGCGCCGATCACGAGCATCAGCCCGGCCACCGTCAGCGCGACGCGGCCGTAGGCCTCGTGCACGGCGGCGCGCGCGCGCGTCTGGTCGACCTGCGCCTCGATCACGCCGGCGATGCGGCCGTCGTGCTTCAGCGGCACGTAGGCCTGGCCATACCACGCCGGCCGGTCGGGCCGGCCGGCGCCGCTGTGCAGCGCGACCTGGCTGGCGCCGCCGAGCACGATCGCCTGGATCGCGGCATCGCGCTGGGGGTCGGCGCCCGGCGACCCCCGGGCGGGTGGCGCGGCGGGCTGCAGCAACTCGTCCGAGCTCAGCAGCGTGCGGCCCTGGGCGTCGAACAGCGTGAAGCGGAAGATCGCGTCCGGCTGCATCAGCCGGTGCAGTTGCGCGAGCGTGTCGCCCCGCGGCGGTGCGCCGCCGAGCAGGCCGTCGATGCCCGGCACGGCGGCGACGACGCCGGCCCAGCGCAGCGCAGCGGCTTCGGCGCCGTCGCGCAGCTGCTGCTGCGCCAGGGTGCGCACCACCGCGCCCAGCAGTACCAGCGCTGCGGCCAGCGCCAGCAGCCACGGCATCACGGTGCGCCACAGGGGGCGTGCGAAGGGCGATGGAAGGGTCGTCATGGCAGGCGCCGGGCGCTCGGGGTGCGCCCCCGCCCGGCTCTATCGGCCGCCGCCGGCCGGCGCTTGAGCGCCCGCAGCCGCGGGCGTGACGGGTTGCCCCGATCAGCGCCAGGCGAAGGGCGGCTGCTCGAAGTGGGCGACGCGCGTCGGCCGGCCCAGCAGGCACAGCTCGCGGAACTGGTACAGCACCGCGGCGGTGGGTGCGGCGATCCAGCTGTCGCCCACCGGCATGCGCAGCACCGGGTGCTCGGCGCCGGCCAGCGCGTCGAGGATCGGTGCGTCGCCGCGCAGCAGCTCGGCCACCGGCACGCGGTGGATGCTCGCCACCTCGCCGTCGTTGGCGACCAGCGTGCGCGCCGCGCCGGCCCACACCAGCACCGGCGTGATCGCGAAGCCCGATCGCGTGACGAAGTCGTCGAGCCGGCCCATCACCGCCTGCGGCTGCAACTGCAGGCCGACCTCCTCGTGCAGCTCGCGCAGCGCTGCCGCTTCGGGCGTCTCGCCCGCGTCGATGCGGCCGCCGGGCAGCGCCCATTGCCCGGCATGGCGGTTCAGGTGTTCGGCGCGGCGGGTGAGGATCAGCGCCGCCTCGTGGCTCCAGCCGGCCGGCGCGGCGATGCCGGGCACCTGCGCGCCGCCGCCTTCGTCGACGATCGCCACCGCCACCGCCGCGGCGTGCGCAGGGCCGGTCGCGGCGGCGTGCACGGCGAAGCCGCGCAGCCGCGTCAGGATGTGCCGGCGCAGGGCCTGGTCGCGGCGCATCGCCGGCCGGCCGTCACCAGCTGTTGCGCAGCTCGCGCAGCTTGACGAACACGGTCTGCGGGTCGGGCTGCTCGGGCAGATCGGGGAAGCGCTCGCGCAGCCGCGCGATCACCCCCGGGCTTTGCAGCCGGAAGAAGGTGTTGAAGCGCTTCTCCTCGGCCAGCGTCCACACCGCCGACGCCTCGGGGTCGTGGCCCTGCACCTGCGGCAGCAGTGCGCGCGCATCGGCGTTGTCGGGCTCGCGGTCGAGCGTGAAGCCGAGGTTGTTCTCGACGTAGTCGTGGCCCGGGTACACGCGGGTGTTTTCAGGCAGCTTCGCCAGTTGCTCGACGAAGGTCGCGAACAGCAGGCGCGGGTCGCCGCCGTTGTGGCAGTTGCCGGCGCCGGCGTTGAACAGCGTGTCGCCCGAGAAGATCGCCGGCTGGTCGCCGTGCGCGCGCAGGCACACGTGGCACAGCGTGTGGCCGGGGGTGTCCAGGCATTCGAGTTCGACCGACTTGCCGACCTTGACCACGTCGCCGGCCGCCAGGCCGCGGTCGACACCGGCGATCTTCGAACCCGCCTTGTGGTGTGCGAGCAGCTTCGCGCCGGTGGCCGCGATCACCGCGGCGTTGCCGCCGGTGTGGTCGAGGTGCTCGTGGGTGTTGAGCACCTGGGTGATCTGCCAGCCGCGCACCTTGGCGCGGTTCAGGCATTTCTCGTGGTCCAGCGGGTCGATCGCCAGCGCCTCGCCGGTTTCGCCGCAGGCCACCAGGTAGTTGAAGTTGCGGTACGCGTTGCCGGTCCAGATGCGTTCGACGAGCATGCCCGATCCCTTCCGCGCACCGCCCGACGCGGGCGCCGCGGGCATTGTAGGAACGGTGCGCAGGCGCCGCCGGCGGCGCGCTCGGTCGGCCTTCGCCGCGCGGGGCCAGCCGGTGGCGTCAGCGGCGCCCTCAGCCCTCGAGCGCCTTGGCCAGCGCGCTCGCGTTCTGCGCCGTCAGCGCGTAGATCGACAGTTGCGGGTTCGCGCCGATGCTGGTCGGGAACACCGAACCGTCCAGCACCGACAGGTTCGCCGCCTGGTGGTGCCGGCCGCGGCTGTCGACGACGCCGCGCTTCGGGTTCTCGCTCATCGCGCAGCCGCCCATCAGGTGCGCGGTGAACAGCGAGGCGCGGAACTTCTTCAGCGGCAGCTCGGCGATCTCCTGCTTCGCGTCGTTCCAGTTCTGGTGATAGCGGGCGTCGACATGCGCGACGCGCGCCTGCTTGGCACCGGCGGCGAACTGCAGTTCGACCATGCTCGCCCAGGCGCGGCGCACGCCGTCCCAGACGTAGTCGCTCAGCTCGTAGTCGAGCATCGGGCTGCCGTCGTCGGCCAGGCGCACGCTGCCGCCGGGGCTCTGGTCGACGAAGCCGTCGCGCAGCAGCGCGAGCGCCGCGTTGGTGTGCGCCAGCGCGCCCATCTCCCGGCGCAGCGCGTCGCCGAAGGTGTTGAGCACGCCGGCGCCGATGCCGGGGAAGATCGGCGGCACTTCGAGCTTGTAGCCCATCGGCCCGGTGGCGCCGTCCTTCCACTGGAAGTGGTCGGAGGCGATCGACTGCGGTGCGCCGTAGAACGGGTCGATGCGCTCGTCGAACTGCGCCAGCGACAGCACCACCGGATGGATCAGCGTGTGCTTGCCCAGCAACTGGTGCGGGTCGGGCAGCTTCGAGCGCAGCAGCAGCGCCGGCGTGTTGATGGCGCCGCCGGCGGCGACGAAGTGCCGTGCCTTGATCGCCAGCTGCACGCCGCTCGGGGTGCGGCCGTCGGCGCGCAATGCCTCGCCGACGGCGCCGGTGATCCGGCCGTCGGCGTGCTGCAGCTGGCGCACGCGCACGCGGTGCACCAGGGTGGCGCCGTGGCGCAGCGCTTCGGGAATCGTCGTCACCAGCATCGACTGCTTGGCGTTGACCGGGCAGCCGAGGCCGCAGTAGCCCGAATCCCAGCAGCCGCGCACGTTGCGCGGGATCGCGTGCGCTTCCCAGCCGAGCTTGTCGCAGCCCCTCTTGAGCACGTTGTTGTTGGCGTTTCGCGCCTGCCACGGCATCACGCCCAGGCGCTGCTCCATCTTCTCGAACCAGGGCTTCATGTCGGCCACGCCGTGGCCGACGACCTCGCGCTCGGCGGCCCAGAACTGCAGCGTCGGCTCCGGCGTGCGGAAGCTCGAGGTCCAGTTTACGGTGGTCGAGCCGCCGACCGATCGCCCCTGCAGCACCGCGATCGCGCCGTCGGAGGTGGCGCGTGCGCCGCCTTCCTGGTAGAGCTCGCGATAGGCGCGGCCCTCGTCCATGTCGCGGAAGCTGTCGGAGGTGCGCAGCGCGCCTTCTTCCAGCAGCAGCACCTTCCACCCGGCCAGGCTCAGGATCTCGGCGGCAACGCCGCCGCCGGCGCCGCTGCCGATGATGGCCACGTCGGCTTGCAGCGTCTGCGGGCCGCTGAGCTTGGAAGCGTCGATGACCTTCCAGCCCGAGGCGATGCCTTCGGTGTAGATGTCGGGCAGTGCAGCCATGGTCGTCAGGGTTGGATCGCGTTGAACATGCGCGCGAGCGGCCCGGGATAGCCGGTCGAGGGCCAGCTCTCGGGGAGCAGGTAGAAGCTCGACGAGCTGAGCTTGACGAGCACGTTGCCGCCGGCGTTGAGCGTCGCGAAGCGGCTGCCGCGCCAGCGCGCGAGAAAGGCCTGCATCTTCTCGACGCCGGCCTCGTTCCACGCACCGACGCCGGTGAGCACGTAGCGCAGCGGCGCGATCGCCAGCAGGTCGAGCAACTTGCGCAGCTCCTGCCGCGCGCCCAGGTCGAGCGCGGCGATCGTGCCGTCGACGTTGCGCAGCACGGCGTCGACCAGCGTCTTGCGCTTGGCGGCGTCGAAGGCGCCGAGTTCGGTGACCACCGCCGGCGCCAGCGCGCGAAACAGATCCGCATCGCCGGGCTGCAGGAACACATAGCCGGCGGCCGGCGTCTTCGCGCCGCCGCTGCAGCCGGCCGCGCCGGCCAGCACCAGCGCGAGCGAGAAGCCGGCACCGACCTTGAGGAGGTCGCGCCGCGCCAAGCCGGCGCCGCCGGGGGTGAGGCCGGGCGTCGGGCCCGGTCGAGACGCATCGAAGGTCTTCGGTGTAGTCGGCATCGGTTCAGCCCCCCTGCTGCCCGGCTAGGGCGTGACGATGTTGAACAGCGGCGGGAACTCGGTGATGTTGGCCACCACCGCGCCGAAGGCCTTTGGGTTGCCTTCGACCTTGACCATGCCGGCCTGCACCAGCTCGGGCAACTTCTTGCCCTGCAGCAGCATCGCCAGGAAGGCCGGCCGCGTCAGCGTCAGCTTGACGTCGGGGTTGGCCAGCATGCGGCCCTTGGTGTTGTTGAGCACCGAGTTCGACAGCTCGAGCGCCCAGGTCTCGTTGACATCGGTGAAGACCATCTGCACTGCCGCCTTCTGGCCGTCGGTCTTGGTGTGGTCCAGCCGCAGCGCGATGAAGTCGAACAGCAGTTCGTTGCTCATGCCGCGCACCGTGTCCGGGTTGGCCGAGCTGCCGCCGAAGGGCTTGGTCCCGATGCGCAGCTCCTGCGCGCCCATCAGGTAGGCGTTGCGCCAGGTCGCGTTCTCGGTCTGGTAGCCCAGCTGCTCGAGCGCGTCGGCCTGCAGCGCGCGCGCCTCGGCATTGCCCGGGTTGGCGAACACCAGGTGGTTGACCATCTCGGCCGTCCAGCGGTAGTCGCCGTCGGCAAAGGCCTTGCGGCCGGCGGCCAGCACCGCCGCCTCGCCGCCCATCGCCGCGACGTAGCGCTTCGCGGCGTCGGCCGGCACCAGCCGGTTCAGCGTCGCCGGGTTGGCGTCGTAGTAGCCGAGATAGAAGTTGTAGACGGCGCGCAGGTTGTGGCTCAGGCTGCCGTAGTAGCCGCGCGAGGCGGCGTCGACGGCCAGCGCCTTCGGGAAGAAGGGCTCGTTGCCGATCTCGTCCATCACCTGCCCCTGGTTGGCCAGGTTCAGCGCGCGGTCGTGGATGAAGCGGTAGGTGTCGCGCTGGTTGGCGAGGAAGGCACGGATGTGGTCCTTGCCCCAGGTCGGCCAGTGGTGGCTGGCGAAGGCCACCTCGGCATCGGGGAACAGGTCCATCGTCTCGTTGATGTACTTGCTCCAGCCGAGCGCGTCGCGCACCTGCGCGCCGCGGATCGTGTAGACGTTGTGCATCAGCTTGGTCGCCACTTCCGAAAGGCACAGCGCCTTCTTGTCGGGGAAGTAGAACATGAACTCCGACGGCGCCTCGGAGCCCTTGGCCATCTGGAAGACGATGCGCACGCCGTCGAGGGTCAGTTCCTCGCCGGTCTTCTTGATGTACTGCGTCGGCGGGATCAGCGTCGGCGAGTCGCTGCTCAGCGCCAGGCCCAGGCCGGTGCCCAGGTTGCCCTGCGGGCCCTTGGGCAGTGCGGCGCCGTACATGTACTGCGCGCGCCGGGTCATCGCATTGCCGGCGAGCACGTTCTCGGAGATCGCATACTCCATGAAGGCATCGGGCGCGATGATCTTCACCTTGCCCGAGCGCACGTCGGCCTCGTCGACCACGCCGCGCACGCCGCCGAAGTGGTCGGCATGGCTGTGCGTGTAGATCACCGCCACCACCGGCTTCGTGCTCTTGAGCGTGTCCATCGCCAGCTTCAGCCCGGCGCGCGCCACCGGCGCGGTGAGCATGGTGTCGATGACGATCCAGCCGGTCTGCCCCTCGACCAGCGTCATGCCGGCGATGTCGTAGCCGCGGATCTGGTAGATGCCGTCGGCCACCTTGAACAGGCCCTGGTTCTGGTTCATCTGCTGCAGCCGCCACAGGCTGGGGTTGGCGGTGTCCGGCGCGCCGGCCTCGAGGAAGTCGAACTGCCGCGTGTCCCAGACCGTGCGCCCGTCGGGCGTCTTGACCAGCGGCTCGCTCAACTGGGCCAGCTTGCCGCGCGCGGCGTCTTCCAGGTCGCGCTTGTCGAAGCTGGCCACCACCGGGCGCATCGCCTGGTTGGCGCTGACAGTGGCCGGTGTCGCCGGCTTGACCGTCATGTCGGCGCTGCCGGGCGCGGTGGCGCAACCGGCGGCGAACAGTGCTGCGCCCAGCAGGGCAGCGGCCACGGGTCGTGGGGTTCTCATCGGGTTGTCTCCTCGCTGGATCGGCGTGGTGGGGGTCGGGCTCGCGAATCGGATGGCGGAATCGGCCGGCGCCGCCGCCAGCGCGCGGCTGGCGCGGTGCCTGCGGCGTGATTCTTGCCGGTGCCGGCGGCGTGATTCTTGCCGGTGTCGGCGCGGGTCCATTCATGGGCGCTTCCGGTGCGGCAGCCCGTCTGCACCGGGCCGATGCTCTTCGGCGCCGGGGCGCCCGGGTCCCCCGGCGCACGCAGCGCGCTGAAGGAACTCTTAAGGTCGCGTGACGGAAGTCTTAAGAGCGCCGCGGGCGGCGGATTCCTACAGTGACGCCACGTCGCCGGCCGTCGCCGGCGCGGCCGATCCAAGCGAGGAAATCATGCAAGCCCAAGCCCAGTCCCCCGAAGCCCGCGCGCTGTCCGCCGCTGCGGCCGCGCCCCGCTATGACCTGTACGCCGGCATCCACAAGGCGCTGCGCCTGCTGATGACGCGCACCCTCACCGGCCTGGGCGCCACCGACCCGGGCGATGCCGCCGAAGCGGCAGCGTCGCTCGAGCGGCTCGACGGCCTGCTCGACCTGTGCGAGCTGCACCTGCACGACGAGAACACCTACGTCCATCCGGCGCTCGAACGCGCTCAGCCGGGAGCATCGGCGCGCATCGCGGCCGAGCACCTGCACCACCGCGAGGCGATCGCCGACCTGCGCGACCTGGCCGCGCTCGCCGCGCACAGCGTGCACGCCGCGCGCGCTGCGGCGCTGGCGCGGCTGTACCACGCGCTGGCGCTGTTCGTCGCCGACAACCTGCAGCACATGCACGTCGAGGAGACGGTGCACAACGGGCTGCTGTGGGCCGCGTACAGCGACGCCGAACTGGCGGCGATCGAACAGGCGATCGTCGCGTCGATCCCGGCGCCGGCGATGGCGGCGGTGCTGCACGGCTTCATCCCGGCGCTGAACGCGCCCGAGCGCGCCGCCATGCTGGCCGGCATGCGCGACGCCATGCCGCCCGAGGCCTTCGCCGGCGTGCTCGGCATCGCCGAGCGCACGCTCGCCGCGGCCGACTTCGCCAGGCTGCAGCGCGACCTGATGGAGCCGCTGCCGGCGGCGGCCTGAAGCCGCGGCGCGGCCGGTGCGGCGCTGTGGCGGTGCTCAGCGCGGCACGTCGCGCAACTCGATCGGCCGCGCCACGCACAGGCGGAAGCGCCCGCGGCCGGTCTTCTGCAGGCGCAGGTCGGCGTCGCGGTCGACCAGCCGCCGGGTCAGCAGCACCAGCCGTGCCTCGAGGTTGTCGCCGACTTCGGGCAGCCGGATCTCGGGCGCCAGCCGCAGCTCGCGGTTGCTGAAATCGGTGCGGCCGGTCGCGGCGTGGTCGCGCAGCAGCTTCCACAGCACCGCGCCGGCCACGCCCTTGATCAGGTAGTCGTCGTCGAGGAACACGCTGTCGTCG
>JAFEFZ010000102.1 GCA_018240325.1 Pseudomonadota bacterium
AAGGTGCGCCGCGATGCGGCGTTGACGAGCGCGCGCGCCTTCTCGATCACTTCGGACGCGCGCACGCCGACAGGTCCGATGCCGCCGGCAACCAGCGCGTCGGCTGCTGCGCCATGCAGGCACACGGCGATGCGCGCGGCGTCGGGTGCAGGGACGCGCTGCGCGAGCAGCGCGCCGAGCATTCCTGAGAGGACGTCGCCCGACCCGGCGGTCGAGAGGGCCGGATTGCCGGTTGCGTTGATGTCGAAGGCGCCGCCCGGATACGCGACGACGCTCCCTGCACCCTTCAGGACCGCGGTCGCGCGGAAGCGCTCGGCGAGCGTCGTTGCCGCCGCGACGCGATCGGCCTGAACCGCTGCCGTGTCGCAGCGGAGCAGGCGCGCGGCTTCGGCCGGGTGCGGCGTCAGGATCGTGGCGGCGCCGCGCCGAGCGATAGCCGCTGCGAGGCTTTCGTCCGCCGCGCCGGGACCATCGCCGCGCGCCCCCGCGGCAACCAGGTTGAGGGCGTCGGCGTCGAGCACCAGCGCGATCTCGCGCGCGACGGCGGCCGCGAGCACCGCGCCCGCGCGCGCGCTTCGCCCGAGCCCCGGACCGACGACCTGCGCCTGCGTGGCATCGATCCGCCGTTCGCCCATCATCAGTTCGGGGGTCGCAGGATCGAACGCCGGGCCGTCCTGGGCGATCAATTCGACCGCCACGCGTCCCGCGCCGAGCGCGAGCGCCGCGCGCGCGGCGAGGAACGCCGCCCCGACCATACCTTCGGCGCCGCCGGTGACGACGACGGTGCCGAAGGTTCCCTTGTGCGTCGCGCGGCGGCGCCGCTCGAGCACTTCGGGGAGCTCGGCCGCGACGTCGACCCAGGTGAGACGGGCGCCTGCGCGCGCCAAGGCGACATCGTCGAGGCCGAGGCCGTGCACCGAGATCGCGCCGCAGTGATCGGGTCCGTCGCCGGTGAGCAGTCCCGGCTTCAGCGCGATGAACGTGGCCGTGCGCGTTGCGACGATGGCTGGCCCATGCGCGACGCCGGTCGCCGCGTCGAGGCCGCTCGGGACGTCGAGGGCGAGGATCCGCGAGCCGCTCGCATTGGCCCAGGCAACCCACGATGCCCAGGGCTCGGCGATCGGTCGCGCGAGGCCGATCCCGAACAATCCATCGACGATGAGCGCTGGCGGCTCGGCAGACGGTGCGCCGACCTCGCGCACGCCCGCCGCGCGCATCGCCGCCCACGCGGCGGCCGCGTCGGTAGAAGGCGCCGATGCCGACGGGCGTCCGACCACCTCGACGATCTGCCCCGCCTCGTGCAGGCATCGCGCGACGACGCACGCGTCGCCGCCGTTGTTGCCCGGTCCGGCGAGCACGACGACGCGCCCGCGTCCGGCGATCATCGCGTCCGCGATTCCCGCGGCAGCGCGTCCGGCGCGCTCCATCAGCGGCAATGCGGCATGACGGCGCTCGAGCGCGCGCAGCGCGTCGATCGTCAGGATGGCTCGAGCGCCCGGGCGGTCGTCGTCGGCGATTCCGGGCAGCACGCGGGCGGCAGTCGAGGTCATTCGGGGTTCGCTGCCAGGAAGCTTACGCCGCTTCCCTGCCGCAGGAGGAGGCCGCGCCGGCGCCGGCACTCCGCTCGGGGTCCCGGGGACGGCGGCTTGGACTTTCATCGTGCGGGCCCGTAGAATCCGTCCCCTGTAGGGACGCGGATCCGCCAAGGCGGGCCGTGACGATCGCCCGCGCAGGCGGGCCGACACTATCGACAACTCTGCTTTTGCCCGAGGAGTGAACCGCATGCAT
>JAFEFZ010000103.1 GCA_018240325.1 Pseudomonadota bacterium
AAGGTGCGCCGCGATGCGGCGTTGACGAGCGCGCGCGCCTTCTCGATCACTTCGGACGCGCGCACGCCGACAGGTCCGATGCCGCCGGCAACCAGCGCGTCGGCTGCTGCGCCATGCAGGCACACCGCGATGCGCGCGGCCTCGGGCGCGCCGACGCGCTGGGCGAGCAGCGCGCCGAGCATTCCCGACAGGACGTCGCCCGACCCGGCGGTGGAGAGGGCGGGATTGCCGGTGGCGTTGACGTCGAAGCCGCCGCCCGGATGCGCGACGATGGTTCCCGCGCCTTTCAGGATCGCCGTCGCCTGGAATCGCCGGGCGAGGGTCGCGGCGGCCGCGACGCGATCGGCCTGAATGCTCGCCGTGTCGCAGCCGAGGAGACGCGCCGCTTCGGCGGGGTGCGGCGTGAGGACGGTTGCGGCACGTCGGCGCGCGATCGCCGCAGCGAGGCTCGCGTCGGCCATGCCGGGTCCGTCTCCGCGCGCGGCTTCGGCAACCAGGTTGAGGGCATCGGCATCGAGTACGAGCGGGACGTCGCGCGCGATGGCCGACGCGAGCACCGCCGCCGCATGCGCGCTTCGCCCGAGTCCGGGGCCGATGACCTGCGCCTGCGCGTCGTCGACCGGCACTTCGCTCACCATCAGCTCGGGGGTCACCGGGTCGAAGCGGGGCCCGTCTCGCGCCATCAATTCGACCACGACGCGCCCTGCGCCGAGCGCGAGCGCCGAGCGCGCCGCGAGGAACGCGGCGCCGACCATGCCCTCGGCGCCCCCGGCGACAACGACGGTGCCGAACGTTCCCTTGTGCGTCGCGCGCCGGCGCCGCGCGAGCACTTCCGGCAGGTCAGCCGCAAGCGCGGGCCAGGTCAGGCGGATTCCGGCGCGCGCTGCCGCGACATCGTCGAGGCCGAGTCCGTGCACCGAGATCGCGCCGCAGTGATCGGGCCCGTCACAGGTGAGAAGCCCGGGCTTCAACGCGATGAAGGTCGCCGTGTGCGTTGCGTCGATCGTCGGTGCACGCGCGGCTCCGGTCGCCGCGTCGAGGCCGCTCGGAACGTCGAGCGCGAGGATCGGCGCGCCGCTGTCGTTGGCCCACTCGATCCACCGCGCCCACGGGTCGGCGATCGGTCGCGCGAGGCCGATCCCGAACAATCCATCGACGATGAGTGCCGGCGGCCCGGCGGGGAGGCGGTCGACCTCGCGCACGCCTGCCGCACGCATGGCGGCCCAGGCGCGAGCCGCCTCGGCGGCAAGCCCCGCCGCTGCCGGGCGCCCGAGCACCTCGACGGTCCGGCCGCCCTCGTGCAGGTGTCGCGCAACGACGCACGCGTCACCGCCGTTGTTGCCGGGTCCGGCGAGCACGACCACGTGCGCGGGCGCGCGTCCGGTCATTGCGAGCGCCACGCCCGCGGCGGCGAGTCCGGCGCGCTCCATCAGCGGCAGCGCGGCATGACGGCGCTCGAGCGTGCGCAGCGCGTCGAGCGTCAGGATCGCTCGAGCGTCGCCGTCATCGTCGATGGGGGATCCGGGAAGCACGCGGGCGGCAGTCGAGGTGATCGTGCATTCGCTGCCGAGAAGCTTACGCCGCTTCGCCATTGCAGGAAGCGGCTGCGCCGGTGCGGGGCGTCCGGCCGGGCGCGACGGCGGCTTGGACTTTCGTCGTGGGGGCCCGTAGAATCCGTCCCCTGTAGGGACGCGGATCCGCCAAGGCGGGCCGTGACGATCGCCCGCGCAGGCGGGCCGACACTATCGACAACTCTGCTTTTGCCCGAGGAGTGAACCGCATGCAT
>JAFEFZ010000104.1 GCA_018240325.1 Pseudomonadota bacterium
CAGCGACAGCGGCGGATACACCACCTGCGGCGCCTGCAGGTACTGCACCGCATCGTCGGGCAGCAGCTTCGGTGCCGGGGCCGGCGCCGCCGGCTCGGCGGCGGCCGTCACGGGCGCGGGAACGCTGACGACGGGCGCCGGCGCTGCGACCGGCGGCGCCGGGGCCTCTTGCGGCGGCGGCACGGCCACGGCATCGGGCGCCGGGCTGGCCGGGGTTGCCAGCACGCGCGGCTCCGGGATGGGCTTCAGCTGTGCGCGCGGTTGCGCCTTGGGCGTCGGCGGCGGGGGCGCGGGCGGCGGCGGTGCCGGCGGCGCCGGCGTGGCCAGCAGGCTCACCAGGATCGGCGCCGCCTCGGTCACTGCATCGCGCACGGCCTTCACCTGCATCAGCCCCCAGGCCGCGAGCGCATGCGCGGCGACGATCGCCGCCACCACCAGACGCCGCTGGAGCGGCGTGAGCACTGCACCCGCGCCGGCCCGCGGCAGCGGCGGCAGGCCGGTGCCGATGATCGTGCTGGGGTGGGGGGCGGCGCGGGTCGACACGGGGGCACATGCGGCAGCTTGTGAGTGGACGATAGCACGAATGGGGGCGATTCTCATTACGGAAAATCACCGCGTCGGTGGCGCCCGGCCCGACAGCCCACCTGTGGTTGCCGGTGATCGCGCGTGGTCGCCCGCATGCCCGTGCCTGTCACAATTTGCGCGTCGCAACCACGGCCCGCGTCTGTGCCATGAACGTGCTTCGCTTCAGCGACCTGGCTGCCGCCGGCAAGGCGGCCGGCAAGCGGGTCTTCATCCGCGCCGACCTGAACGTGCCCCAGGACGACCAGGGCCGGATCACCGAGGACACGCGCATCCGCGCGTCGCTGCCGTGCATCCGCATGGCGCTCGACGCCGGCGCCGCGGTGATGGTGACCAGCCACCTCGGCCGCCCCACCGAGGGCCAGTTCCGCTCCGAGGACTCGCTCGCGCCGGTGGCGGCGCACCTGGCCGGGCTGCTCGGCCGCGCCGTGCGGCTGGAGCGCGACTGGGTGGACGGCGTGGCCGTCGCGCCGGGCGAGGTGGTGCTGCTCGAGAACTGCCGCCTCAACAAGGGCGAGAAGAAGAACGACGACGCGCTGGCGCGCAAGCTGGCGGCGCTGTGCGACATCTACGTGAACGACGCCTTCGGCACCGCCCACCGCGCCGAGGCCACCACCTACGGCATCGCCCGGTTCGCGCCGGTGGCCTGCGCCGGGCCGCTGCTGGCGGCCGAGATCGACGCGATCGGCCAGGCGCTGGCGCAGCCGAAGCGGCCGCTGCTGGCGATCGTCGCCGGCTCGAAGGTCAGCACCAAGCTGACGATCCTGCAGAGCCTGGCGGCCAAGGTCGACGGCTTGATCGTCGGCGGCGGCATCGCCAACACCTTCTTGCTGGCCGAAGGGTTGCCGATCGGCAAGAGCCTGGCCGAAGCCGCACTGGTGGACGAGGCGCGTGCGGTGATCGCGGCGATGAAGGCGCGCGGCGCGGCAGTCCCGATCCCGGTGGACGTGGTCACCGCCAAGGAATTCAAGGCCGACGCGCCGGCCGCGGTCAAGGCCGTGGCCGAGGTCGCGGCCGACGACCTGATCCTCGACATCGGCCCGCAGACCGCGGCGGCGCTGGCGGCGCAACTGCGTTCGGCCGGCACGATCGTGTGGAACGGGCCGGTCGGCGTGTTCGAGTTCGACGCCTTCGCCCACGGCACCGAGACGGTCGCGCGCGCGATCGCCGCGAGCAGCGCCTTCAGCATCGCCGGCGGCGGCGACACGCTGGCGGCGATCGCCAAGTACGGCATCGAGCGCGACATCGGCTACATCTCCACCGGCGGCGGCGCCTTCCTCGAAGTGCTGGAGGGCAAGACGCTGCCGGCGCTCGAGATCCTCGGCCGGCGCGCGGCCGGCTGAAGCGCCGCACCGCGCGCGCCGGCGGCTGCCGCGGCCGGCCGATTGGCGCTACTGCGGGTTTCACGCTGCGCGCGCACGCCGCTTTGGCGTAACCTCGCTCCCCCGGTCGCCCAACAACTGCGAGGAGCCCCGATGAAGCCGACCCTGACCGCCGTCGAGGAGGCGCTGCGCGACGCCGCGCTCGAATACCACCGTGCGCCGATGCCCGGCAAGATCGCGGTCACGCCGATCAAGCCGCTGGTCAACCAGCGCGACCTGGCGCTCGCCTATTCGCCCGGCGTCGCCTACGCCTGCCTGGCGATCGAGGAGAACCCGGCGCTGGCGGCCGACTACACCTCGCGCGCCAACCTGGTCGGCGTGATCACCAACGGCACCGCGGTGCTCGGCCTGGGCGACATCGGCCCGCTGGCCGGCAAGCCCGTGATGGAGGGCAAGGGCTGCCTGTTCAAGAAGTTCGCCGGCATCGACGTGTTCGACATCGAACTGGCCGAGCGCGACCCCGACAAGCTCGTCGAGATCATCGCCGCGCTCGAGCCCACGCTCGGCGGCGTCAACCTCGAGGACATCAAGGCGCCCGAGTGCTTCCAGATCGAGAAGAAGCTGCGCGAGCGCATGAACATCCCGGTGTTCCACGACGACCAGCACGGCACCGCGATCATCTCCGCCGCCGCGCTGCTCAACGGGCTCGAGCTGGTGGGCAAGGACATCGGCAGCGTCAAGATCGCCGTGTCGGGTGCCGGCGCCGCGGCGATCGCCTGCCTGGACGTGATGGTCGGCCTGGGCGTCCAGCCCGGCAACGTCTACGTCTGCGACAGCAAGGGCGTGATCCGCGAAGGCCGCGGCGACAAGCTCGACGAAAGCAAGCAGCGCTACTGCCAGAAGACCGACGCGCGCACGCTGGCCGACGTGGTGGCCGGTGCCGACGTGTTCCTCGGCTGTTCGGCGCCGGGCGTGCTCAGCGCCGAGATGGTCAAGACGATGGCCGCCCAGCCGATCATCCTGGCGCTGGCCAACCCGGAGCCCGAGATCCGCCCCGAGCTGGCGAAGGAGGTGCGGCCCGACTGCATCATCGCCACCGGCCGCTCGGACTATCCGAACCAGGTCAACAACGTGCTGTGCTTCCCGTACATCTTCCGCGGGGCGCTGGACTGCGGCGCGAGCAAGATCAACGAGGCGATGAAGCTCGCCTGCGTGCGCGAGATCGCCGCGCTGGCCAAGGCCGAGGCCACCGACACGGTGGCGGCCGCCTATTCCGGGCGCGAGCTGAAGTTCGGGCCGGACTACCTGATCCCCACGCCCTTCGACGTGCGCCTGATCTTGCGCATCGCGCCGGCGGTGGCCCAGGCGGCGGCCGAGTCGGGCGTGGCCACGCGGCCGATCGCCGACCTCGACGCCTATCGGCTGTCGCTGACGCGCTTCGTCTACCAGACGGGCCTGTTCATGCGGCCGGTGTTCACTGCCGCCAAGGCGGCCAACGCGAAGCGGCCGGTGCGCGTGGCCTATGCCGACGGCGAGGACGAGCGCGTGCTGCGCGCGGTGCAGGCGGTGCTCGACGAGGGGCTGGCGCAGCCGGTCCTGGTCGGCCGGCCCGAGGTGGTGCGCATGCGCATCGAGCGCGCCAGCCTGCGCCTGGCGCCCGACAAGGACTTCGAGCTGGTCGACCCCGAGAACGACCCGCGCTTTCGCGCGTATTGGGAGACCTACGCGAAGCTGATGGGCCGCGAAGGCGTCACGCCCGACGCGGCCAAGGCGGCGGTGCGGCGCTCGAACACGCTGATCTCGTCGCTGATGGTGCACCGCGGCGAGGCCGACGCGATGCTGTGCGGGCTGGTCGGCCGCTACGACCAGCATCTGGAGCACGTGCGCACGGTGGTCGGCCACCGCAACGGCAGCGGCGTGCTCGCGGCGATGAACGCGCTGATGCTCGAGCGCTACACGCTGTTCATCACCGACGCCTTCGTCAACGAGGAGCCCGGCGCCGAGGATCTGGCCGAGATCGCGGCGATGGCAGCGGCCGAGGTGCGCCGCTTCGGCGTGCCGCCGAAGGTGGCCTTCCTGTCGCACTCGGTCTTCGGCTCGTCGCAGCGGCCTTCGGCCCGGCGCATGCGCGCCGCGCGCGACCTGTTCGTGCAGCGCTGCCCCGACATCGAGTGCGACGGCGAGCTGCACGGCGACGCCGCGCTGTCGGAGACGATCCGCCGCGGCTACCTGCCCGACTCCACGCTCAGCGGTTCGGCCAACCTGCTGGTGCTGCCCAACATCGACGCGGCGAACATCCTGTTCAACGTGCTCAAGACCACCGGCGGCAGCGGCGTGACGGTCGGGCCGATCCTGCTGGGCGCCGCCAGGCCGGCGCACATCCTGACGCCGAGCTCGACCGTGCGCCGCATCATCAACCTGACCGCGGTGGCGGTGGCCGACGCGGCCGACGCCGCGGTCGGCTGACGGCACCCGGCCCCGCCGCCGCCCATGCCCTGCGCCACCAAGATCGTCGCCACGCTTGGCCCGGCATCGAGCAACCCCGAGGTGCTCGAGCGGCTGCTGCGCGCCGGCGTCGACGTGGTGCGGCTGAACTTCAGCCACGGCTCGGCCGAGGACCACATCGAGCGCGCGCAACGGGTGCGCGACGCCGCCGCCCGCGTGGGCAAGCCGGTGGCGCTGATGGCCGATCTGCAAGGGCCGAAGATCCGCGTCGGCCGCTTCGCCGAAGGCAGCGTCACGCTGGCCGAAGGCGCGGCCTTCGTGCTCGACGCGGCGCGCGGCACTCCCGGCGACCTGCAGGGCGTGGGCCTGGACTACGCCGACCTGCCGCGCGACGTGCGCCCGGGCGACCGCCTGCTGCTCAACGACGGGCTGATCGTGCTCGAGGTGCAGGCGGTGCAGGGCGACCAGGTGCACACCCGCGTCGTGGTCGGCGGCGTGCTGTCCGACAACAAGGGCATCAACAAGCAGGGCGGCGGGCTGACCGCGCCGGCGCTGACCGCCAAGGACATGGAGGACATCCGCACGGCGATGGCCTTCCAGGCCGACTACGTGGCGGTGAGCTTCCCGAAGAGCGCGACCGACATGGAGATGGCGCGCCAGCTGGCCAATGTCGCCGGCGAGCGCTGGCGCCACAAGCCGGGGCTGATCGCGAAGATCGAGCGCAGCGAGGCGATCCCGCAGCTCGAGGCGATCCTGAAGGCCAGCGACGGCATCATGGTGGCGCGCGGCGATCTCGCGGTGGAGGTCGGCAACGCGGCGGTGCCGGCGCTGCAAAAGCGCATGATCCGGATGGCGCGCGACATGGACCGGATCACGATCACCGCGACCCAGATGATGGAGTCGATGATCAACGCGCCCACGCCCACGCGCGCCGAGGTCAGCGACGTCGCCAATGCGGTGCTCGACGGCACCGACGCGGTGATGCTCAGCGCCGAGACGGCGGTCGGCCGCTTTCCGGTGGAGACGGTCGAGCAGATGGCGCTGATCGCGCTCGAGGCCGAGCGTGCCGAGGATGTGCGGCTGGAGGCCGACTTCAGCGGCAAGCGCTTCGGCCGCATCGACCAGACGATCGCGATGGGTGCGCTGTTCACCGCGCACCACCTGGGCTGCAAGGCGATCATCGCGCTCACCGACAGCGGCTCGACCGCGCTGTGGATGAGCCGGCACGACATCCACGTGCCGATCTACGGCGTGACGCCGCGCCTCGCGTCGCAGCGGCGCATGGCGCTGTACCGCAACGTGCGGCCGATGCTGATGGATGCGCACACCCAGCGCACGCCGGCGCTGCACGAAGCCGAGCGGCTGCTGGTCGCGCAGGGTGCGCTGATGCCCGGCGACACCTATGCGATCACCTGCGGCGAACCGATGGGCCACCCCGGCGGCACCAACCTGCTGCAGGTCTGCCGGGTGGGCTGAACGCCCGTCGCGCCGCGCGCGCAGCCCCTTGCGCGGCGGCGGCGCCGGCCGGGCCCGCGCCGGGGGCTCTCGATAGAATGCCGCCGGTCCGTGTCCGCACCCTGGGGAGGTTTGTCATGCCGCTCGTTTCCATGCGCCAGTTGCTCGACCACGCAGCCGAGAACGGCTACGGCATCCCGGCCTTCAACGTCAACAACCTCGAGCAGGTGCAGGCGGTGATGACCGCCGCGGCGGAAGTCGATGCGCCGGTGATCCTGCAGGCCAGCGCCGGCGCGCGCAAGTACGCGGGCGAGTCCTTCATCAAGTACCTGATCCACGCGGCGGTCGAGGCCTACCCGAAGCTGCCGCTGGTCATGCACCAGGACCACGGCCAGAGCCCGGCCGTGTGCAAGGGCGCGATCGACCTGGGTTTCAGCTCGGTGATGATGGACGGCAGCCTCGAGGCCGACGGCAAGAGCATCGCCAGCTACGACTACAACGTCGGCGTCACGAAGCAGGTGGTCGACATGGCGCACGCGCTCGGCGTCACCGTCGAGGGCGAACTCGGCTGCCTCGGATCGCTCGAGACGATGAAGGGCGACAAGGAGGACGGCCACGGCGCCGAGGGCACGATGACGCGCGAGCAGCTGCTGACCGACCCCGAGCAGGCGGCCGACTTCGTCAAGAAGACGCAGCTCGACGCGCTCGCGATCGCGATCGGCACCAGCCACGGCGCCTACAAGTTCACGCGCCCGCCCACCGGCGACGTGCTCGCGATCAGCCGCGTCAAGGAGATCCACGCGCGCATCCCGAACACCCACCTGGTGATGCACGGCAGCTCGAGCGTGCCGCAGGATCTGCTGGCCATCATCAACCAGTACGGCGGCAAGATGAAGCAGACCTACGGCGTGCCGGTGTCCGAGATCCAGGAGGCGATCAAGCACGGCGTGCGCAAGGTCAACATCGACACCGACATCCGGCTGGCGATGACCGGCGCGGTGCGCAAGTTCATGGCCGAGCACCCCGACAAGTTCGACGCGCGCGAGTGGCTGAAGCCGGCGCGCGAGGCGGCCTACGCGGTGTGCAAGCAGCGCTACCTGGAGTTCGGCTGCGAGGGCCAGGCGGGCAAGATCCAGCCGGTGCCGCTGGCCGAGATGGCCCAGCGCTACGGCGCGGGCGCGCTGCGCCAGGTCGTGCAGTAGCCGCACCGGGCCGCGCCCGCCGCGCGGCCTGCCGCCACCGTGCCTCCTGCCGTGCAAGCCGCATCGCCACTCGTCGGCGTGCTGATGGGTTCGTCCAGCGACTGGGACACGCTCAAGCACGCAGCCGATCTGCTCGCCGAATTCGGCGTGCCGCACGAGGCGCGCGTGGTCAGCGCGCACCGCATGCCCGACGACATGTTCGCCTACGCCGAGGCCGCCGCCGGCCGCGGGCTGCAGGCGATCATCGCCGGCGCCGGCGGCGCCGCCCACCTGCCGGGCATGCTCGCCGCCAAGACGGTGGTGCCGGTGCTGGGCGTGCCGGTGGCCAGCCGCCACCTGCAGGGCGTGGATTCGCTGCACTCGATCGTGCAGATGCCGCGCGGCATCCCGGTGGCGACCTTCGCGATCGGTGCGGCCGGCGCGGCCAACGCGGCGCTGTTCGCGGTGGCGATGCTGGCCAACGCCGACGCGGCGTTGCGCGCCAAGCTGCTCGCCTTCCGCGCGCGCCAGACCGAAGCCGCGCGCGCGATGAGCGCCGAGCTGCGCGGATGACGCCGCTGCTGCCGGGCGCGCCCGGCCCCGACGGCGCGCCGCTGATGCTCGGCGTGATGGGCGGCGGCCAGCTGGCGCGCATGTTCGTGCACGCGGCGCAAACGATGGGCTACCGCACGGCCGTGCTCGACCCCGACCCGGACAGCCCCGCCGGCCTGATCGCGCACCGCCACCTGCGCTGCGCCTACGACGACGAAGCGGGCCTGGCCGATCTGGCCGCGGCCTGCGCTGCGGTCACCACCGAATTCGAGAACGTGCCGGCCCAGGCACTGGCGCTGCTGGCACGGACTCTGCCGGTCGCGCCGGCAGCCGCCGCGGTGGCGGTGTGCCAGGACCGCGCCGCCGAGAAGGCGCACTTCGCGAGCCAGGGCGTGCGCTGCGCGCCGCACCTGCGCATCGAGAGCGAGGCCGATCTGGCGCGCGCCGACGCCGCGCTGTTCCCCGCGATCCTGAAGACGGCGCGGCTGGGCTACGACGGCAAGGGCCAGCTCGCGGTGGCCGACCGCGGCGCGCTGCCCGCCGCCTGGCGGCAGTTGCGCGCAGTGCCCTGCGTGCTCGAGCAGCGGCTGGCGCTGGCGCGCGAGATCAGCGTGGTCGTGGCGCGCGGCGCCGACGGCGTGGGGGTGCACCTGCCGGTGCAGCAGAACCTGCACCGTGACGGCATCCTGGCAGTCACGATCGCCGGTGCGCCCGACGTGCCGGCGGCGACCCAGCAGCGCGCGGTGGCGCAGGCGGCGCGGCTGGCGGCGTCGCTCGGCTATGTCGGCGTGCTGTGCGTCGAATTCTTCGTGCTCGACGACGGCAGCCTGGTCGCCAACGAGATGGCGCCGCGGCCGCACAACTCGGGGCACCACAGCCTGGACAGCTGCGAGCTGTCGCAGTTCGAGCTGCAGCTGCGCTGCCTGGCCGGGCTGCCGCTGCCCCAGCCGCGCCGGCACAGCGCGGCGGTGATGCTCAACCTGCTCGGCGACCTGTGGTTCGTCGGCGGCCAAGGCCCGGCGCGCACGCCCGCGTGGGACGCCGTGCTGGCGCTGCCCGGCGCGCACCTGCACCTGTACGGCAAGCTCGAGCCGCGCCCGGGGCGCAAGATGGGGCACCTGACCGTCACCGCCGCCGACGACGCAGCCGCGCTGCGCACGGCGCGCGCGGCCGCCGCCCGGCTCGGGCTGCCGGATTTCTGAGCAACCCGCGATGACGTCGTCATCTGCGCGCCCAGGCGACTGGCAACGTGGCCAAGCCACGCCGGCTTGAGAACGCGCCGATGCCGCTGCTCGACGCAGGCGAGCCGCAGGCGCTGGCGCAGGCCGCCGCGCACCTGGCTGCGGGCGAGCTGCTCGCCTTCCCGACCGAGACCGTCTACGGCCTGGGCGCGCGTGCCGACGACGATGCCGCGGTCGCGCGCATCTTCGCGGCCAAGGGCCGGCCGCGCGCGCACCCGCTGATCGTGCACACGGCCGACACTGCCGCGGCGCAGGCATTCGCCGCGGGCTGGCCGGATGCGGCGCAGCGGCTGGCTGCGGCCTTCTGGCCCGGGCCGCTGACGCTGATCGTGCCGCGCCGCGACGGGCTGGCTGCAGCCGCGGCCGGCGGCGCGGCGACGATCGGCCTGCGCGTGCCCGGCCACCCGGCGGCGGCGGCGCTGCTGCGCGAGGCGCAGCGTCTGGGCGTGCCGGGCGTGGCCGCGCCCAGCGCCAACCGCTTCGGCCGGGTCAGCGCCACCTGCGCGGCGCACGTGCAGCAGGAATTCGGCCCGGACCTGTGGGTGCTCGACGGCGGCGCTTGCCCCGGCGGCGTCGAATCGGCGATCGTCGACTGCACGCGCGCGCAGCCGGCGCTGCTGCGCCCCGGTCTGCTGGCCCGGGCGCGCATCGAAGCCGCGCTCGGTGGCCCGCTGCGCGCAGCGGGGGCCGACGCGCCGCGCGCCAGCGGCACGCTCGACGCGCACTACGCGCCGCAGGCGCGCCTGCGGCTGATGGATGCCGCCCAGTTGAAGGCGGCGCTCGAAGTGCTGCGCGATGCCGGGGCGAGCCGGGCCGACCTGCGGCTGGCGGTATATTCGCGCACCGCGTTGCCGGCAGCGGCCGGCGTGGTGCAACGGCGCATGCCGGCCGATGCCACCGCCGCGGCCCACGAACTGTTCGCCGCGTTGCGCGACTTCGACGCGCGCGCGGTGCAGCTGATCTGGGTCGAGCAGCCGCCCGACGATGCGGCCTGGGACGCGGTCGCCGACCGCCTGCGGCGCGCGGCTGCCGGCAGCGGCGCGCCACGCAATCTGGAGTGACCATGGGTTTTGTTGCAATCTCGGCACGTGCCGGCCGCCGTGCCGCCGTGCTGGCGGCCGCGCTGTTGACGGTCGTGCTCGCCGGCTGCGGCGGCGGCACCGAACAGATCGAGCCCTTCGCGCCCCAGCGCATGTTCGCGCTCGGCGACGAGATCAGCGTGCTCACCAACACCGCGCCGCTGGGCCGCAAGTACACCGTCAACGGCCTGGACGACAACGGCCAGATCAGCTGCGCACTGAACACCGGGCTGAACACCACGCTGCTGTGGACGCAGCAGATGGCGCTGGCCTACGCCTTCGTCTTCGCGGAGTGCAACCCGCTGCACCTGCGGGTCAACGCCTGGACCTTTGCCAGGCCCGGCGCCAAGGCCGCCGACTTCGCGGCGCAATACGCAGCGGCGAACGAGGCGGCGAAGGCGGGGCTCGGCGCCCTCGGCCCGACCGACGTGATGACGGTGCTCTACGGCGCGAACGACGTGCTCGAGCTGCTGCCGCAATACCTGGCCGAGCCGACCACCGACCGCGGCAATGCGATCGTCGCCGAGCTGAACACGCGCGGCGTGAAGCTGGCGCAGGAGCTGAACGCGATCATGACCCACTGCGGGCCGAAATTCATCGTGTCGACGATGCCGTTGATGGGCTTCACGCCCTATGCGCAGCAACTGGCGCGCGACCGGCCGACGCAACAGATCATCTGGTGGGCGAACCAGTTCAGCAATGCCTTCAACTCCGGCCTGCGCACGACGATGATCAACGACGGCGCGCTGTGGGGGCTGGTCGAGCTGGACGCGCTGATCAACGCCGGCATGAGCAACCCCGGCACCTATGGCCTGAACAACATCACGCAGGCGGCCTGCGATCCGGCCAAGGCCGAGATGCCGAACTGCACCACCAACACATTGGTCAACGGCGCGAGCGCGCTCAGCTGGTTGTGGGCCAGCGACGTCTGGATGGGTTGGCGCGCGCATCAGTACCTGGGCGGCTATGCGCGCGGCCGGGTGACCGGCAACCCCTTCGGCAACGGCTGCCCGATCGCGTATTGACGGCAGCGCGCCGCTGCGGTCAGCGCGCCGGCGCGTCGCGCAGCGCCCACTGCACCAGCGCGTCCAGCGCCGGGCGCGCGGCGGCGGCGTTGGCGTGGTTGACGATCGCCACCAGCACGTAGCGCCGCCCGCTGTCGGACAGCACGTAGCCGGCGATGCCTGCGACGCCGTTGAGCGAGCCGGTCTTCAGGTGCGCGCGGCCGGCGTCGCTGCGCGATCGGCGCAGCGTGCCGTCCACGCCGTTGACCGGCAGCGAGCTCATCAGCTCGGGCATCGCCGGGCTTGTCCAGGCCAGCTGCAGCAGCCGCGCGAGCAGCGCCGCCGACAGCCGGCCTTCGCGCGACAGGCCCGAGCCGCTGTCGATCACCGTGCCCGGCGGCAGCGGCCCGGTGCGCTCGACCAGCCAGTCGCGCAGCAGCGCACTGCCGGCCTCGGGCGTGGCCGGCACCGCCGGGTCGCGTTGCAGCGCCAGCGTCAGCAGCAACTGCTGCGCCATCACGTTGTTGCTGTACTTGTTGATGTCGCGCACCACCTCGGCCAGCGGCGGCGAACGCTGCTCGAAGCTCGGCTTCAGCCCGGCCGGTGCCGGCCCGTCGAGCACCCGCCCGCCGAGCCGGCCGCCCATGTCGCGCCACAGCGCCTCGAGCAGCCGGGCGTTGTAGCTGGCCGGGTCGGCGTCGGCCACCGGCCACTGCTGTTCGCCGCAGGCGGCCGGGTAGGCGCCGGCGAAGCGGATCTGGCGGACATCGGCGAAGTTGGCCTTGAGCGCGCCGCGCCAGTCGTCGCAGGGGCCGCCGGCCAGGCGCACGCTGCGCGGCACCTGGGTGCCGGCCAGCGCCGGATCGGCCAGCACCAGCGCGGCGCCGCGCGCCGCATCGGGCACGAAGCCGTAGGTGACCGACTTGAAGTTGAGCAGCAGCGCGTCGGGCTGCACGTTGTAGGGGCGGGTCGGGTCGCCGTCGAAGTCGCCCGCACCGGCGGCCGGCGGCGCGAAGGCGCTGCGGTCGAGCACGATGTCGCCGCGGATCTCGCGCACGCCCAGCGCCATCACCCGGCGCAGCAGCAGCCACACGCGCTCGACCACCAGCTTGGGGTCGCCGCTGCCGCGGATGTGCAGCGAGCCTTCGAGCACGCCGTCGTTGACCGGCCCGTTCAGCCACACCGGCGTGGTCCAGGCCCAGGCGGGGCCGAGCTGGTCCAGAGCGGCCGTGGTCGTCACCAGCTTGGCCAGCGACGCCGGGTTCATCGGTGCCTGCGCGTTGTGCGCCAGCAGCGTGCGGCCGCTGCCGGCCTCTTGCAGCACCACCGCCACCGCGTCCGCCGGCACGCGCGCGCGCTGCAGCGCCTGATCGACCTGCGGCGGCAGCGCCTGCGCCGGCCGGGCGAGCAGCAGCCCGGCGACCAGCGCCGCGGCTGCCGCCCGGGCTGCCTGCCGCAGGCGGGCCGGCGCCGGGCAGGGCCGGCCGACGCCGTGTGGGTCGACGGGCCCGACGGCTGCACCGGGGCGGCCCGGCAGGAGGAAGTGGCGGACCATGCGGACGATGATCGCACGGCTACACTGCGGCGGCCGGCGCGCGCACCCGCCGTCGAGCGGCACCGCGGCTGCCCGCCGGCCGTGCGCCGCCATCGCCCGGCCCGACCACATGGACGCCTGCCTGCTGGCCTTCGACACCTCGACCGAGCGCTTGGCCGTGGCCGTGTCCGCGCCCGGCCGGCGGCTGGGCTGGAACGGCGCCGGCGGCGCGCTGGCTTCGACCACGCTGCTGCCCCGGATCGAGGCACTGCTGGCCGAAGCCGGGCTGGACTACGCGGCCCTCGACGCGATCGCCTTCGGCCGTGGCCCCGGCGCCTTCACCGGCCTGCGCACCAGTTGCGCGGTGGCGCAGGGCCTGGCCTTCGGCGCCGGCAAGCCGGTGCTGCCGCTGGACAGCTTGCTGCTGGTGGCCGACGACGCGCGCGCGCAGGCCGGCGCGGCCGACGAGGCCCACGGCCCGCCCTTCGAAGTCGAAGTCGCGATGGACGCGCGCATTGGCGAGCTCTATGCCGCGCGCTGCTGCTGGGCCGGTGGCCGCTGGCGGCTGCAGCGCCCGGCGGCGCTGCTGGGGCTGGACGCGTTGAACCGGCTGTTGGCCGAAAACCCGCCGCCGCACCTGGCCGGCACCGGGATCGCCGCCTTCGGCGCGGCGCTGCGCACGGCCGGCGCGCGCTGCTTCCTCGACGAGGCCGATCGCGCCGCGGCGCTGTTGCGGCTGGCGCAAGCCGCGTGGCGCGACGGCGCCGCCGTCGATGCGGCGCTGGCGTTGCCGCTGTACCTGCGCGACAAGGTGGCGCTGACCACGGCCGAACGGGCGGCAGCACGCGCCGCGACGCAGTCATGAGCCCGCCGGGCCGCCCCAAGGGCGAATACCGCAGGGCGCAGCCCGGAGGTTGCCTGATGAGCCCGCCGGGCCGCCCCAAGGGCGAATACCGCAGGGCGCAGCCCGAAGGTTGTCTGATGAGCCCGCCGGGCGGGTCCCGGGCGCGCAGCCTCGAGCGTGCCGCGCGCCGGGTGGTTCAATGAGTGCGCCGCAGCGCAGCCCGGCCAGTGTGCGGCAGCGCGGCGGTGCCGCGGCGCCCGGGCACGGGCTGCGGCTGCGGCCGATGACGGCGGCCGACCTCGACGCGGTGATCGAGATCGAGCACGCGGCCTACGGCTTCCCGTGGACGCGCGGCAACTTCGTCGATTCGCTGGCCGCCGGCCACCGGGGCGAGCTGCTGGTGCACGCCAACGGCAGCGTGATCGGCTACTGCCTGGCGATGCGCGGCGTCGACGAGATGCACCTGCTGAACCTGACGGTGGCGCCGCGCCACCAGCGCCAGGGCCATGCATGCCGGCTGCTCGACGCGCTCGAGCGGCATTGCCGCGCACTCGGCATCGGCCGCATCTGGCTCGAAGTGCGCATGAGCAACGCGGGTGCGCGCCGGCTGTACCTGCGGCGCGGCTTCGTCGAGACGGGGCTGCGGCGCGGCTACTACCCGGCCGGCGCGGCCGGCCGGGAAGACGCGCTGGTGATGCAGCTCGAGCTGCCTGCCGGCCGCAGCGATGCACCGAGCGATGCGCTGGACCGATAGGCAGCGGCGCATCCTGGAGCTGATGGGCCTGCGCCTGTGGCAGCGGCCCGGCGCCGCGGCGCCTGCGCCGCAGCCGCAGCCGGCAGCGAGGCCCGATCGAGCTGCGGCGACGGCCAGGGTATCGGCCGGCGCGGAGCCGGCGCCGCAGGCCGGCGCCGCACTGCCGCGTCTGCGTCCGACCACGCCGGGAGCAGCGGGTGCGCCGGGAGCGCCGGGTGCGCCGGCGCGCGCGGCAGCCGGCGCTGGGCTGCCGATCGCGGATGCGGCTGGTGCGACGCCGTCACCAGTACCGACGGCCGCTGCTGCGCACGCCGGCGGCGTCGATCCCGAGCGCGCGCGCACGATCGCCGCGCTCGACTGGCCGCAACTGCGCGACGCGGTGGCCGCCTGCACCGCCTGCAGCCTGCACCAGACGCGGCGCCAGACCGTATTCGGCGTCGGCCACCCGCGCGCGCGCTGGATGATCGTCGGCGAGGCGCCGGGCGAGCAGGAGGACTTGCGCGGCGAGCCCTTCGTCGGCGCCGCCGGCCAGTTGCTCGACGCGATGCTGCACGCGCTCGACCTGACCCGCGCCGACGCGCCGCCCGAGCGGCAGGTGTACATCGCCAACACGCTCAAATGCCGGCCGCCGCGCAACCGCAACCCGGAGCCGGGCGAGCTGGCGCAATGCGAGCCCTTCCTGATGCGCCAGATCGCGCTGGTGCAGCCGCGGCTGATCCTGGCGATGGGCCGCTTCGCGGTGCAGGCGCTGCTGCGCACCGAGCTGCCGATCGGCAAGCTGCGCGGCCGCGTGCACCGCTACCAGGGCGTGCCGCTGGTGGTCACCTACCACCCGGCGTACCTGCTGCGCAACCCGGCCGACAAGGCGCGCGCCTGGGACGACCTGCTGCTGGCGGCGCAGACGGCCGACGCGGCCGGTTGAGGGCCCGCCGGCAGGCAGCGGCCAGTGCGCGCCGCTGTCGGCCGCAGAGAGCACGTCGGCGCGGGGCGCGCCCCTTTGCCGGCGCCGGCCCCCGAGCCGGCCCGGGCGCCTGGCGCCGGTCAGCCCTTGGTCTTGCGCGGTCGCTGCCAGTCGGCGATCGTGGTCTGCGGCGCGCGCACCACCGTCAGCCGGCCGGCCGGCACCGACTTGGACACCGTCGAGCCGCCGCCGATCGTCGCGCCTTCGCCCACCGTGATCGGCGCCACCAGCACGCAGTTGGAGCCCACGTGCACGTCGGCGCCGATCACGGTGCGGTGCTTGTTCGCGCCGTCGTAGTTGGCGGTGATGCTGCCGGCGCCGTAGTTCACGCGCTCGCCCACCGTCGCGTCGCCCAGGTAGGCGAGGTGGTTGGCCTTGGCGCCGGCCGCCAGCGTCGAGTTCTTGACCTCGACGAAGTTGCCGATGTGCACCTCGGGCCCCAGCTCGGTGCCGGGCCGCAGCCGCGCGAACGGGCCGACGAGCGCGCCCGCGCCGACCTTGGCGCCTTCGAGGTGGCAGAACGGGTGGACCACCGCGCCGGCGGCGACTTCGCAGTCGCGCAGCACGCAGTTCGCGCCGATGCGCACGCCGTCGCCCAGCACCACCCGGCCTTCGAACACGCAGTTGAGGTCGATCTCCACGTCCTGGCCGCAGTGCAGGCTGCCGCGCAGGTCGAAGCGCGCCGGGTCGGCCAGGCGCACGCCGGCCTCCATCAGCGCATCGGCCTGCGCGCGCTGCAGCCTGCGTTCCAGGTCGGCCAGCTGCGCCGGGCTGTTGACGCCCAGCACCTCGGTCTCGTCGGCGGCCTGGGTGGCGGCCACCGGCACGCCCTCGGCCACGGCCATCGCGACGATGTCGGTCAGGTAGTACTCGCGCTGCGCGTTGTCGTTCGTCAGCGCGCCGACCCAGCGCTTCAGCGCCGCGGTGGGCGCGGCCATCATGCCGGTGTAGACCTCGCGGATCGCGCGCTGCGCAGCGCTCGCGTCCTTGTGCTCGACGATGCCCGCGACGCCGCCGGCTGCGTCGCGCAGCACGCGGCCGTAGCCGGTGGCGTCGGCCAGCTCGATCGTCAGCAGCGCCAACCGCTCGCCGCCGCAGGCCGCGGCCAGCGCGCGCGCGGTCTCGGCGCGGATCAGCGGCACGTCGCCGTTGAGGATCAGCGTGGTCGGCGCCGCGTCATCCAGCGCCGGCACGGCCTGCTGCACCGCGTGGCCGGTGCCCAGCTGCGGCTCCTGGCGCACGCAGTGCAGCGCGCCTGCGCCGAAGCGGGCCTCGATGTCGGCCGCGCCGTGGCCGGTGACGAGCACGGTGCGCGCAGCCGCCAGCGGCGCACACGCATCCAGCACGTGCTGCAATAGCGGCCGCCCGGCCAGCGCGTGCAGCACCTTCGGCCGCGCCGACTTCATGCGCGTGCCCTTGCCCGCGGCCATCACGACGATGTTCAGACTCATGCATTCGGTCCTGGTGAGCGCCCCCGGCGCAGGGCCGCGGCCCGGCCCGGCCCCCGTGGGGGTCAGCGAACGCGGCAGCGGCCCTTCCTTCCTGGTGAAGTGCCGGATTATCGGCATCGCCCTGCTGGGCGCCGCGGTACTTTGCGGCTGCAGCGCGGTGCGCGTGGGCTACAACCAGGCGCCGACGCTGGCCTGGTGGTGGCTCGACGGCTGGGTCGACTTCGACGCCGCACAGTCGCCGAAGGTCAAGGACGCCGTCGCGCAGTGGTTCGCCTGGCACCGCCGCACGCAACTGCCCGACTATGCGCAACTGCTGGCGGCAGCCGCCGCGCAGGTGCAGCAGCCGGCCACCGCCGCGCAGGCGTGCCGCTGGCAGGACGAGTTGCGCGCACGCGCCGAGACCGCGCTGCTGCAGGGCGCGGCGCTGGCTGCGGACGCGGCGCCGCTGCTCGGCCAGGCCCAGTTGCAGCGGCTGGAGCGGCGCTACCGCAAGTCCAACCAGGACTTCCGCGACGACTTCCTGCAGCCCGACCCCGACGCGCGCCTGCAGGCAGCCGTCCAGCGCACGGCCGACCGCGCCGAGATGCTCTACGGCCGGCTCGACGAAGCCCAATTGCAGCTGATCGCCGCCGGGGTCGAGGCCTCGCCCTTCGATCCGGCCGCCTGGCTGGCCGAGCGCGAGCGGGTGCAGGCGCAGGTGCTGCAGACCCTGGCCGCGCTGGGCGCGGGCGGCGCTGCGCGCGCCGACCACGACACCGCGCGCGCGGCCCTGCAGGCATTGGCGCTGCGCTGGCTGCATCCGCCGCCGGGGCCGTACCGCAGCTACCAGCAGCAGCTGGCCGCCTACAACTGCGAGTTCGTCGCGCGGCTGCACAACACCACCACGCCGGCGCAGCGCCGGCATGCGCGCGACCGGCTGCGCACGTGGGAGGAGGACGTGCGCGCGCTGGCCGCACAGAAGCCGGCACCGGCCGGCGCCGCGCAGCCGCAGCAGTTGTGAGATGCGCGGCGGCGCCAGGCTGCGTGCTGCGCGCCCGCGCAGGCGCCGGCAAGCCCGGGGCGGCCGGGCGTTTCGCGGCGGCGGCCGTGCCGGCCGTCAGTCGCGGCGCCGGGTGACCGCCGCCGGCGGCGGTTCGGCGAGCGGGTCGGCGTCGAAGGCGATGTCGCCCTGCGGGTCGGCCACGCCGGTGGGGCGTGCGCTCGCGAACGGGTACAGCTTCGGGTCCATCAGGTGCGACGGGACCACGTGCGCCATCGCGCGCAGCATGTTGTCGCTGCGCCCCGGGTACTGGCGCTCCCAGTCGCGCAGCATCGCCTTGGTCTGCACGCGCTGCAGGTTCTCCTGGTTGCCGCACAGGCTGCACGGGATGATCGGGAACTGGCGGTGCTCGGCCCAGCGCTCGAGGTCGGTCTCGGCCACGTAGGCGAGCGGGCGGATCACCACGTGCCGGCCGTCGTCGCTGACCAGCCGGGGCGGCATGCCCTTGAGCCGGCCGCCGAAGAACATGTTCATCAGCAGCGTGACGACCATGTCGTCGCGGTGGTGGCCGAGCGCGATCTTGGTCGCGCCGAGTTCGCTCGCCACCCGGTACAGGATGCCGCGGCGCAGCCGCGAGCACAGGCTGCACATCGTCTGGCCCTCGGGGATCAGCCGCTTGACGATCGAGTAGGTGTCCTGCTCCTCGATGTGGAAGGGCACGCCGCGCGTGCGCAGGTAGTCGGGCAACACCTGCGCCGGAAAGCCCGGCTGCTTCTGGTCGAGGTTGACGGCGACCAGGTCGAAGGGGATCGGTGCGCGCTCGCGCAGGCTCAGCAGGATGTCGAGCAGCGCGTAGGAATCCTTGCCGCCCGACAGGCACACCATCACCTTGTCGCCGGCCTCGATCATCGAGTAGTCGGCGATCGCGCGGCCCACTTCGCGGTGCAGCCGCTTGGCGAGCTTGTTGGCCTCGAACGCGGCCTTGCGCGCACGCGCGCTGTCGCTCAGGTCGTTCATGCGGCGTCTTCCTTGACTTGCTTGATCGCGAACACTTCGACGCCGACCGCGTCGCAGTCGGGGTAGACGTCGGGTTTTTCGGTGGACACGCGCGCGGCGCGTACCTGCGGGTGGGCGAGCATCGCCGCCAGGATCGCGTCGGCCAGCGTCTCCTGCAGCCGGATCGGGCCGCGTCCGATCAGCTCGGCGATGCGCGCGCGCACGAAGTCGTAGTCGACCACCTCGGCGAGCTCGTCGGCCGCGGGTGTGCTGTGCGCCAGCGGCACGTACAGGTCGACGTTGACGCGCACGCGCTGCGGCGCGTGCTGCTCGAAATCGTGCACGCCGATGTCGATGCGCAGCTCGTGGTTGCGCAGGAACAGCCGCCGGCAGCCGGCCAGGCGCGGATCGTGCAGCAGCGAGTTCACGTGGCGGCTCTCACTTCAGTTGCTCCACCGCGCTTGGCGCGACTTGTGATTCATGGGAACGCAGCGTACCCATCGGCCCGAAGCGGCCGCAGGCCGCTTCGGGCCTGGCGGCCCTTTTGCACCGCTCCCCCGAGCCCCCTCCGAGAGGGGGCTCCAGTTCGATTGACGAGTCGGCCTGCCGGCCGACGGACCGTGGTGTCTGCCTCGCGCCAGCTGCACGCTGGAGGCCTGCGCCGGCCGCAAGGCCG
>JAFEFZ010000105.1 GCA_018240325.1 Pseudomonadota bacterium
CGCGCTCGGGACGGCTTTCGACGTGATGGTGCTGCTGACCGCCGCGCCGGCCGCGCATTCCCCGCCCCGCATCGGATCCGGCCGCGGCGGCGCGTGGCGGGAATGTCCCGCTTATACCAGCATGCGCGGCCCGGGCGCTGCGGGATGCCACCGCGGCGCGCAAACGCCGGCTCTCGCACGGCGGCTCAGGCCGCAGCCGCCGGCAGGCCGAACAGGCGGTCGAAGGCCCAGGTGAACACGAAGGTGTAGACGAGGAAGAACAGCAGCAGGCCCAGGTCGAGCAGCAGCGCCGTCCACAGCCCCACGCCCAGCCACCAGGCCATGAACGGCACCAGCCACAGCGCCAGGCCGCCCTCGAAGCCGACGGCGTGCGCCACGCGGCGCGCGGCGCTGCGGCCGCGCACGCTCTGGCGCGCCTCCCAGCGTTCGAACAGCAGGTTGAACACCCAGTTCCACGCCACCGCGATCAGCGAGCTGCCCACCGCCACGCCGCCGGCGGTACCCAGGCTCTGGCGGCCGGCGACCAGCGCCAGCGTGACGAAGGCGATTGCCAGCCCCTCGTACAGCCCGACGTAGACCACCCGCCGCCACGGGCCCTGGAACGCGAACAGCAAGGGTGGCCGGGCCGACATCGCGCGTCAGGGTACCGAGGGCCGGGGTGCGTGGCGCCTGCAGCCGGCGCGCCAGGGCTCGCCGCTGGGCTCGCCGCTGGGCGGGCCGCTGAACAGGCTGCGGTACAGGCGGGCCGGGCGGCCCGGGCGGGATCGGGCCACGCCGAGGCCGGCTGCGCTACAGCCCGAGCGCCAGTTGCGCCGCTTCCGACATGCGGTAGCGGTCCCACGGCGGATCGAAGACCAGGTCGACCTTGACCTCGCCCACGCCGCGCAGCGCCAGCACCTTGTCGGCCACCTCGTTGGCCAGCACCTCGCCCATGCCGCAGCCGGGCGCGGTCAGCGTCATCTGGATGCGCACGAGGCTGCGGCCGTCGTCCAGCGGCTCGATCTCGCACGCGTAGATCAGCCCCAGCTCGACGATGTTGACCGGAATCTCCGGGTCGTAGCAGGTGGCCAGCGCGCGGTAGATGCGGGTGTGCAGGTCGGCGCCGTCGTCGTCTTCGGGCTCCGGGTGCTGCTGCGCGTCGGCCGCGTCCTTGCCGATCGCATCGGCGTCGCTGCCCTTGAGCCGCACCATCTGGCCATCGACCACCAGCGTGAAGTTGCCGCCCAGGGCCTGGGTGATGTGGCCGGTCATGCCGGCGCCGATCTCGATCGGCGTGCCGTAGGGCACCAGCTCGACCATCACCGGCCGCTGGAAGGTCACATGCTCGCGGTCGGCTCTCACGGTGTCGGCTCCTCCAGCGTGGCCACGGCGCCGCCGCCGGCCGGCTGCTGCAGCGCGTGCATCAGCGCGTGCCAGCCGAGCAGCGCGCACTTGATGCGGCTGGGGTAGCGGCCCACGCCGGCCAGGCTGACCAGCTTGCCCAGGCCGGCTTCGTCGGGATCGGCGCCTTCGGTCAGCACCGCGCGGAAGCGGCGCTGCAGGTCTTCGGCGGCCTGGCGGTCGCGGCCGTGCAGCGCCTCGGCCATCATCGAGGTCGACGCGATGCAGATCGCGCAGCCCTGGCCGGTGAAGCGGATGTCGCGCAGCGTGTCGCCGTCCATCTGCAGTTGCACGCGGATGTCGTCGCCGCAGCTCGGGTTGCGCCCGCGCGCCTCGTGCGTGGGCGCCGGCATCGGGCCGAAGTGCCGCGGCGCACGCTTGTGCTCGAGCACCAGGTCCTGGTACAGGTCGTCGATCGGCTCGCTCAC
>JAFEFZ010000106.1 GCA_018240325.1 Pseudomonadota bacterium
TCGAGGAGCCTCGAACCATGACCGCCCGGACCCTGTACGACAAGCTGTGGGACGACCATGTCGTCCATACCGAAGAGGACGGCACCGCCGTCCTCTACATCGACCGCCACCTGGTGCACGAAGTCACCAGCCCGCAGGCCTTCGAGGGCCTGCGCCTGGCGGGGCGGCCGGTGTGGCGCACGAGTTCGATCGTCGCCACCGCCGACCACAACACGCCCACCACCGGCTGGGAGCGCGGCTACGACGGCATCGCCGACCCCACCTCCAAGCAGCAGGTGATGACGCTGGACGCCAACATCCGCAGCGTCGGCGCGGCGGCGTACTTCCCGTTTCTCGACAAGCGCCAGGGCATCGTGCACGTGATCGGGCCGGAGCAGGGCGCGACGCTGCCGGGCATGACGGTGGTCTGCGGCGACAGCCACACCAGCACCCACGGCGCCTTCGGCGCACTGGCGCACGGCATCGGCACCAGCGAGGTCGAGCACGTGCTGGCCACGCAGACGCTGCTGGCCAAGAAGGCGAAGAACATGCGCGTCGAGGTCGAGGGCACGCTCGGGCGCGGCGTCACCGCCAAGGACATCGTGCTGGCCATCATCGGCCGGATCGGCACCGCCGGCGGCACCGGCTACACGATCGAGTTCGCCGGCTCGGCGATCCGCGCATTGAGCATGGAAGGGCGGATGACGGTGTGCAACATGGCGATCGAGGCGGGCGCGCGCGCCGGTCTGGTGGCCGTGGACGACAAGACGATCGCCTACGTCAAGGGCCGCCCCTTCGCCCCCACCGGGCCGGAATGGGACCAGGCGGTGGCCTACTGGCGCACGCTGCACTCCGACCCGGGCGCGCACTTCGACGCCGTCGTCAAGCTCGACGCGGCGCAGATCGCGCCGCAGGTGAGCTGGGGCACCAGCCCCGAGATGGTGCTGGCGGTCGACCAGCGCGTGCCCGATCCCGACAAGGAGAAGGATCCGGCCCGGCGCGGCGCGATCGAGCGTGCGCTGGCGTACATGGGCCTGGCGCCCGGCAAGGCGATCGCCGACATCCACATCGACAAAGTGTTCATCGGCTCGTGCACCAACAGCCGCGTCGAAGACCTGCGCGAGGCTGCGGCGGTGCTGCGCAAGGTAGGCGGCCGGATCGCCCCCAACGTCAAGCTGGCGATGGTGGTGCCGGGCTCTGGCCTGGTGAAGGCGCAGGCCGAACGCGAGGGCCTGCACGAGGTCTTCAAGGCGGCCGGATTCGAATGGCGCGAGCCCGGCTGCAGCATGTGCCTGGCGATGAACGCCGACCGGCTCGAGCCGGGCGAGCGCTGCGCATCGACCAGCAACCGCAATTTCGAAGGGCGCCAGGGCACCGGCGGCCGCACCCACCTGGTGAGCCCGGCGATGGCCGCCGCCGCCGCGCTCGCCGGCCATTTCGTCGACGTGCGCCGCGTCGCCTGAAAGGAGCCAAGCATGAGACTGTGGATTGCCGCGCTGGCCGCACTGTGGCTGCTGGCCGGCTGCAACACCATCGCCGGCATGGGCAAGGACATCTCCAACGCCGGCTCCAGCATCGAGAACGCCGCCAAGAAGAAGTAGCCGATGGAAGCCTTCACCGTGCACCAGGGGCTGGTCGCCCCGCTGGACCGCGACAACGTCGACACCGACGCGATCATCCCGAAGCAGTTCCTGAAGTCGATCCACCGCTCGGGCTTCGGCCCGAACCTGTTCGACGAATGGCGCTACCTCGACCGCGGCGAGCCCGGCATGGACCCGGCCGCGCGCCGGCCGAACCCGGATTTCGTGCTGAACCAGCCGCGCTATGCGGGCGCGTCGATCCTGCTGGCGCGCAAGAACTTCGGCTGCGGCTCGAGCCGCGAGCACGCGCCGTGGGCGCTGCAGCAGTACGGCTTTCGCGCACTGATCGCGCCGAGCTACGCCGACATCTTCTTCAACAACTGCTTCAAGAACGGCCTGCTGCCGGTGGTGCTGGCCGAGACCCAGGTCGCGCGCCTGTTCGACGAGGTGGCTGCCTTCCCCGGCTACGCGCTCACCGTCGACCTGCCGCGGCAGGTGGTCGTCAAGCCCGACGGCAGCGAGATCGCCTTCGACGTGGAGCCGTTCCGCAAGTACTGCCTGCTCAACGGCTACGACGACATCGGCCTGACGCTGCGCCACGCCGACAAGATCCGTGCCTTCGAAGCCGAGCGCCTGGCGAAGATGCCCTGGCTCGCGCACCGCAGCCCGGCCTGAACCCTGCAAGCTCCACCAGATGAAGATCGCGATCCTCCCCGGCGACGGCATCGGCCCCGAGATCATGGCCGAGGCCGTGAAGGTGCTGCACGCGCTCGACCTGAAGTTCGAGGCCGAGACGGCCCCGGTCGGCGGCGCCGCCTACGACGCCCACGGCCACCCGCTGCCCGATGCGACGCTGAAGCTCGCGCAGGCGGCCGACGCGGTGCTGTTCGGCGCGGTCGGCGACTGGAAATACGACCGGCTCGAGCGTGCGCTGCGGCCCGAGCAGGCGATCCTCGGCCTGCGCAAGCACCTGGGGCTGTTCGCCAACTTCCGCCCGGCGATCTGCTACGAGCAGCTGACCCAGGCGTCGAGCCTGAAGCCCGAACTGGTGGCGGGGCTGGACATCCTGATCATCCGCGAGCTCACCGGCGACATCTACTTCGGCCAGCCGCGCGGCCGGCGCACCGCCGTCGACGGCCACTTCCCCGGCACCGACGAAGCCTTCGACACGATGCGCTACAGCCGGCCCGAGATCGAGCGCATCGCCCATGTCGCCTTCCAGGCGGCGCGCCGGCGCGGCCGAAAGGTCACCAGCGTCGACAAGGCCAACGTGCTCGAGACCTTCCAGTTCTGGAAGGACGTGGTCACCGACGTGCACGCGCAGTATCCGGACGTGCAGCTCGAGCACCTGTACGTCGACAACGCGGCGATGCAGCTGGTGCGCGCGCCCAAGGCCTTCGACGTGATCGTCACCGGCAATTTGTTCGGCGACATCCTGTCCGACGAGGCGGCGATGCTGACCGGCTCGATCGGCATGCTGCCCAGCGCCTCGCTCGACCAGCGCAACAAGGGGCTGTACGAGCCCAGCCACGGCAGCGCACCGGACATCGCCGGTCAGGGTGTTGCAAACCCGCTGGCTACAATCCTGTCCGCTGCCATGATGCTTCGTTTCTCGCTCGACCAGCCCGAGGCTGCCGACCGCATCGAGTCGGCGGTCAAGGCGGTGCTCGCCGCGGGCCTGCGCACCGGCGACATCTGGAGCGAGGGTACGCAAAAGGTCGGCACAAGCGCGATGGGCGGCGCCGTGGTCGCGGCGCTCACCGGCAAAACCATTACCAAGCGCTGAAGCAGCACGCTCGGATCGTCTCGCCCTGAACCCTGGACCCCCGGCGATGCGAACCGGGGGCGACGCGGGGGGTCCGGAGTTCTTTCGGAAAGGCAAGACACACATGGCACAGGCACTCGTAGGCATCGTCGGCTGGCGCGGCATGGTCGGCTCCGTGCTGATGGAGCGCATGGCGGCCGAGGACGATTTCGCCCACATCGAGCCGCTGTTCTTCTCGACCAGCAACGCCGGCGGCGCGCTGCCGGCGTCGATCGCCGGCTTCGCCAAGAACGAGACGAAGCTGCTCGACGCGCACGACGTGGGCGCGCTCGCGCGCTGCGACATCGTGCTCACGGCCCAGGGCGGCGACTACACCCAAGAGGTGTTCCCGAAGCTGCGCGCCGCCGGCTGGAAGGGGCACTGGATCGACGCCGCGTCGGCGCTGCGCATGCGCGACGACGCGGTCATCATCCTCGACCCCGTGAACCTGCCGGTGATCCAGAACGCGCTGGCCAAGGGCTGGCGCAACTGGATCGGCGGCAACTGCACCGTCAGCTGCATGCTGATGGGCGTGGGCGCGCTGTTCAAGGCCGGTCTGGTCGAGTGGATGAGCACCCAGACCTACCAGGCCGCCAGCGGCGGCGGCGCGCAACACATGCGCGAACTGCTCCGGCAGTACGGCACGCTCAACGCCGAGGTGCGCGCGCTGCTCGACGACCCGAAGAGCGCGATCCTGGAGATCGACCGCGAGGTGATCAAGCGCCAGCGCGCGATGTCGGCCGAGGAGACCGCCAACTTCGGCGTGCCGCTGGGCGGCTCGCTGATCCCGTGGATCGACAAGGACCTGGGCGCCGGCAAGGGCCGCGACGAGCCCGGCTGGGGCGTGTCGCGCGAGGAATGGAAAGGCATGGCCGAGACCAACAAGATCCTCGGCCAGGGCGAAGGCTTCGGCACGCCGGCGGTGCCGGTGGACGGCTTCTGTGTACGCATCGGCGCGATGCGCTGCCACAGTCAGGCGCTGACTTTCAAGCTGAAGCAGGACGTGCCGGTGGCCGACATCGAGGCGATGATCGCCGCCGACAACGACTGGGTGCAGGTGGTGCCCAACAACCGCGAGGCGACGATGCGCGATCTGACGCCGGTGGCGGTGACCGGCACGATGAACATCCCGGTCGGACGCATCCGCAAGCTGGCGATGGGGCCCGAATACCTGGGCGCCTTCACCGTCGGCGACCAGCTGCTGTGGGGGGCGGCCGAGCCGCTGCGGCGGATGCTGCGCATCCTGCTGCAAGCCTGATCCCGGTTTGGCGCGCGTTGCCGCGGGCCCACAAGCTGCGACAAAGGGCCGATTCGGCGCAGTTCCGCCGGGAACATCAGGCGAAACGCGAGCTTGCCAGCCTATATCCTTGTCGCGGTTGTGATTCAGCCAGCATGGCCGGGCAGCCGGCTGCGCTTCAGATCGGGCCGGCGGCGGCCGATCTGAGGCCTGCGGACCCGGTTCCGCGGCTCGAAATGGGGAGACGCCTTGAAACACCGCAGATTCAATGCCGGGCGGTTCGCGCTGAGCGGGCTCGCCGTTGCCACCGCATGCCTGTGGGGCCTGGATGCGCGCGCGCTCGGGCTGGGGCGGCTGACCGTGCATTCGGCGCTCGGCGAGCCGCTGCGCGCCGAGATCGACGTTACCAACCTGACGCCCGAAGAGGCATCGACGCTGCTGCTGCGCGTGGCGTCGCCCGAGGCCTATCGCGCCGCGGGCGTCGAATACAACTCGGCGCTGCCGGGCGCGCAGCTGCAGCTGGTGCGCGGCCCCGACGGCCGATCGGTGATCCGGATCACCAGCACGCGCGCGGTGCAGGAGCCGTTCGTCGACGTGATCCTCGACATGAACTGGAGCGGCGGCAAGCTGGTGCGCGAGTACACGCTGCTGCTGGATCCGCCGAGCGCAACCCGCATCGCCGAGGCGCCGCCGGCCGTCGCGCCGCAGATCTCGGCCGCGCCGCGGGCCGCAGCGCCGCGCTCGGCAGCGCCGGCCCAGGCCGCAGCGCCTGCCCAGGCGGTGCCGCCGGTTGCGCGAGCGCCCGAGCGACACGCAGCAGCGCCGGCACAGGCGCCGGCGCCGGCGCCGA
>JAFEFZ010000107.1 GCA_018240325.1 Pseudomonadota bacterium
CTGCAACCCGCCCCTGTCGCTGCGCCCGTGCCTGGCCGACTGGCGCAACATTGCCGCCCAACTCGCCGAACCCCGTCGTGTCCGCCAGTACCAATGCTCCACTTGAACGAAAATAAGGTTAGCGCGTATGCCCCGCGGGGGTCGAGGAAACTTGGGGCGGCCCGGCGTTTCCTCGAGAGTGCCCCCGGCTGCCGCCGGAGCAGCCCGCAGTGACCGAGGCCGCGGCGATCGAAGGCCTCGAGGCCTACGACCAGCTGGCCACGATGGTCGCGCTGGCGCGCGCCGACGGCCACTGCCTGTACGCGAACACGACGCTCGAGAACGCGGTGGCGGTGTCGCGCCGCGCGCTGGTGCGCGGCAACGTGCTCGACTGGTTCGTCGATGCCGCGCCGATGCGCGAGACGCTGCGCGCGATGCAGCGCGACGAAGTCACCGGCGGCCGCTTCGACGCGCTGCTGCGCCGCTCGGCGCTGGCGCCGGCCGAGCCGCTGCGGGTGCGCGTGACCGCGACCCAGCTGGACCCGAGCCGGCGCGTGCTGCTGGAGATGACCGAGATCGAGCAGCAGACGCGGCAGGACCGCGAGGAGCGCGCGCTCGGCCTGGCGCGCGCGCGCCGCGAGCTGCTGCGCAACCTGGCGCACGAGATCAAGAACCCGCTGGGCGGCATCCGCGGCGCGGCCCAGCTGCTGGAGATGGAGCTGCAGGCACGCCCGGCGCCCGGCAGCGCGCGGCCGGCGCGCGCAGCCGCGGTGCGCGGGCTGACCGAATACACGCAGGTCATCATCCACGAGGCCGACCGGCTGCAGGCGCTGGTCGACCGCCTGCTCGCGCCGCACCGCCGCGCGCAGGTGGTGGGCGACGTCAACATCCACGAAGTCTGCGAGCGCGTGCGCCTGCTGATCCTGGCGCAGCATCCGGCCGGCCTGGAGGTCGAGCGCGACTACGACACCTCGATCCCCGAGTTCCGCGGCGACCGCGAACAGCTGATCCAGGCGGTGCTCAACATCGTGCGCAACGCGGTCGAGGCGCTGGCCGACGCCATCGCCGCCGGCCGCGCGCGCGTGCTGCTGCGCACGCGCGTCGTGCGCCAGTGCCTGATCGGCCGGACGCGGCACCGCCTGGCACTGGAATTGCTTGTCCGCGACAACGGCCCCGGCGTGCCCGAGCCGATCCGCGACCGCATCTTCGACCCGCTGGTGTCGGGGCGCGACGGCGGCACCGGCCTGGGATTGACGCTGGCGCAGGACTTCGTGCTGCAGCACCAGGGCACGATCGAGTGCGACAGCACGCCGGGCCGCACCGACTTCAGGATCCTGATCCCCTTGCCATGACCGTGGAGCGCCGCACCGCATGAGACCCGTCTGGATCGTCGACGACGACCCGTCGATCCGCTTCGTGCTCGAGAAGGCGCTGGCGCGCGAGCAGTTGCCGGTGCGCAGCTTCACCGGCGCGCGCGAGGTGCTGGCCGCGCTGGCCGACGACACGCCGCAGGTGCTCGTCAGCGACATCCGCATGCCCGGCGGCTCGGGGCTGGACCTGCTGGCCGAGGTCAAGCGGCGCCTGCCGGGGCTGCCGGTGGTGGTGATGACCGCCTACTCCGATCTGGACAGCGCCGTCTCGGCGTTCCAGGGCGGTGCCTTCGAATACCTGCCCAAGCCCTTCGACGTGCCCCGGGCGGTCGAGCTGATCCGCCGCGCGGTGGACGAAAGCCTGCGCGAGGAGGTGCGCGACACCGCCGCGGCGCCGATGCCCGAGATGCTCGGCCAGGCCGGCGCGATGCAGGACCTGTTCCGCGCGATCGGCCGGCTGTCGCAGAGCACGGTCACGGTGATGATCACCGGCGAGAGCGGCACCGGCAAGGAGCTGGTCGCGCGCGCGCTGCACCGCCACAGCCCGCGCGCAGCCGGGCCCTTCATCGCGATCAACACCGCAGCCATCCCGAAGGATCTGCTCGAGAGCGAACTGTTCGGCCACGAGCGCGGCGCCTTCACCGGCGCGCAGGCGATGCGCCGCGGCCGCTTCGAGCAGGCCGAGGGCGGCACCCTGTTCCTCGACGAGATCGGCGACATGCCGCTGGAGCTGCAGACCCGGCTGCTGCGCGTGCTGGCCGACGGCCAGTTCTACCGCGTCGGCGGCCACCAGCCGCTGAAG
>JAFEFZ010000108.1 GCA_018240325.1 Pseudomonadota bacterium
CAGCTTCACGTTGACGAAGAACGGCATCGAGGCCGGCGTGGCCATCCAGGGATCGAAATTCTGGAAGCCCGACGAGTTGAACTGAAGGAGCCGCTCTCGAACAGGCGTCCATGGACAGGCCCGGTCAAGGCGAAGCGAATCCGAGCCATGGCACTCGAGGCTGGCGCGCGGCCCTCGTATTCCCTGGCTGCGCGCGTGTTGCTCGAACACCGATCCTTGGAAGGCGCGTGCCCAGGCCGAGGCGCGAGTGCTCGCGGCCCTGGGGGCACACTGGGAACTGGCCAGCGGCAGCGGCTTGGTTGAATCGAAGCGCTGGCTGCGGACGCCAGGCCGCAGAGCCGGGCGCCGCGGCGAGGGGGCGAACGAGATGCCGAAGACGCTGCCGATGATCCTGCAATGGGGCAAGAGCTTCGACATCGGCTCCGACACGCTCACCGGCGTCGACGATGCCGACTGCCAGCCGCCATTCGCGCTGACGGTCAAGCTGAACAAGCTGACGCTCAGGCTCGACCGGCCGCAGCCGAGCCAGGAAGAAACGGCCAGGCTCGACGCGGCAATTGGGCGCAATGCGCAGGCCGATTGATTCGACGCCGCAATCCGACGACATTACGCGCAGGCGCCGCCGTTGCGCGGTGTCCCTGCACGATCCGAAGCAACGCGAACACGAAGGAGTGAGCATGAAGAAGACCCTGACGATCGCCGCAGCCGTGCTCGCCGGCTGCGCATCCGGCCCGCCGTTCATCGACCAGATGGAGCCTGAAGCCGTCAGCATGGCGACGCGGCGCGCGCAGTTCGAGCTCGACTGCCAGAAGGTCAACGCGACCGTCATCTCGCGCGAGACGCTGCAGCCGGCCGTGCAGACCTTCGTCTACACCGGCCCGCAGCGCGCCGAGTACACGGTCGGCGTCGAAGGCTGCGGCCAGCGCGCGACCTACCTCGTGATCTGCCCGGACAACGGCTCGCGCAGTTGCTTCGCCGGCGCCGGCCGCATGGGCGGGCGTTGACCTTCGGGCGGGCCGGTCCGCCCCGCGGCATCGCGATGCACCGGGCTTCGGTCGCCGCCGTGGCCCGGCTGCCGCGGCGGCGCGTGCTGCGGTTCGCCGGCGCCGTGCCGGCCGCGATGCTGGTCGCCGGCCTGGCGCCGCGCGCGCGCGCGCAACCGGCGCCGCGGCGCGTGCTGATCATCCATTCCTTCGGCCGCTCGATCGCGCCTTACAACACCGTCATCGCGGCGTTCCGCAGCGAACTGGCCGCACGCTCGGGCGAGCCGGTCGCCTTCATGGAGGCGGCGCTCGACGCGACGCACCCGATCGGCCCCGACGAGCAGGCCTCTTTCGCCGCCTACCTGCGCGCACGCTTCACGCACCCGCCGCCCGACCTCGTCGTCAGCACGGCCGGGCCCGCCGCGCAGTTTCTCGCCAGCCAGCGCGACGCGTTGTTCCCCGGCGTGCCGATCCTGTTGACGGCGATCGACGTGCGCATCGCCGAGCGCGTCGCGCTGCGCCCCGGCGACGCGGCCGTGGCGGTGCGCATCGACCTGCGGCGCGCGCTCGACGCGATGCTGCGCGTGCTGCCGCACACCCGCACCATCGCCGTCGTGATCGGCACGACGCCGCTCGAGCGCTTCTGGCGCGACGAACTGCGCCGCGAGGGCGCCGCACTGGCCGGCCGGGTGGAATTCGTCTGGCTCGACGAGCTGTCGCTCGAGCAGATGCAGGTGCGCATCGCCGCGCTTCCGGCCGACAGCGTCGTGTTCTACGCGCTGCTCGTCGTCGACGCCGCCGGCGTGCCGCACGAGCGCCTCGAGGCGCTGGCCGAGCTGCGGCGGGCGGCGCAGGTGCCGATCTTCTCGATCTTCGAGAGCGAGCTGGGCCAGGGTGTCGTCGGCGGCCCGTACCTGTCGCAACGGCGCGTGGGCCGCGAGGCGGCCGCGATCGCGCTGCGCATCCTCGGCGGCGGCGCAAGGCAGCCGGCACCCGAAATCGTGGTCATCGGCATGGACACCACGGCCTACGACCTGCGCGAGCTGCGCCGCTGGCGCATCGACGAGTCGCGCCTGCCGCCCGGCAGCGAGCTGCTCTTCCGCCCGCCTTCGCCCTGGGTGGAGTACCGCCAGGAGCTGATCGCGCTGGCCGCCGTGATTGCCGCGCAGGCGGCGCTGATCGCGGCGTTGCTGGTGCAGCGCGCGCGCCGCCGGCGCGCCGAGCAGCAGGCGCGCACGCTCGGCGGCCGCCTGATCACCGCCTACGACGACGAAGGCCGGCGCATCGCGCGCGAGCTGCACGACGACGTGACCCAGCGGCTGGCCGGCGTGTCGATCGAGCTCGCCACGCTGCCGCGCCTGACCGAGCCGGGCGCGCGCGCGGCGATGGAGCAGTCGATCAGCGGCGAACTCGCCAGCCTGAGCCGCGACGTGCACGCGCTCGCGTACCGGCTGCATCCGTCGGTGATCGACGACCTCGGGCTCGCCGAGGCGCTGCGCATCGAGTGCGGCCGGCTCGCGCGCCGCGGCCCCGCGGCGATCACGTTCGACGCCGGCGCCGAGACCGATGCGGTGCGCGGCGAGCGTGCGCTGTGTCTGTTCCGCGTCGCGCAGGAGGCATTGCGCAACGCGGCGCGCCACGCGCGCGCGACGCGCATCGACGTCGGCGTGCGCAGCGCCGACGGCGGCATCGAGCTGAGGGTGGCCGACGACGGCTGCGGCTTCGACCCCGCGGCTGCGCGCGAACGCGCGTCGCTGGGCCTGGCGAGCATGCGCGAGCGCGTCGAGCTGCTCGGCGGGCGGCTCGAGATCGACAGCCGCAGCGGCGCCGGCACGCGCGTCGCCGCCTGGCTGCCGGCGCAGGAGGCGGCGTGACGCGGCCGCGCGTGCTGCTCGCCGACGACCACCACATCGTCGTCGCCGGGCTCGCGGCGCTGCTGGCCGACGACTACGAGCTGGTCGGCCGCGCGGCCGACGGCCGCTCGCTGCTCGAGCTCGCGCGGCAGGCGGCGGCCGACTTCATCGTCGCCGACATCTCGATGCCGGGCTTGAACGGCATCGACGCACTGCACGCGATGCGCAGCGAAGGCCTGGACGTGCCGGTCGTCTTCCTGACGATGCACACCGAGCCGGCCTACGCGCGGCGTGCGCTCGAGGCCGGCGCCGCCGGCTACGTGCTCAAGCACGCGGCGCCGCGCGAGCTGCTGCAGGCGCTGCGCACCGCGGCCGCCGGCGGCATCTTCATCAGCCCCGAGATCGCCGCCGAAGTGCTGGGCACGTCGGGCCAGCGGCCGGCGCGCGACCCGGCTTCGGGGCTGACGCCGCGCCAGCGCGAAATCCTGCGCCTGCTCGTCGACGGCCGCTCGGCGAAGGAGATCGCGCGGCTGCTCGACATCTCGCACCGCACCGTCGAATACCACAAGTACCAGGCGATGGAGACGCTGGGCGTGAAGACCAATGCCGAGCTGATCGGCATCGCGCTGCGGCTGAGGCTGTAGGGCGCGTAAGGCCGCCCGGAAATCGCGCGCACGCCTCGTAGTCCTACGAGGTGACGGCGGCGGCGGCCGTGTGCAGCATCCGTGGCTCCAAATGGAGGAGCGACGATGAACAAGACGATCACGACACTGTGCCTGAGCGCCGCCGTGCTGCTGTCGGCCTGCGTGTCGCAGAGCACCTACAAGCAGGAGGTGGGCAAGGCCGACACCTACCAGCGTCTCGACAACCAGCTCAAGAGCGAGGTCGCCGCCGACCAGGCGCAGATCACGCAGCTGCAGGGCCTGGTGCGGGTGACGCTGGCCAACGGCATCCTGTTCCCCGAGGGCGGCTGGGAGATCGACTCCAGGGGCAAGGCGACGCTGGGCAAGCTCGCGCCGATCCTGAAGACCTTCACTGGCCAGACGATCGTGATCAAGGGCTACACCGACAACCTGCCGATCGGGCCCGAGCTGCGCCAGCGCTTCCCGACCAACGTCGATCTGTCGAAGGCGCGCGCGCAGTCGGTGGCCGACGAGCTCGTCGCCGGGGGCGTTCCCGCCGCGATGATCAGCGTCAGCGGCTTCGGCGAAGCAGACCCGGTGGCGCCGAACGACACGCCGCAGGGCCGCGCGAAGAACCGGCGCGTCGTGATGGACATCGTCGAGGCCAAGTAGCCGCGCGGCAAATCCAACGCTGGAGGTATGACCATGAAAACGCCCACGCTCAAGCTGCTGGCCGCGGCCGGCGCACTGGCCGCCGCCGGCTTGGCTGCTGCCGACTTCCCGCTGATGAACATGGTCGCCGACAAGGTGATCCAGAAGTACCAGTCGTCGACCTGCGAGCAGCTGTGGGCGCAGAAGCAGGAGCCCAAGAGCGAACAGGAGCAGCGCCTGGTCGGCCTGCTCAAGAGCGACCCGCAGTTGCGCGTCGCCTTCATGAACAAGGTCGCCGGCCCGATCGCCAACAAGATGTTCGACTGCGGGATGATCCCGTGAAACCCAAGCTGCTGCACCGCACCCTCGCGCTGGTGCTCGGCGCCGCGCTGGCCGCCTCGGCCGCGGCGCAGACGCCGCCCGCGGCGAAAGCTGCCGCACCGGCCGCCAAGGCGGCGCCGAAGAAGGCGGCGCCGCAGCCGGCGCAGCCGATCATCGAGCAGCGCGCGGTCGATCTGCTGCAGGCGATGAGCGCGCGGCTGGCGGCTGCCAAGAGCCTCGCGTTCACCGCGGTCGCGAGCTACGAGTACCCGAGCCGCCTCGGTCCGCCGATCGTCTACACGGTGCGCTACGACGTCGCGCTGCAGCGGCCGAACCAGCTCAAGGTCGTGATCCCGGGCGACGGACCGGCGTCGGAGTTCTACTGGGACGGCAAGGAAATGATCGCCTTCGCGCCGGCGGAGAACCTGGTCGCGGTGGCGCCGGCGCCGCCGGCGCTCGAAGCCGCGCTGAAGCAGGCCTTCGATACGGCGGCGATCTACTTCCCGTTCACCGACCTGCTGCTCCCCGACCCCTACGGCGCCATCAGCGCGGGCGCGAAGCTCGCGTTCGTGATCGGCCCGTCGGCCGTCGTCGGCGGCGTCAAGACCGACATGGTCGTGTGGGCGAGCGACGACGTGTTCCTGCAGATCTGGATCGGCGCCGACGACAAGCTGCCGCGGCGCATCCGCGCGCAGTTCAGCGCCGACCCCAAGCGCCTGCGCCACGACCTGGAACTTTCCAACTGGCAGGTCGACGGCGCGATCCCGGCCGAGACCTTCGACACCACGAAGGCCAGGGCGGGCATGCCGATGGCCTTCGCCGCGCCGGGCCGCAAGGTGCCGATCGGCGTGAGGCCGGTGGCGATCGGCAAATCGGCCAAGCCCGCGAACCAGCCGCCATCCACGAAAGGCACGCCATGAACGCGACGACCCTGGCCCTGCTCAGCTCGGCGGCGATCGGCGGCGCGCTCGCCGCCTGGGCGCCGCCCGCGGCTGCCTGGGCTTCGGCCAACCGCTTCGGCGGCGCCACCGCGCACCGCTTCGGCGACACCGCGCACGAGAACCGCTGGGGCGGCAGCACCCAGCATGTGGCCGGCGAAGGCACCGAGCACACCAATGCCTACGGCGGCAGCAGCGCGCATTCGGTGTACGGCGGCACCGAGCACACCAACACCGCCGGCGACACGACCTACGGCAAGGCCGGCTACGGTGCGGTCACCACGACGCCCGGCGGGGCGAGCTACTACCACCCGCCGGCCTATCCGGCGTATCCGGCGTATCCGGCCTACCACCCGCCGGTGGCGGTGCCGTACTACTCGAGCGGCTGCTACGGCTGCGCCGCCGCGGCCGGCGCGGTGGTCGGCATGGCCACCGGCGCGGCAATTGCATCGTCGGCGAACGCGGCGGCGACCTCCAACGCCTACGCCGCCGGCGTCGCCGCCGGCAGCGCGAACACGACTGCCGCATACCAGTCGGGCGTTGCCGCAGGCGCCGCCGGCGCCGCGGCGCCCGGCACGACGCGCACGACGACGACCACCGTGACCACGACCGCCGGGCCGGCAAGCTGGGCGATGGGCGCGAGCTATGCGGCGCTGCCGGCCGGCGCGATGGCGATCAACAAGAACGGCCAGACCTACTACCTGAGCGGCAACACCTGGTTCCTGCCCGCCTATGGCGCCAACGGCGTGCACTACACGGTGGTGGCGGCGCCCTGAACGGGCCGCGTATGCCGCAAAGCCGCCGATGCTGCCCGACCAGAGCCCCGGCCGCCGCCCCGGCAGCGTGCTGGTGGCCTGCGGCCACCAGCGCATGTCCGAAGGCCTGCGTGACTGGCTGCAAGCCTCGTTCGACGGCGTGTTCCTGGTGGCCGACCGGGCATCGCTGCTCGCCGGCGCGCGTCGGCTGCAGCCGACGCTGGTGCTTGTCGACCTGGCGCTTGCTGCGGGCCGGCTCGAGGCGCTGCTGGCCGAGCTGCGCAGCCTGGCGCCGCACAGCCGCGCGCTGGTGCTCAGCGACCACGACGACGCGCGCGCCGACGCCGCCGCGCTCGCGGCCGGCGCCGCAGGCGTGGTGCACAAGGCCACCCTGGCTGCCGATCTGGGCGGCGCCGTCGAGCGCGCGCTGGCGAACCGGCCGGGCCCGCCGCCGGGCGCGCGCTGAAGCCGGCGATCCCCATCCGGGCACGACCCCGCCATGCACACCTTGCACGCCCGAAGCAGCCGAGCCAGGCGTGCCCAGTTTCCGCCGGCACGGAAAGAGTCCAACACCGCCACGGCCCCGCACCCCTCGAGGCCTGGCGAGATCGGTCCCCCGGCAGCCGCCGGGAGGCCATGACCAGGGAGCAGTTCCATGAACCCAGGAGGAAAGTCATGATCCATCGTCACGTCGCCCGATCGACCCTGTGTGCCGCGATCGTCGTGGCCGGGTACGGCGGCCCTGCGGCCGCGC
>JAFEFZ010000109.1 GCA_018240325.1 Pseudomonadota bacterium
GACGCAGTGGGTGTTTGCTGAAGAAGCGCGCTGGCGGTGCCGGCAAAGCCGACGAGGGGGTGGCCGGCGGAGTGAATAAGAATTTGGCTGAACGCAGCCGGCTACCCCCTCGGCGGCTTTGCCTCAACGGCCCCGAAACGTAACGAAGAACAGCAGACGTTTCGAGAGACAGGACAGGACCGAATCCTGTCCGTGAACCTGGCCTCACTTCAGCGCCTTGAATCGCAACCGATGCGGCCGCGCGCCCTCCTCGCCCAGACGCTTGACCTTGTCGGCCTCGTACTCCTGGTAGTTGCCGGCGTAGAAGAACCACTGGCTGTCGCCCTCGGCCGCGAGGATGTGGGTGCAGATGCGGTCGAGGAACCAGCGGTCGTGGCTGATCACCATCACGCTGCCGGCAAATTCGAGCAGCGCGTCTTCGAGCGCACGCAGCGTCTCGACGTCGAGGTCGTTGCTCGGCTCGTCGAGCATCAGCACGTTGCCGCCCTGCGCCAGCGTCTTGGCCAGGTGCAGCCGGCCGCGCTCGCCGCCCGACAGACTGCCCACCAGCTTCTGCTGGTCGTTGCCCTTGAAGTTGAAGCGGCCGAGGTACGCGCGGCTGGGCATCACGAACTTGCCGACCACGATGTTGTCGAGCCCGCCCGACACGTCTTCCCACACCGTCTTGTCGTTGGCCAGGCTCTCGCGGCTCTGGTCGACGAAGGCGAGCTTCGCGGTCGGGCCGATCACGACCTCGCCCGAATCGGGCTTCTCCGCCCCCTGGATCAGCCGGAACAGCGTCGACTTGCCGGCGCCGTTCGGGCCGATGATGCCGACGATCGCGCCCGCCGGCACCTTGAAGCTCAGGTTGTCGATCAGCAGCCGCTCGCCGAAGCTCTTGCTCACGCCGTTGAACTCGATCACCTGGTTGCCCAGCCGATCAGCCACCGGAATGAAGATCTCGTTGGTCTCGTTGCGCTTCTGGTAGTCGACGTCGCTCAATTCCTCGAAGCGCGCCAGCCGCGCCTTGCTCTTGGCCTGGCGGCCCTTGGCGTTGGAGCGCACCCACTTCAGCTCTTCCTTCATCGCCTTGGTGCGCGCGTCCTCGGTCTTCTGCTCCTGCTCGAGGCGCTTCTCCTTCTGGTCGAGCCAGTCGGAGTAGTTGCCCTTGTACGGGATGCCGCGGCCGCGGTCGAGTTCGAGGATCCACTCGGCCGCGTTGTCGAGGAAGTAGCGGTCGTGCGTGATCGCCACCACCGTGCCGGGGAAGCGCTTCAGGAAGATCTCGAGCCACTCGACCGACTCGGCGTCGAGGTGGTTGGTCGGCTCGTCGAGCAGCAGCATGTCGGGCTTGCTCAGCAGCAGCCGGCACAGCGCGACGCGCCGCTTCTCGCCGCCCGACAGGTTGCCGATCACCGCGTCCCACGGCGGCAGCCGCAGCGCGTCGGCGGCGACTTCCAGCTCCATGTCGGTGTTGACGCTGCCGGCCGCGGCGATCACCGCTTCCAGCTCGGCCTGCTCGGCGGCCAACTTGTCGAAATCGGCGTCGGGCTCGGCGTAGGCCGCATAGACCTCGTCCAGCCGCGCCTTCGCCGCGAGCACGCCGCCGATGCCCTGCTCCACCGCCTCGCGCACCGTCTGCGTCGGCTCGAGCTGCGGCTCCTGCGGCAGGTGGCCGATCTTGAGGCCGGGCATCGGCACGGCTTCGCCCTCGATGTCGCGGTCCAGGCCGGCCATGATTCTCAGCAGCGTACTCTTGCCCGAGCCGTTCAGCCCGAGCACGCCGATCTTCGCGCCGGGGAAGAAAGACAGGCTGATGTCCTTCAGGATCTGCCGCTTCGGCGGCACGATCTTGCCGACGCGGTTCATGGTGTAGACGTACTGGGCCATGCGGGATTCCGGGTAGTGGCCGGCAGGCGCCGGCAGTCAAACCCGCTATTGTCGCCGCTCGCGCCGCGCCCGCGATCCTGCGCGAGCGCAACCGCCCACCCCCGATGCACCCGACGCAGCCGCTGCTGATCCTGTTCTCGGCGATCAACCTCGTGATCGGCTCGAGCGCCTTCGTGCTCGCCAGCATCGTCGAGCCGATCGCACGCGACCTGGGCGTCGGCGTCGCGGCGGCCGGGCAGGCGACCACCGCCTACGCGGTCGGCACGGCGGTGCTCGCGCCGGCGCTGCTGCTGGCCAGCGGCGGCTGGCCGCGCAAGCGCGCGCTGCTCGGCGCACTGGCGCTGTTCACCGCCGGCAACCTGCTGTCGGCACTGGCCGGCAGCCTGCCGATGCTGCTGGCGGCGCGCGCGCTGATGGGCGCCGGCGCGGTCTTCATCCCGCTGGCCGCCGGCATCGCGGTGGCGCTGGTCGAGCCGGCGCGGCGCGGCCAGGCGCTGTCGGTCGTGTTCCTGGGCATCAGCCTGAGCTACGTGGTCGGGGTGCCGATCGGCGCCTGGCTCGGCCTGCGCCACGGCTGGCGCGTGCCGGTGGGGGCCGCGACCGCCGCGTCGGCGCTGGCGCTGCTGGCGGTGGCCGCAGGGGTGCCGCGCGCCATCCGCGCGCCCGGCGCGTCCGTTGCCGGGCTGGGCACGGTGCTGCGCAGCGCCGCGGCGGTGTCGGTGCTGGCGACGACGCTGCTGTACTTCGGCGCGGTGTTCAGCGTGTTCGCCTACATCGGCCCGGTGCTGCGCGCGCTCGCGTCGGTCAGCGATGCGCAGCTGTCGTGGACGCTGATGCTGTTCGGTTGCGCCGGCGTGGCCGGCACGCTGCTGGGCGGGTGGGCGACCGACCGCTTCGGCGCGCTGCCGACGCTGCGCGTGCTGTTCGGCGTGTTCACGCTCGCGCTGGCCTGCGTGCCGCTGACCGCGGGGCACCCTGCGGCGATGCTCGCAGCGCTGCTGACCTGGGGCCTGTGCGGCTTCGGCACGACCGCGCCGCAGCAGGCGCGGCTGGTGGCGGTGGACCTGCCGCGCAGCCCGATGCTGCTGTCGCTGAACAGCTCGATGATGTATTTCGGCATGGCGTTGGGCGCCGCGCTGGGCGGCGCGCTGCTGCCGCAGGCGGGCTTCGCGCGGCTGGCGTGGGTGGGCGCGCCGCTGGCGCTGCTGGCCTGTGCGCTGCTGTGGCTGCCCCCAGAGTCCGCGGCGGCGGCCGACAGCGCGCGTTGATGCACGTCGGTGCGCGCCGATGCGCGTCAATGGGCGCTGACGCCCGCCGGCGTGCGGCGATGCGGCCGCGGCCCCGGCCGGCGCAGGCTACTCGTGCCGCAGCGCTTCGATCGGATCCAGCCGCGCCGCGTTGCGCGCCGGGAAGTAGCCGAAGATCACCCCGATCGCCGCCGAGAAGGCCAGCGCCAGCAGGTTGATGCCGGGGTTGAACTGGAAGGGCACGCCCATCGCGCGTGCCAGGCCGACGCTGGCCGCCGCCGCCAGCAGCACGCCGACCGCGCCGCCGAGCGCCGCCAGCACCACCGCCTCGATCAGGAACTGCAGCAGCACCTCGCGCTCGAGCGCGCCGATCGCCAGGCGTACGCCGATCTCGCGCGTGCGCTCGGTCACGCTGACCAGCATGATGTTCATGATGCCGATGCCGCCCACCAGCAGGCTCACCGCCGCCACCGCGCCCAGCAGCAGCGTCATCACCTGCGTGGTGCCCGACAGCGTGTCGGCGATCTGGCGCGTGTCGAGCACGTTGAAGTTGTCCTCGTCGTGCTCGCCGAGCTTGCGCCGCTCGCGCAGCAGCTCGGTCAGCGCGGCCTTGGCGCGCTCGATGCCGCCTTCGTCGCGCACCGACACCAGCAGCGTCTGCACGCGCGTGGTGCCCGTCACGCGGCGCTGCAGCGTGCGCAGCGGCAGCACCACCAGGTCGTCCTGGTCCAGGCCCATCGCCGCCTGGCCCTTGGGCTGCAGCACGCCGACGATTTCGCAGGAGAAGCCGCGCACGCGCAGCCGCTGGCCGAGCGGATCGGTGCTGCCGAACAGCTCGCGCTGCACGGTCGCGCCGATCACGCACACGGCCGCGCCGGCGCGCTCCTCGGTCTCCTCGAAGCGGCGCCCCGCCGCCAGCTGCCAGTCGCTGGTGTCGAAGTGCGCATTGGTCGTGCCGATCAGGCTGGTGGTCCAGTTGCGCGCGCCGGCCACCACCGTGGCCGTGCTGCGCGACTCGGGCGCGACCGCGCGCAGCCCGGCGATCTGCGCTTCGATCGCCGCCACGTCGGCCTCGGTGAACGCGGGCACGCCGAAGCTGGCGCCCGGGCCCAGCCGCTGCCCCGGGCGGACCTGCAGCAGGTTGCTGCCCAGGCTGGCGATCTGGCTGCGCACCGCCGCGGTCGCGCCCTGGCCGAGCGTGACCATCGTGACCACCGCGCTGACGCCGATGACCACGCCGAGCACGGTCAGGAACGAGCGCAGCAGGTTGCGCCGGATCGAGCGCAACGCCAGCAGCAGCGAGTTCCAGAGCATCAGGCGGCCTGTGCGGCGGGCGCGGGCTCGGGTGCACGGCGCCGGTCCTCGGCGATGCGGCCGTCGACGAAGCGCACCGTGCGGCGCGCGTACAGCGCCATGTCGGGCTCGTGCGTGACCATCAGCACGGTGATGCCGCGCTCGCGGTTCAGCGCCGCCAACAGCTCCATGATCTCGCGGCTGCGCTGCGTGTCGAGGTTGCCGGTGGGCTCGTCGGCGAGCAGCACGGTCGGCTGGGTGACGATCGCGCGCGCGATCGCCACGCGCTGCTGCTGGCCGCCCGACAGCTCGCCCGGCGTGTGGTGCTCGCGGCCTTCCAGACCCACCGACGCCAGCGCCGCGCGCGCCGCCGCGTGGCGCTTCGCGGTCGGCTCGCCGCGGTACAGCAGCGGCAGCTCGACGTTCTCGAGCGCGCTGGTGCGCGCCAGCAGGTTGAAGCCCTGGAACACGAAGCCCAGGTGGCGCCGGCGCAGCCGCGCGCGCTGGTCGCGCGTCAGCCGCTCCACGTGCACGCCGCGGAACAGGTACTCGCCCGAAGTGGGCATGTCCAGGCAGCCGATCAGGTTCATCACCGTCGACTTGCCCGAGCCGCTGGGCCCCATGACCGCGACGAACTCGCCGGCTTCGATGTCGAGATCGACGCCGTCGAGCGCGCGCACCAGCGCCTGGCCCTGGCCGTAGTGGCGGGTCACGCCGCGCAGCCGGATCAGCGGCAGCGGGGCGGCGCTCATTGGACTGCCCTCCACGCTGCGCGTTGCGGGACGAGCGCTTGGCAGCGGCCCGGCGCGCTCATCGGGCGGCCCCGCGCGCGGCTGCCCCGCAGGTTGCGGTCATGACGGCCGCACCGTCTCGTCGACGATCACCGCGTCGCCTTCGCGCAGGCCGCCGCCGCTGACTTCGGTGCGCCGGCCGTCGCTCAGCCCCGTGGTCACCGGCACCGCCACCGGCGCGCCGTCGCGCAGCACCCAGACCTGGCGCTGCGCACCCGGCGCCGCGCTGACGCCGGCCCGCTTGGCCGGGCCGCGCGGCGGCCCCGGCATCAGCTTGCCCACCAGGCCGGCGTCGGGCGACGCCGCGCGCGGCTCGGCCGGCGTGAAGCGCAGCGCCGGATTGGGCACGAGCAGCACGCCTTCGCGCCGCGCCGCGGCGATGTTGGCAGTGGCCGTCATGCCGGGGCGCAGCAGCAGCTCGCTGTTGTCCACGCTCAGGTCGGCGACGTAGGTGACCACGTTCTCCTTGGTCGTCGAGCCGTAGCCGACGCGCTGGATCGTCGCCGGGAAGCTGCGGTTCGGCCAGGCGGCGACGGTGAAGCTCGCCTGCTGGCCCTGCTGCACCCGGCCGACGTCGGCTTCGTCGACGTTGACCTGCAGCTTCATCCGCTTCAGGTCGGCGGCGATGCTGAACAGCGTCACCGCCTGCAGCGAAGCCGCGACCGCGTTGCCCGGGTCGACCGATCGCGTCAGCACCACGCCGTCGATCGGCGAGCGGATCGACGCCTTGGCGAGGTTGGTCTCGTCCACGCGCAGCGCGGCGCGCGCGTCGGCCGCCTTGGCGCGCGCCGCGGCCTCGTCGGCGGCCGCGCGCTCGGCGTTGGCGCGCGCGCTGTCGAACTCGGTGGCCGACGGCACCCGCCCGCCCGACAGCCGCGACACCTCGTCCATGCGCGCCAGGTTGGCGCGCGCCTCCTTCAGCGTGGCCGCGGCCTGCGCCACCTGCGCCTCGGCCGAGGCCAGCGTCGCGCGCGAGCGCGCCATCTGGTCGCGCAGCTTCGTGGTGTCGAGCTCGACCAGCACCTGGCCCTTCTCCACCCGGTCGTTGATGTCCACCAGCACCTTGGCCACCGTGCCCGACAGCTCGCTGCCGATGTTGACCGTCAGCGTCGGCGCCAGCGTGCCGTTGGCCACCACCTTGAGCTCGAGCGTGCCGCGCTGCACCGCCTCGGTGCGGAACTGGCGCTGCTGCGCGGTGTCGGCGCGCCGGCCGAGCGCGAAGGCCACCGCGGCGGCCGCGGCCAGCAGCAGCAGCGCGGCGATCCAGGTGGCGCGCCGCCGCCACCAGGGGCGCGGCGCGTCGTCGCCCAGCAACGCGTCGAGGCCGGCGGCGGCGGCGGAATCGGGTCGGGTCATGGCTGGGCAGCGGGTGCGGCGGCCGGGGTTTCGGCGGACCAGCCGCCGCCCAGCGCCTTGTAGAGCTGGATCATCGCGATCACGGTGTCGGCCTGCGTCGAGGCCTGGCTGTCTTCGAGCGAGCGCACGCTGCGTTCGGTGTCGAGCACGGTCTGGAAGTCCACCAGGCCCGAGCGGTAGCGAAAGCTCGCCAGCAGCGCCGCGTTGCGCGCCGCCTGCACCGCCTGCGCCAGCGCCTCGCCGCGCGCGCGCCCGTTGGCGAGCGCGGCGCGCGCGTTCTCGACGTCGCGCAGCGCCCCCGCCAGCGCGGCTTCGTAGGCGGCCAGCGCCTGCTCCTGCTGCGCGGTCTGGATCACCACCTGCTGGCGCAGCCGCCCGGCGTCGAAGATCGGCGCGGCCAGGCTGCCGGCGACGAAGCGGGTCGCCGCGCCGCTGCCGCTCAACGCCGACAGTGCCGCGCCCTGCAGGCCGAGCGTGCCGGCCAGGCTGAACGACGGGTAGCGCGCCGCCTCGGCCACGCCGATGCGCGCGGTGGCCGCGGCCAGAGCGCGCTCGGCGGCGACGATGTCGGGGCGGCGGCGCAGCAGATCGGCCGGCACGCCCAGCAGCGGCTCGGCGCCGATACCGGGGATCGCCGCTTCGGGTGCTGCCGCGAGCCGCTGCGCAGTGGCCTGCGGCGCCTCGTTCAGCAGCACCGCGAGCGCGTTGCGCGTCTGCACGGCGGCGTCCTGCAGCAGCGGCTCCTGCGCGCGCGTCTGCTCGAGGTTGGCGCGTGCCTGCTCGACGTCGAGCGAGCCCACCAGCCCGGCCTGCGCGCGCCATTCGGTCAGCTGCAGCGTCTGCGCCTGGTTGTCGAGGTTGGCGCGGGTGATCACGAGGCGCTGCCGGTAGCCGCGCAGCAGCACGTAGTTGCGCGCCACCTCGGCCACCAGCGAGACCTGGGTCGCGGCCAGCGTCGCGGCGCTCGACCCGGCGTCGGCATCGGCGGCCTCCACGCCGCGCCGCAGCCCGCCGAACAGGTCGATCTCCCAGCCGGCGTCGAAGCCCAGGCCGTAGCTCGAGGTCGGGCTGCGGCCGCCGTCGGTCGAGCGGCTGGCCGAGCCGTAGACGCCCAGCGTCGGCCACAGCGCCGCTTCGGCCTGCGCGGTCGCGGCGCGCGCCGCGCGCAGCCTCGCGCCGGCGATGCGCAGGTCGGTGTTGGCGGCGAGCGCGCGCTCGATCAGCTCGTCGAGCAGCTTGTCGTCGAAGCGGCGCCACCATGCAGGGTCGGGCGCGGGCGCCGCCTGGGCAGCCGCCGCCTGGGCAGCCGCCGGCGGATCGGCAGTCGTCCAGGCAGCCGGCAGGGTGGGTGTGGGTTCGCGATAGTCGGGGCCGACCGCGCAGCCGGCCACCCCCAGCGCCAGCGCGGCCGCCGATGCCACTCGGGTCAGGCGCATGGCGGCAAGTATGCCGGTGCAGGGTTGCCGGCCTGTTGGGCCTGCGTAAAGTTGTCCCTGAATCCGTGACCCGTCACCGCCGACCTGCGTACTGTCCGCCCGAAGCAAGACGCATCTGCTGGCGGGCATCGGCCATGCGCTGATCGATCGCGGGCTGAAGGTGCTGGTCGTGCGCACCAGCGAGCGGGTGCAGCGGCTGCAGGCCGCCCGGGGCGATCGGCGGCTGCCGGCCGAACTGGCCAAGCTCGACCGCTTCGAGCGGATCGTGCTGGACGACTTCAGCTGCGCCCGGCGCGAGCAGGCCGAGACCTCGGTGCTGTTCGAGTTGATCGCCGAGCGCTACGAGCCCGAGAGCATCGCCATCACCGCCAACGCACCGGTCTCGGGCGTGGGACGAGGTCTTCCCGGGCCACGGATTCAGGGTAGTGACTGGCGGAGTGAGCCGGGCATCTCGGCGTTGGGGATGGAGGTCATTGGGAAATCAACGTGGCGGCTGAGCGGCAGGCCGCTGATGGCGAGGCCGGCCGCGGGCTGTCCACTTGAGCCGCGGGTCAGCCGTCACTTCGCGGTGGCCGATGGCGGAGACCACAACTTCAGCTTGCTGTGCTTGGCGGCACGCACGAAATCCCTGTCCGTGGTCAGAAGCGTAAGGCTGTGCCTGATGCAGAGCTGCGCAATCAATGCCTCGATAGTCCCGAGCTGGGCGCCGGCCGCGCGGCACGCGTTCCGAAGGCTGGCGGCGGCAATGTGGTCTTCGCGGTCCGGCTGAATGAGTGCGAGGGCTGCGAAGCTGGAGATGACTTGCGCTCTCTTGTGCGGCAGCCTACACAAGACGCGCTGACCTTGGTGTGCTTGACGTTGGAGCTAGACGCCGCCCGCGTGGCCCGCTGGCTGAGAACCACTAAGAATAGACTGCGCTGCATGAACGGGCGTATGGACCAACTGCTGACGGACGCCTTGGATCTCCCTGTGGATGAGCGCTCTGCCCTTGTGGTGGCACTGCTCGACAGCCTGGAAGGGAGCACCGACGCTGCGATCTCCGACGCCTGGAAGAAAGATCTCCGGCAGCGCAAACAGGCGCTGCGCGAGGGGGCGCTGAAGGCGGTGCCCTGGGGCCGAAGCGCGAGCGCGACTGAGCGCACTTTGACTCGATTTGCAGTTGAGGTTCTGCCTCCCGCAGAGGCAGAGGTGCGTGAAGCGTTCCTTTGGTACTTCGAGCGAAGCCCGCTTGCTGCAGATGCGTTTCGCACGGAGGCGCTCGACGCGATTGATGCACCGACTCGCTGAGAGCGCAGACGCCTCGAGCGACGTGTTAGGCGCCACGTTTCGCGCGGGGGGCGGGCACCTTGGCCAGACGCTCCGCCATGCGCGTTTGCCAGCCCGGCCCGGTGGAGCGCCAGCTCTCGATGACCTCCGGCGGCAGGCGCAGACTGATCAGCTGACGCGGGTTGGACGAACGAGGCCGACCGCCCTTGCTGACGACAGCGCGGGCCAGCATCGCGTCGGTAAGCTCGGGAAGCTCCTTGTACTCGTGGGGCTTCACTACGTGCGCGTCTACGCGCTGGAGGTCAGAGCCCAAAGAACGGCGCGAGGCGGGTGTGTTCACGGTCGTTGGCCTTTCGCATGCTGAAGACGTGGCGCACCGAGCCACGCGGGGTGTAGCCGACAACTACCAGGCGAGCCGCGAGCAGGCATAGCAGATGATGCGGCGTTCACCGTAGTCCTTGTGCGCAACCTCGACCTCGACCGTGATGCCATCAAAGACGGCTGCTGCGTCTTCGAAGTCCAAGCCGCGTTCGGCGAGCGTACGTTCCCGCTTGACGGGGTCGTAGGAGATGCGCACCCGGTAAGCGTATCTACACAAACGTCGAGGAACAAGGCGACCACGCGAGGCAGGGAACTCTGGCGCCTAACCCGTCCGAGCTTAGCTGCACGCCGCAGCGGGGCGTGTCAGCTTGAGCGCAAGGTTAGACCGCACTCGCACCGCTACCCGGCAGCCTGGGCGTGCAGACGCACACCGAGAGCCTTGGCCACCTTCAGTATCGTTGCGAACGAGGGGTTGCCCTCGGCGCTGAGCGCTCGGTACAGGCTCTCGCGGCTCAAGCCCGCGTCCTTGGCAACCTGGCTCATGCCTTTGGCCCGGGCAATGTCCCCAAGGGCGCGGGCGATTCCTGCCGCGTCGTCTGGAGCCTCTTCGAGCCACGCATCAAGGTAGGCGGCCATTTCCTCCGGCGTGCGGAGGTGTTCGGCGACGTCGTAGGGCGTCGTCTTCGTCTTCTGGGCCTTCTTGGCCGCAACCTTGGACATGATGATCAACCCTTGAAGTTCCGGTTCAGCGACAGGGCCACGGCGATGTCCTTCTGCTGAGATGCCTTGTCGCCGCCGGCGATGAGCAAGAGCAACTGCGTGCGCCTGATCGAGTAGTAGACACGGTAGCCTGGGCCAAAGTCGATCTTGAGCTCAGAAACGCCCTCTGTCAGATCGCGATGAGAGCCTGGATTGCCGTGGATGAGGCGGTCGACCCGCATCAAGATCCGAGCGCGTCCGGCGCGGTCCTTGAGGCCGTCGATCCACGCCCGGTACTCCTCGGTCTTCTCGACGCGCATGTCGGCCAGTGTAGCACGTGGGCTACACGCGACCGATCGATGCGCGGAGGCCGTCGACTGTGCGGTCTAACGTTTGCATTCACCCGCGGGCGAAGGCTGGCGAAGCCAGCCGTAGCACGTCGGGTGCAATGCGGGGTTGGGCGTCACTTCTGCGGTACGAGTTTTACCTGAAGATCACAGCCAACAGCCTTTGCATAGCGCTGTAGCGTGGCCAGCGAAGGCGTGTGCTTGCCAGAGGCCTCCAGGCGAGAGATGGCGCTCTTGGTAGTGCCCATACGTTCTGCGACGGCATCCTGGGTCAGCCCAGCTCTGGATCTTGCTTTGAGTAGCTGGTCTGCAACGCGGTACTCGAGCTCCAACCCGTCGTACGCCTCGGTGAATCCCTTACGGGCTCGCGCCTTGGCGAGAAAAGCCTGGTGATCGTGCTTGACGGGGGTGTACTTGAGGTTAGCCATTGGTCAACTCCTTGGCGCGCTTGCGCGCCAGCTTCAGCTCCTTGTCGGGTGTTTGCTGCGACTTCTTGATGAACGCGTGCACAACGACAATGCGACGCGCGATGACGAAGCAGTAGAACGCGCGGCCGATGCCTGAACGGCCACGAGGCCGCAACTCAAACAGCCCCTCGCCAAGCGCGCGGGAATGCGGAAGCCGCAGATCCGGGCCGTGCTCGGCGAGAAGTTCGACTAGCCGCGCATAGTCGGCCAGAACGTCTACTGGCCACGACTGGATCTCGGAGAGCACACGCTCGTGGAAGTACTTGATCTCGAACGCCACGAGTGGAAGTTAGCACAGACGCTAACAGCCTGCAAGCGGTGCGCGTGACGCCCAACGTGGAGTTAAGCGGCGGCCCGCTCGGACGTTCGATGCGAGCTGCCCTGCCGGGGCCGTCCGCTTGAACGCAGGGTTGGGCAAAGCGCGAGTGCCGAAACAACTGTGCGCTGACTTGACAACCGCGCGAGCGCCGAAATGGCGTGTGGACGAGCCTGCGCAGGAATGAGTGGTTGCTGCCCAGCGCGCACCGGCCAAACTGAGCACGCATGCGAAAGCGCCTACCTTGCGCCGCCCGCCGCAGGGCGGGCGGCCCGCGCAAATGGTGGGCAGCGAGCGGCGCGACGAGTTGCTCATGCGTTACTCGGAGCGAGTGCCCAACTTCAATGTCGGGCGAAAGTCGCCCATATTCGGATAGTGGCGCAACTCCTGCGCCCATAACCGAATAGTGGCGCACGTTCCGGCGCCGCGCCAGCGCCAAGGCCGGGGCTTGTCGATCTGCACTGACCGGCATAGACTGTACGTACATACAGTAGTTGGCGCGCCATGTCTCCTCCACCTGTCGCTCCCTCGGCCTCGGCACCGCGCCGCCTGCTGGACGCGGTGCGCGAGCGCGTTCGCTACCTGCACTACAGCATAAGGACCGAAGATGCCTACGTCCATTGGGTGCGCGCGTTCGTGCGCTTCCATCGGCTGCGCCATCCGCGCCAGATGGGCGGGCCCGAGGTCGAGGCCTTTCTGTCCTGGCTTTCCAACGAGCGCGGCGTCGCCGTGTCAACGCACCGGCAGGCACTGTCGGCGCTGCTGTTTCTGTACCAGCAAGTGCTCGGCCAGCAACTGCCGTGGATGCAGTCGATCGACCGGCCGCATCGCAAGCCGCGCCTGCCGGTCGTGCTGTCACCCGCGGAGGTCGCCGCCGTGCTGGCGGGGCTCGACGGTACGCATGGGGTGCTGGCGCGCCTGCTCTACGGCACCGGCATGCGCATCGCCGAGGCCTTGCAGCTGCGCGTGAAGGACGTCGAGTTCGATCGGCAGGCCATCATCGTGCGTAGCGGCAAGGGTGCGAAGGACCGGGTCGTCATGCTGCCGGCGTCGCTGGCCGCAGCGCTGCGCGGCCAGATGCAGCGCGCTCGGGTGCTGTGGGAAGCCGACGCCCGCGCCGGCCGCGGCGGCGTGCAGATGCCCGATGCGCTGGAACGCAAATATCCGCGCGCGGGTTCGTCTTGGGCCTGGTTCTGGGTCTTTCCGCAGGCCACGCATTCGGTCTGCCCGCGCAGCGGCGTCGAGCGCCGCCACCACCTGTTCGACCAGACCTTCCAGCGCGACTTCAAGCGCGCGGTGCGCGCCGCCGGCATCGTGCGCCCCGCCACGCCGCACACGCTGCGCCACTCGTTCGCGACGCACCTGTTGCAGTCGGGCACCGACATCAGAACGGTGCAGGAACTGCTCGGCCACAGCGACGTGAGCACGACGATGATCTACACGCACGTGCTGAAGGTCGCTGCCGGCGGCACGCGCAGCCCGCTTGATGCGCTGGCGGTTGCGTGATGCGCTGCGGGCTGCGTGCGCTCAGCCGATGCGGCAGAACGCGCTCGGGCTCAGGATGCGCACGCCGTGAAACGGGTCCAGCACCAACAGGTCGCGATCGCCGCTGACGATGGCCTCGGCTTCGCCGTTGAGTGCGACGTGCAGGAACTTGTCGTCGCGCGGGTCGCGGCAGGCCTGCACGCGGTGCGTGATCACGACGCGGCGCGCGACGCCGCCTAGCAGTTGCACGAAGCGCTGCCGCTCGGCGATCGACACCCAGCGGTCGAACTTCGGCCGCGACAACACGTCGGCGAGTTCGGCCAGCGTGTCGTCCGACACCAGCGGCACGCCCAGCGCGAGCGCGCGGTCCACCGCGCGGGCCGCTGCGCCGCCGGGCAGCAGCAGGCGGCTGACCAGCGTGTTGGTGTCGAGCACCCAGCGGCGCTCAGGCATCGCCGCGGTCGTCGCGCAGCAGCTTCGCGAGCACGCGTGCGTTCATGCCGGCGCCCATGGCGCGTTGGCCGACCGCATCACAAAAGCGCTGGAACTCGGCGCGGTTCAGCTGCGTCAGCCGCTCGTACTCCTGCATCGACACGACGACGGCCACGTCGCGCTGCTGGCGCCGGATCACGACCGGCTCGCGCGCGGCGGCGTCGATGAGTTCGGCAAAGGACTGGCGGGCCTCGCTGGCGGCAACGGTCTTCATGACAGTGCGGTGTTTCGACGATTGGTGCAGATTGTACAAAACGTGCCATGACGCCGCTGCCCGCCTACGCCGAGCTGCACTGCCGCAGCAACTTCAGCTTCCTGTCCGGGGCGTCGCATCCGGAGGAACTGGTCGCGCGCGCGGCGCAGCTCGGCTACGCGGCGCTGGCGATCACCGACGAGTGCTCGCTCGCCGGCGTGGTGCGCGCGCACGTCGAGGCCAAGCGCGTCGGGCTGCACCTGATCGTCGGCACCGAGCTGCAACTCGCGCAGCCGGCAGACAAGGGCCGCGCACCGGCCGAGCCCGGCCCGCGGCTGGTGCTGCTGGCGCAGAGCCGCCGCGGATACGGCAACCTCGCGCAGTGGATCACGGTGGCGCGCCGGCGCGCTCCGAAGGGCGATTACCTCGCGCACCCGTCCGACGTGGAGGGGCGCGTGCCGCACGCGCCGTATCTCGCCGGGCTGCCCGGCTGCATCGCGCTGCTGCTGCCCGACGCGGCGCAGCCCTTCGAGACCGTGTTCGCGCACGCGATGTGGCTCAAGACCTGGTTCGGCGCGCAGCGCGCGTTCATCGCGGCCGAGCTGCTGCTGCGCGCGCACGACGCCGAGCTCGCCGACACGGTGCAGCGCGCCGCGCAGGCCACGGGGCTTGCGGTCGTCGCCGCCGGTGCGGTGCGCATGCACCTGCGCTCGCGCAAGCCGCTGCTCGACGTGCTGGCCGCGACGAAGCTCAGGCGCCCGGTGGCCGACTGCGGCTTCGCGCTCGAGCCCAACGCCGAGGCGCACCTGCGCTCGCGCCAGCGGCTGGCGTCGATCTACCCGGCGGCGTGGCTCGAGGCCACGCTGCGCATCGCCGGGCAGTGTGCGTTCTCGCTCGACGAGCTGCGCTACGAGTACCCGCAGGAGATCGTGCCCGACGGCCACACGCCGGCGAGCTGGCTGCGCGCGCTCACCGAGCGAGGGGTCGCGCGGCGCTTCCCGGCCGGCATGCCGGCCGAGCACCGCGCCACGCTCGAAGCCGAACTCGCGCTGATCGAAAGCCTGAAGTACGAGCCCTACTTCCTCACCGTCGCCGACATCGTGCACTGGGCGCGCGCCCGAGGCATCCTGTGCCAGGGGCGCGGCAGCGCGGCCAACTCGCTGGTGTGCTACTGCCTCGGGGTCACCGAGGTCGACCCGCGCCGCGCGACGCTGCTGTTCGGCCGCTTCATCAGCGCCGAGCGCAACGAGCCGCCCGACATCGACATCGACTTCGAGCACCAGCGGCGCGAGGAGGTGATCCAGTACCTGTACCGCAAGTACGGCCGCCACCGCGCCGCGCTCGCCGCGGTGGTCATCAGCTGGCGGCCGCGCTCGGCGCTGCGCGACGCGGGGCGCGCGCTCGGCATCGACCCGGACCGCATCGACGCGGTGTCCAGGTCGATCCACTGGGCCGACGGCCGCGGCACCCTGCCCGAGCGGCTGCGCGAGCACGGCTTCGACCCCGATGCGCCGGTGTGCCGGCAGTGGGCCGAGCTGGCCGAGGCGCTGGTCGGCTTCCCGCGCCACCTGAGCCAGCACCCGGGCGGCTTCGTGATCGCGCGCGACGACCTGGCGCGCCTGGTGCCGGTGGAGAACGCGGCCATGCCCGGCCGCAGCGTGATCCAGTGGGACAAGGACGACCTGGACGCGCTCGGGCTGATCAAGGTCGACATCCTGGCGCTGGGCATGCTCAGCGCGATCCGGCGCGCGCTCGAGTTCGTGAGCGCCAAGCTCGGCCGGCCCACCGACCGGCCGTTCAGGCTGGCCGACATCGACGACGGCGACGAAGCCACCTTCGACATGCTCTGCGCCGCCGATGCGGTGGGCGTGTTCCAGGTCGAGAGCCGCGCGCAGATGAGCATGCTGCCGCGGCTGCAGCCGCGCTGCTGGTACGACCTAGTGATCGAGGTCGCGATCGTGCGCCCCGGCCCGATCCAGGGCGGCATGGTGCACCCGTACCTGCGCAACCGCAGCCTGCCCGACGACGCGATCGACTGCCCCGAAGAGCTGAAGCCCGCGCTCGCGCGCACCCGGGGCGTGCCGATCTTCCAGGAGCAGGTGATGCAGATCGCGATGCTCGCCGCCGACTTCAGCGCCGGCGAGGCCGACCAGCTGCGCCGCTCGATGGCCGCGTGGAAGCGCAAGGGCGGCCTGGACGCCTTCCACGATCGGCTGGTCGGGCGCATGGTCGAGAAGGGCTACGCGCGCGACTATGCCGAGGCGATCTTCCGGCAGATCCAGGGCTTCGGCGAATACGGCTTCCCCGAGAGCCACGCCGCCAGCTTCGCGCTGCTGGTCTATGCGAGCGCGTGGCTCAAGCGCCACCACCCCGACGCCTTCCTGGCCGCGCTGCTGAACAGCCAGCCGATGGGCTTCTACGCGCCGGCGCAACTGGTGCGCGACGCGCGTGCGCATGGCGTGGCGGTGCGGCCGGTGGACGTGTGGGCGAGCGGCGTCGAGGCCGCGCTCGAGCCGCCGGCGGAACCAGCCGCCGTGGCGGGCGTCACCGATGCGGCCGGTGCGGCCGGTGCGGTAGGTGCGGTAGGTGCGGTAGGTGCGGTAGGTGCGGCGAGCGTGGGCGCTGCGCCCGATCCGGCCGCCGCGCCCTGGCCGGTGCGGCTGGGCTTGAACCAGTTGCGCGGGCTGGGCACGGAGGCGGCGCAGCGCATCGTCGCGGCGCGCGCCGGCGGGCCCTTTGCCGGCGTCGAAGACCTGGCGCGCCGCGCGCAGCTCGACGCCGGGCAGCTGGCGCTGCTGGCGCAGGCCGACGCGCTGGCGTCCGTCGCCGGCCACCGCCACCAGGCGGCCTGGGCCGTGGTCGGCGTCGACACGCGCGCCACGCCGCTGCTGCGCGCCACGCGCACGCACGAGGCCGCGGCCGCGCTGCCGGCGCCGCAGCCCGCGCGGGCGATGCTGGCCGACTACCGCGCCACCGGCCTGTCGCTCGCGACGCATCCGCTGGCGCTGCTGCGCGCGCAGCTCGCCGCGTTCCAGGTGCAGCCGGCTGCCGTGCTGCGCGGCTTTCGTTCGGGCCAGCTGGCGCGCGCCAGCGGGCTGGTCACCCACCGCCAGCGGCCCGAGACCGCCAAGGGCGTGATCTTCGTGACGCTGGAAGACGAGACCGGCGCCGTCAACGTGATCGTCTGGCCCGACCTGGCCGCCGCGCAGCGCAAGGCGCTGCTGGCGAGCCGGCTGCTGACCGTCTACGGCGTGTGGCAGCGCGAGGGCGAGGGCGCCCGCGCGGTGATGCACCTGGTGGCGCGCCGGCTGGTGGACCACACCGCGCTGCTGCAGGGGCTGGCCACGCGCAGCCGCGATTTCCGCTGAGCGCGGTTCGCGATGGGCGGCGGCGCTCAGGCGCCGAGCGTCGCCCCGTGCTGCGGCACGCGCACGCGCCAGCCGAGCTCGTCCTGGATGCGCACGCGCAGCGCGTCGGCGGCGTCGGGCTCGCCGTGCACCACGAAGGTCTGGCGCGGCGGCTTCGCGAAGCCGCGCAGCCAGCCGACCAGCTCGTCGGAATCGGCGTGGCCCGAGAAGCCCTCGAGCTGGCTGACCTGCGCGCGCACCGGCACGTATTCGCCGTGGATCTTGACGTCGGTGGCGCCGGCCACCAGCCGCGCGCCGCGGCTGCCGCCCACCTGGAAGCCGGCGAACACGATGTGGTGCTTGTCCACCGGCGCCATCGCCTTCAGGTGGTGCAGCACGCGCCCGCCGGTGGCCATGCCGCTGGCCGAGATGATCACGCTCGGCCAGCGCGATCGCGTCAGCGCCATCGACTGGCGCGCGTCGCCGACGAAGCGCACGCCGTCGGCCAGCTGCGCGGCTTCGCGCGGCGGGATGCGCAGCAGCCGCCGGTGCCGGTGGTACAGCGCGGTGGCCTGGGTGGCCATCGGGCTGTCGACAAACACCGGCAGCCCGGCCGGGATCTGCCCCGCGGCCTTCAGCCGGCGCAGCACCAGCATCAGCGCCTGCGCGCGGCCTACCGCGAAGGCCGGCAGCAGCACGCTGCCGCCGCGCTGCGTGGTTTCGCGCACGATCCGGCCCAGCTCGGCCGCGGCATCCACCGCCGGGTGTGCGCGGTTGCCGTAGGTCGATTCCACCAGCAGCACGTCGGCCTCGGCGATGCGGCTGGGCGGCGGCATCAGCAGGTCCTGCTGGCGGCCCAGGTCGCCCGAGAACACCAGCCGCTCGCGGCCGTGCGCCAGCGTCACCGCGCAGGCGCCCAGCAGGTGGCCCACCGGCGTGAGCGTGATGCGCACGTCGCCCACCGTGGCCTCGCGCCCGGGCAGCAGCGGCACCAAGCGCTGCAGCGTGCGCAGCACGTCGCGCCGCGTGTACAGCGGCAGCGCCTTCGCGTGGCGCGTGTAGCCGTATCGGTTGGCGCGGCGCGCGTCCTCCTCCTGCAGGTGCGCGCTGTCGAGCAGCAGCACTTCGGCCAGGTCGATCGTGGCCGGCGACGCATACACCGGGCCGCGAAAGCCGTGGCGCACCAGCACCGGCAGCCAGCCGCTGTGGTCCAGGTGCGCGTGGCTGAGCACCAGCGCGTCGGCTTCGACCAGCTCGCGCGGCGGCGGCTGCCAGTTGCGCTCGCGGTGCACCTTGAAGCCCTGGAACATGCCGCAGTCCAGCCCGATGTGCCGGCCGCCGATGTGCACCAGGTGGCGCGAGCCGGTCACGGTGTCGGCCGCGCCGAGGAAGCTGATCTCGATCGTCATGCGCCCAGCTCCTGCAGCTCGGCCGACGCGATCACCTGGGTGCCGAGCTTGCCCTGCTGCAGCGCCCGCACGATCGCGCGGGCGACGGTGCCGGCGGCGATCGGCCGCCAGGCCTTGGGGATCAGCGCGCGCAGCGGCGCGGTCGCGGCCAGCGCCAGGCGCTCGCCGGTGCGCACCGGCTGGCCGATCGCGGCGCGGTCGCCGGCCAGCAGCGACGGCCGCGCGATCACCAGGCACGGGAACTCGAGCGCCGCGAGCGCCTGCTCCATCTCGCCCTTCACGCGGTTGTAGAACACGCCCGAGCCCGCGTCGGCGCCCAGCGCCGACACCACCGCGAAGCGGCGCACGCCGGCCGCCCGGGCGGCGCGCGCGAAGGCCAGCACCGCGTCGAAGTCGACCGCGCGGAACGCGGCCTGCGAGCCGGCCGTCTTGATCGTGGTGCCGAGCGCGCAGCAGGCGGCCGTTGCGGCCGGCAGCGGCGCCAGCGCCGCGTAGTCGACCGCATGCCAGTGCACGCCCGGCGCGGCGGCTGCAGGCAGCCGGCGTGCGAGCGCGTGCACCGTCGGCGGCGGCGACGCCGCGCGCCAAGCCGTCAGCAGTTCGCGGCCGACCAGGCCCGTGGCGCCGGCCACCAGCACCGTGCGGATCGGGTCGATTCGGGGTGCCGTCTTGTGGACCGTGAACTTGCGCGCCATGCCCGACTGTAGCGGGCCGCGTGCCGCGGCCGGATCCGGGGAACGCAGCGTCGCGCCGGCCTTCCTTGAGGCCCGCAGCGGGCGGGTCGGGCGCCCGCGCCGGCCGCAGCCGGTTTGCCCGCGCCCGCAGCGCCTGTCAGCGCCCGCTGCGCCCGCCCGTGCCGCCGCGCCCGCCCCGGCCGCCGCCGCCGAAGGACGACAGCGCGCCCACCGGTGCCGCGCCCGAGCCGCGGCCGGTGGAGGCATTGCCGCCGCGGCTGCC
>JAFEFZ010000010.1 GCA_018240325.1 Pseudomonadota bacterium
GCTGGTCGAGATCCAGGCGCTGGTGGCGCCGACCTCCCTCGGCACGCCGCGCCGCGCCGTGGTCGGCTGGGAGTCGAGCCGGCTGGCCATGGTGCTGGCGGTGCTGCTGGCGATCCAGAGCAGCCTGCGCGGGCGCGCGCTGCCGCGCGGCTTCGTCGCCTTCGGCGAAGTCGGCCTGGCCGGCGAGGTGCGCCCGGCGCCGCGCGGGCAGGAGCGGCTGAAGGAAGCCGCCAAGCTCGGCTTCGGCGTGGCGGTGGTGCCCCAGGCCAACGCGCCGAAGAAGCCGATCGCCGGCCTGGCGATCCACGCGGTGCGGCGCATCGACGAGGCGATCGCGGCGGTGCGCGAGCTGGGCTGAGAGGCCGAGAGCCCGCCCGGGCCGGATGCGGCGCCGCCCGGCCGTACCATCGCAGCCCAGGTCTTTCCAGGGCAACGCCAATGAAACTGCACCTCGGCTGCGGCAAGCGGCACATCCCCGGCTTCGTGCACATCGACGCGGTCGAGTACCCGCATGTGGACCACGTCGCGACGATCGACCACCTCGGCTTCCTGCCTGACGACTCGGTCGAGCTGATCTACAACTGCCACGTGCTCGAGCATTTCCGGCGCAACGACGTGGCCCGGGTGCTGCGCGAATGGCGCCGGGTGCTGCGGCCCGGCGGCACGCTGCGCGTGTCGGTGCCCGATTTCGCGAAGCTGTGCGAGGTCTATCAGCGCACCGGCGAGCTGGGCCTGGTGATCGGGCCGATCTTCGGCCGCCAGGACTACCTGTACAACATCCACTACAACGTGTTCGACGAGAAGAGCCTGGGCACGCTGCTGCAGGACTGCGGCTACGCCGACGTGCGCCGCTACGACTGGCGCGCGACCGAGCACGCGGCCGTGGACGACTTCTCGCAGGCCTACATCCCCCACATGGACCGCGAGCACGGCACCCTGATCAGCCTGAACGTCGAGGCGACCAAGGCGTGAATCCGGTCGTCGGCTGGGCGCTGGCCGCCCTGGCCTTCGTCGCCGGCTGGATCGGCTGGGGCTGGCGCGGGCTGGCGCTGGCCTTCACGGTGACGGTGTTCTGGCTGGTGCTGCAGTTCAGCCGCTCGCTGCGGGTGCTGCGCGGCGCCGGCGCCAACCCGGTCGGGCACGTGCCGAACGCGGTGATGCTGCACAGCCGGCTGCACGCCGGCATGACGATGCTGCAGGTGATCGGGCTGACGCGCAGCCTCGGCCGCCGCCTGGCCGAGAACCCCGAGCGCTGGGGCTGGGCCGACCCCGGCGGCGCTGCGGTGGAACTGGCGTTCGAGCGCGGCAAGCTCGCCCACTGGTCGCTGCAGCGCGCGCCCGCCGGGGCCGACAGCGCGGCCGCTGCAAATGCCGCCACGGCAGGCGAGGCTGAATCGTAGAATCGCCCGTCCCCCCAGCGCACCGAAGAGGCACACCATGTCCATGCACGACCGTGACGGCAAGATCTGGATGGATGGCCAACTCGTCGACTGGCGCGACGCCAAGATCCACGTGCTGAGCCACACGCTGCACTACGGCTGCGGCGCCTTCGAAGGCGTACGCGCCTACGACACGGCGCGCGGCACCGCGATCTTCCGCCTGCGCGAGCACACCGAGCGGCTGTTCAACAGCGCCAAGATCCTGCGCATGAAGATCCCCTTCACCCTCGACCAGGTGATGGACGCGCAGAAGGAGGTCGTGCGCGCCAACCAGCTGAAGAGCTGCTACCTGCGCCCGCTGGTGTGGATCGGCTCCGAGAAGCTCGGCGTCAGCCCGAAGGGCAACCCGATCCACCTGATGGTCGCCGCCTGGGCCTGGGGCGCCTACCTCGGCGAAGAGGGCATGAAGCGCGGCATCCGCGTCAAGACCAGCAGCTACACCCGTCACCACGTCAACATCACGATGACGCAGGCCAAGGCGGTGAGCAACTACGCCAACTCGATCCTGGCCAACATGGAGGCCACCGACGACGGCTACGACGAGGCGCTGCTGCTGGATTCGGCCGGCTTCGTGTCCGAAGGCGCCGGCGAGAACCTGTTCATCGTCAAGAAGGGCGTGGTCTACACGCCCGACCTGTCGGCCGGCGCGCTCAACGGCATCACCCGCGACACGGTCTTCGCGATCTGCTCCGACCTGGGGCTGAAGCTGGTCGAGAAGCGCATCACCCGCGACGAGGTCTACATCAGCGACGAGGCCTTCTTCACCGGCACCGCCGCCGAAGTCACGCCGATCCGCGAGCTCGACCGCCTCACGCTCGGCGCCGGCCAGCGCGGGCCGGTGACCGAGAAGATCCAGTCGGCCTTCTTCGACATCGTCAACGGCCGCAATCCCAAGTACGCCGAATGGCTGACCCCGGTCTGATGCGCCCCGCCATGAGCCAGGCCAGCGAAATCGTCGAAGTCACGGCCAAGGACCTGCTCGGCCCGGGCGTGGTCCACTGCCCGAATCCGAAGATGAAGCTGTGGAGCACGCACCCGCGGGTGTTCATCGACGTCGCCGCCGCCGGCGAGGGGCGCTGCCCGTACTGCGGCACCATCTACCGGCTGAAGGCCGGCGAGAAGCTGCACGCGCACTGAAGTGACGGCAGGCTCCGAGGGCGCGGGTTTGCCGGCGCCGCAGGCGGCCGTGCCGCAAGCCGGCGACGCGGCGGCGTTGCGCGCCGCGCTGCAAGGCGCGGGCACCTTCGTGTGGGACTGGGACATCGACAGCGACGCCCTCGACCATCTCGACCAGGACCTGGGGCTCCTGGGCTGCCCGCGCGCGTCGCTGCCGCGCACCCGGCTGGCCTGGAACCGGCTGATCCACCCCGATGACCTCGCCGCCAGCCACGCGGCGTACCTGCGCCACGCCGGCGGCCAGGCCGGTACCCACGAGCACCTGTACCGCGTGCGGGCGCACGACGGCGGCTGGCACTGGTGCCGCGAGCGCGGCCGCATCGTCGAGCGCCATGCCGACGGCCGGCCGCGGCGCATGGTCGGCACGCTCACCGATGTCACCGAACAGCACGCGCGCGACGAGGCCGAAGCGGCTGCCGCCGTGCGGCTCGAGCGGGTCGCCCAGCATGTGCCGGGGGTGCTGTACCAGTTCGAGCTCGACGCCGCCGGCCGCCCGCGCTTCGATTACGTCAGCGAGCGCTCGCTGCCGGTGTTCGGCTTGAACCCCGGGGCGCTGCGCGCCGACGCAGCCGCACTGCTGGACCGCATCGATGCGGCGGACCGCCGCCGGCTCGCGGCCACGATCGCCGATTCGGCGTCGCGCCTGGCGTTGTGGCGCTGCGAATTCCGGCTGCGCCGACCTGACGGCGTGCCCCGCTGGGTGCTGGCAGTGGCGTCGCCGCAGCGCGGCGCCGACGGCCCCACCGTCTGGCACGGCTATGCGCAGGACGTCAGCGAGCTGCGCGAACTGCAGCGCGCGCGCCAGGGCAAGGCGGCGGCCGAGGCTGCCAACGCCGCCAAGACGGAGTTCCTGTCGCGCATGAGCCATGAGCTGCGCACGCCGCTGAACGCGGTGCTCGGCTTCGCGCAACTGCTCGAGCTGGACCGCGCCGATCCGCTGAGCGAGGGCCAGCGACGCCGCGTGCGGCTGATCCGCGACGCCGGCGACCACCTGCTGCGCATGATCGGCGACCTGCTCGACCTGACGCGCATCGAAGCCGGCCGGCTGCCGCTGGAGCTGCACGCCGTGCCGCTGCAGCCGCTGGCGGCCGAGGCGCTGGCGCTGCTGCAACCGCAGGCCGATGCGGCCGGCGTGCGGCTGCGGCTGGAAGCCCACGATCACCCGGTGGCGCTGGCCGACCGCACGCGGCTGCATCAGGTGCTGCTGAACCTGCTGGGCAACGCGATCAAGTACAACCGGCCGCAGGGCGAAGTCGCGCTGCACCTGGAGGGCGTGGCGGGCGCGGACGGCACGCAGCAGGTGCGGCTGCAGGTGCGCGACACCGGCGCGGGCATCGCCGCGGCCGACCTGCCCCATGTGTTCGAACCCTTCAACCGGCTGGCGCAGGCCGGCAGCGCCGTCGACGGCAGCGGCATCGGCCTGGCGGTCACGCACGCGCTGGTGCAGCTGATGGACGGCCGCATCGACGTGTGCAGCCGGCCGGGCGAAGGCTCGACCTTCGCCGTGACGCTGCCGGCCGCTTCCTAGAATGCCCCGATGGAAGCGATGCGCGAATTCGTACTGACGCTGGCCTGCCGCGACACCACCGGCATCGTCTACGCGATCTCGGGGCTGCTGTACCAGGGCGGCTGCAACATCATCGATTCGCAGCAGTTCGGCGACCTGCAGGGCGACGACGCGACCGGCCTGTTCTTCATGCGCGTGCACTTCGCCGCGCCGCCGCACCTGGCGCAGCCGGCGGCGCTGCGCACGCTGTTCGCGCACACGCAGCAGCAGTACGGCATGGAGCTGCAGCTGTACCCGCTGGACGAGCGGCCGCGGCTGCTGCTGCTGGTCAGCCGCCACGGCCACTGCCTGAACGACCTGCTGTTCCGCTGGCGCAGCGGCCAGCTCGCGGCCGACATCGCCGCCGTCGTGTCGAACCACCCGGACTTCGAGCCGCTGGTGCGCAGCTGCGGCCTGCCCTTCCACCACCTGCCGCTGCCGCCGGGGGCCGACGCCGACGCCAAGCGCGCACAAGAGCGCGAAATCGAAGCGCTGGCCGAGGCCGGCGGCGTCGACCTGGTGGTGCTGGCGCGCTACATGCAGATCCTGAGCCCCGAGCTGTGCGCGCGCCTGCGCGGCCGCCTGATCAACATCCACCACAGCTTCCTGCCGAGCTTCAAGGGCGCGCGCCCCTACGACCAGGCACACGCGCGCGGCGTCAAGCTGATCGGCGCGACCGCGCACTACGTGACCGCCGACCTCGACGAGGGCCCGATCATCGAGCAGGACGTGCAGCGCGTGGACCATTCGCTGTCGGCCGACGGCTTCACGGCCGTGGGCCGCGACATCGAGTGCCTGGTGCTCGCGCGCGCAGTGCGCTGGCACGTGGAGCGGCGCGTGCTGATGAACGGCCACAAGACGGTGGTGTTCCGCTGATGACGCGCAACCCCGCCCAGACTGCTGCGCTGATGGCGCTGCCCGACGAGGTCGAGGCGCAGTTCTACGAAGCGCTGCAGCAGGCCGACCTGGACAAGCTGATGGCGCTGTGGAGCGACGACGACGAGATCGCCTGCGTGCATCCGGGCGGGCCGCGCGTGGTCGGCCATGCGGCGATCCGCGCCAGCTTCGAGGCGATCTTCGCCAACGGCCCGATCCCCGTGCAGCCGCACGCGGTGCGGCGGCTGCAGGGCCTGGCGCACGCGGTGCACCACGTGGACGAGCAGGTCGCGATCCGCACGCCCGACGGCATCGCCGAGGCCTGGACCCATGCGTCCAACGTGTTCGTGAAGACCGCGCAGGGCTGGCGGCTGGTGCTGCACCACGCCAGCCCCGGCGACGGCGGCCAGCCCGGCGCGGGCGAAGGGCCGTCGACGCTGCACTAGTGCAGTGTTCCACGCTATGCAGCACATAAGACCGCGCCTTTGCCGCCCTGGCGTCGTTGCAAATCCTCGCGATGCCACTGGGCATCGCTGCGGTTTGCGCCTAGCCAGGACGACAAATCCATCGGTTTTCTTCAGTGCTGCACAGAGTGGAACA
>JAFEFZ010000110.1 GCA_018240325.1 Pseudomonadota bacterium
CTGGGTCTGGTCGGCCGGCTACTGGGCGCCGCCACCGCGCCCCGGATACTTCTGGGTCGAACCGTACTATGAACACCGCGGCAGCGCCGTGGTGTTTGTCAACGGCTTCTGGTGCGCGCCCGGCCTGGCCTTTGTGCCGCCGCCCCCCACGCTGCGCCTGACGCTGTCGGTGGCACTGCCCGGCGTGGTGGGCACCCTGGCCCTGGGCCCCCAAGGCGTGTTCGTGCCGGCGCCCCCCGGCTCGGCCCCGGGCCTGATCGTGCCTGCCCCCATCGGCACGCCGCCGTCGGTGGTCACCGGCGCACCGGCCATCATTCACGGCGGCATGCACATCGCCGACAACCACAGCGTGACGATCAACAACACGGTGGTGAACAACACGGTCGTCAACAACCGCATCACCAACGTGCGCAACGTGATCATCGAAGCGCCGGTCAGCGCCACCGCCGACCACCGCGCGTTCCGTGGCGACGTGCCCGCGCACGCCGCGCTGGCCGCCGCCGCCGCCCCGATGACGCACTGGCAGGCGCCGCTGCCGCAAACGCAGCAGCGCTTCAACCTGGCGGCCGCGCCCGGCCGCGAGGCTGCAAGCCTGCCGCCCCCGCAGCCGGTGCGGCTGATGGCCCCCGGCCAGCCGGCGCACGCCGCGCAACCGCCCGCGCCCCCAAGCGAGCGCGCAACAGGCGCCATGCCGCTCGAACGCCGCGAACCGCTGGCCGGTGTGCCCCCGCGACCCGATGAGCGCCTGCCGCAGGCGCGCTTGCCTGCCGAGCGCGCACCCGCCGCGCCGGCGCCGCTCGAGCGCGCGCCCGAAGCCCGCACGACGCCGGAGCACATGCCGGATCGGCGCATCGACGGCCCAGCGCCGCGCCCCGAGATGCCTGCGCTGGCGCCCCCGCCCCAGGCGCGCGACAACGAGCGGCCGCGCGAAGCCCGGCCGGCGCTGATTCGCCCCGAACGCGAGCCAGCCGTGCTGCCCGCCAACACCCGGGCGCCGCAAGCGCTGGACCCCCGGCGCAACACCCTGGCCGAGCACGCGGCGCGCCCGCCCCAACCCGCCCCGGTCCCGGCCGAGCGGGCTGCGCCCGGCGCCGCCGAGCACCACGCAGCACCGCGCCCGCAAGCCGCTCGCCCCGCGCCCAAGGAACCCGCCAAACACGCCGACGAACGACGCGAACGGTCCCCGGAGTGAGCCGAGCCGTCGCGCGCGGCACGGGACCATCAGAAATCCAGCAGCTCCGGGATGAGCCGCGCCGAAGGCCCGGCCAGGATGGCATGCGCCACCGCGTCCAGGTCGGTCGGCTCGGGGTTGACGACGACCACCCGGGCGCCCGCCTGACGCGCCAGCGTGGCCAGTCCACCCGCCGGCTGAACCTGGCCCGAAGTGCCGACCACCAGCATCACCTCGCACGCACGCGCGGCCCGTTGCGCCGCGTCCAGCGCGGCAAAGGGCAGCGGCTCGCCGAACCAGACGACACCGGGGCGCACGAGGTTGCCACAGCGATCGCAATACGGCGGGAGGCCGGCACAGGCATCGTCGATGCGGCAGCAATCGCGCGGCAAGTCGAGCCAGCGGTTCTCGAACAAGTCACCGTGCAGGCACAGCACCCCTTCGCTGCCGGCGCGCTGGTGCAGCCCATCGACGTTTTGCGTGATCAGCGTCAGGCGGCCCGGGTGGCGCTGCGCAAAGGCTGCCAGCGCGAAGTGGCCGGCGTTGGGCTGCACGTCCTGCAGCTTTTCACGCCGCTCGGCGTACCAGGCCCACACGCGCGCGGGGTCGCGCCGGAACGCCGCTTCGGTCGCCAGGTCCTCGGGCCGAAAGCGCGCCCACAGGCCGGTCAGGGCATCGCGAAACGTGGGCACGCCCGACTCGGCGCTGGCGCCGGCGCCGGTCAGCACGGCGACGCGGGCGGCCGCGCGCAGCCAATCGCGCACCGGGCCGTCGTGGGCCGAAGGCGTGGCCGTCATAACGGGCGCTGCCCGCGCCGGTCCAGCCACACGCCCA
>JAFEFZ010000111.1 GCA_018240325.1 Pseudomonadota bacterium
CCGGCGGCCCACAAGACGAAGCGATAGGGGCAACCGGCATGGCCAAGGAAATCAAGGATCTGGTGGTCGGCCTGGACATCGGCACCGCCAAGGTGATGGCGGTCGTGGCCGAGGTGCTGCCCGGCGGCGAGCTGCGCGTCGCCGGCCTGGGCGTGGCCAATGCGCAGGGCCTGAAGCGCGGCGTCGTCGTCAACATCGACGCCACCGTGGCCAGCATCCAGGAGGCGCTGAAGGAGGCCGAGATGATGGCCGCCTGCAAGATCACCTCGGTCTACACCGGCATCACCGGCAGCCACATCCGCGGCCAGAACTCCACCGGCATGGTGATCGTGCGCGACAACCGCGAGGTCACGCCGGTGGACGTGGCGCGCGTGGTCGAGACGGCGAAGGCGATCAACATCCCCAACGACCAGCGGCTGCTGCTGGTGGAGCCGCAGGAATTCGTGATCGACGGCCACGAGGTCAAGGAGCCGGTGGGCATGAGCGGCAGCCGGCTCGAAGTCAAGGTGCACATCGTCACCGGCGCCGGCAGCGCCGCCGAGAACATCCTCAAGTGCGTGCGCCGCTGCGGGCTCGAGGTCGAGCGGCTGGTGCTCAACCCGAGCGCCAGCGCCAGCGCGGTGCTGACCGAAGACGAGAAGAGCCTGGGCGTGGCGGTGGTCGACATCGGCGCCGGCACCACCGACGTGCAGATCTACACCGACGGCAGCGTGCGCCACACCGCGGTGATCCCGATCGCCGGCGACCTGATCACCAGCGACATCGCGATGGCGCTGCGCACGCCCACCAAGGACGCCGAGGAGATCAAGGTCGAGTACGGCGTGGCCAAGCAGCTGCTGGCCGACCCGAACCAGGCGATCGAGGTGCCGGGCCTGGGCGACCGCGCGCCGCGCCAGCTCAACCGCCAGGCGCTGGCCGGCGTGATCGAGCCGCGCGTCGAGGAGATCTTCTCGCTGGTGCACCAGGTGATCCGCGGCAGCGGCTACGAGGAGCTGCTGTCCAGCGGCATCGTGCTCACGGGCGGCAGCGCGGTGATGCCCGGCATGGTCGAGCTCGGCGAGGACATCTTCCTCAAGCCGGTGCGCAAGGGCCTGCCGCTGTACGCCGGGCCGCTGGCCGACATGGTGGCCAACCCGCGTTCGGCCACCGCGATGGGGCTGCTGGAGGAGGCGCGCTCGGCGCGCGCGCGCGGCTTGAAGGCGGCGCAGCAGGCGGGGTCGATGAAGACCATCGTCGGCCGCGCCAAGGACTGGTTCTTGGGCAACTTTTAGAGGAAGGGACCCGGATGAAGAGGCGACGACGAAGAGGTCCCGTACGGGCGTACGGCCCAAACACTGCATATCGGCAACTGCTTGACTGACCAGGAGGCACACGAAATGGCCATCGAGATGATCGAAGAATTCGACCAAGGCACGCAGATCAAGGTGATCGGCATCGGCGGCGGCGGCGGCAACGCCGTCGAGCACATGATCGCGCAGGGCGTGCAGGGGGTGCAGTTCGTCTGCGCCAACACCGACGCGCAGGCGCTGAACCGCAGCAACGCGCCGCTGCTGGTGCAGCTGGGCGCCAGCGGGCTGGGCGCGGGCAGCAAGCCCGCGGTCGGCCGCGCCGCGGCCGAGGAGGCGGAAGAGCGCATCCGCGAGGCGATCAGCGGCGCGCACATGCTGTTCATCACCGCCGGCATGGGCGGCGGCACCGGCACCGGCGCGGCGCCGGTGATCGCGCGCGTCGCCAAGGAGATGGGCATCCTGACGGTGGGCGTGGTGACCAAGCCCTTCGAGTTCGAGGGCCGCAAGCGCGGCCAGCAGGCGTCCGACGGCGTCGCCGAGCTCGAGGCCAACGTCGACAGCCTGATCGTCGTGCTCAACGAGAAGCTGCTCGAGGTGATGGGCGACGACATCACCCAGGACCAGGCCTTCGCGCACGCCAACGACGTGCTCAAGAACGCGGTCGGCGGCATCAGCGACATCATCCACGTGCCCGGACTGGTCAACGTCGACTTCGAGGACGTGAAGACGGTGATGAGCGAGCCCGGCAAGGCGATGATGGGCACCGCGCAGGCGGGCGGCCCCGACCGTGCGACCAAGGCCGCCGATGCCGCGGTCGCCTGCCCGCTGCTGGAAGGCATCGACCTGTCGGGCGCGCGCGGCGTGCTGGTGCTGATCGCCGCGAGCAAGCAGACCTTCAAGCTCGCCGAGAGCCGCAACGCGATGAACACGATCCGCCGCTACGCGTCGGACGAGGCGCACGTGATCTTCGGCACCGCCTACGACGAGAGCCTGGGCGACCAGCTGCGCGTGACCGTGATCGCCACCGGGCTGTCGAGCGCGGCGCGGCGTGCGCAGCCGCCGCTGACCGTGATCCAGCAGCCCGGCGTGCGCACCGGCACCGACAACCTGCCGATCCTGAGCCAGCCGCCTGCCGGCCTGCCCGGCCTGGGTGCCGCGGCGCAGGACTACAGCGGCCTGGCCACGCCCAGCGTGTGGCGCACCGGCCGCGCGCAGAGCGCCGCCGCCAAGGTGGAGGCGCTGTCGAGCAACGGCATGGACGAGATCGAGATCCCGGCGTTCCTGCGCAAGCAGGCCGACTGAGGGTCTCCCTTCGTGCGGCGGGCGGCTTCGGCCGCCCGCTGCGTTCTTGGGGCAGGTGGACCACGCAACAATCCCGCATGGACCAGACCACCCACAACCGCATCGTCGGCTTCATCTGGGGAACCTGGGTGCGCAATGCGCGGCTGGCGGATGTGGCGCTGCAACTGCGCGAGCGGCTGGGCGAGGGCGTGTGCGAAGACCACAACCGGTTCCGCGAGCGCGTGGACGCGGCGATGCCGCAATTGAGCTTGCGCGTGCCGGCTGCCGAGCTGAAGTTGATGCGCGACACCGAACAGGTGCCGCTGCTCGAAGAAGGCGGCATCGAAGCCTTCATCCGCCGCGAGGTGCTGCCCTACACGCCCGACGCCTGGGTCAAGGCCGATGCCACCAAGGTGGGTTGCGAGATCAGCCTCACGCGGCACTTCTGCAAGCCGAAACCGCTGCGCGCGCTGGCCGAGATCAGCGCCGACATCCTGGCCATCGAGCGCGAGGCCGAGGGGCTGCTCGACGGGTTGCTGGTGGCAGAGTCAAGGACATGAAGAAGGCCACGAAGCCCCCGGCAACAAGGCTCGCGCGGCGCAGCGCGACCACGCCGGCTGCTGTGACCGATGCAAAGCCCGGCCGCATCGACGAAGCGGCGCTGCTGGGCGACCTGCGCACGCTCGTCCAATCGGCGCGTCAGCGCATCGCTTCCGCCGCCTATTCCACCCAGACGCTGCTGTGCTGGCATGTAGGGCGGCGCCTGGTGCAGGAGCACCTGCAAGGCGGCCGGGCGGCATACGGCAAGCAGATTCTCGTGACCGTGTCACGAGAATTGACGGCCGACTACGGTCGCGGCTTCGGCTATGCCGAGCTGGCCCGGATGATCCAGTTCGCCCAGGCCTTCGCGGACGAGGCAATTGTCGTGACGCTGTCACAACAATTGAGCTGGTCGCACTTCCACGCGCTGCTGCCGATCAAGGACCCGCTGGCGCGCGACTTCTACGCCGAGATGTGCCGCATCGAACGCTGGGACGTGCGCACGCTGCGGCAGAAGATCGGCGGCATGCTGTACCAGCGCACCGCGCTGTCGAAGCGGCCCGACGCCGTCATCGCCGCCGAGATCGGCCAGCTGCGCGGCGGGCAGATGAGCCCGGACACCGTGTTTCGCGACCCATATCTGCTCGACCTGTTGGGCCTGCAAGGCGCGTACAGCGAGCGCGACCTGGAAAGCGCCATCCTGCGCGAGATCGAAGGCGTGCTGCTGGAGCTGGGCGCGGGCTTCAGCTTCGTCGCCCGGCAAAAGCGCATCAGCGTCGGCAAGGACGACTTCCACCTCGACCTGCTGTTCTTCCACCGCCATCTGCGCCGTCTGATCGCGGTGGAGCTGAAGCTGGAGTCGTTCCAGCCTTCTCACGTTGGCCAGATGGAGCTGTACCTACGCTGGCTGGACAAGCACGAGCGCGCGCCGGGCGAGGACGCGCCGATCGGCCTGATCCTGTGCGCCGATGCCGATGCGGAGCAGGTGGAGCTGCTGCAGCTGGACGCCAAGTCGATCCGTGTCAGCGAATACCTGACCGCCTTGCCGCCGCTGCCGCTGCTGCGCCGCCGGCTCCACGAGGCGATCGCGCACGCGCGCGAGCAGGCGGCGCGGCGGCTGCCGGCCGCGCAGGGCAGTGCATGAAGCCGGCGGGCATGGCGGATCCCGAGCTGATGGCGCTGGTGCGACGGGTGCAGGCGCTGAAGCGGCAGGCCGTGCGCGAGTACCGGCCGGTGGTCGACGCCATCCTGCGCAGCGGCAACCGCGATGCCGCGCACATCGAACGCACGCTGGACGGCATGCTCGAGTTCTGCGACCACGAGCCGATGCTGGCGTTGTACAAGGCGTTGTGCCGGCACTACTGGGCCATCGATTCCGAAGCGACGGCCCGGCACGTGCAGGCCTACCGCGAACGGTGGGACCGTGAAGAGCCGGGGGAGGGGGAGTGATCGGCGAACTGAAGCCGTACGCCGGGCACCGCGATTGCGGGTTGCCGTGGCCTGTCGAAATCCCTTCGCACAGGGAAGCGGCGCGCAGCGAGCGGCTGTTGGTGGAGCGCGAGCAGCATGCGAGCGCCGATGAACTGCAACTCTGAGGCGTGATTCCGCAGGCGCTGTACGAGGAGCGCGGCAGCGGCCGTGTACGACGCGGCGTGCTGGCGGCAGCCTGCCTGCTGGCCGGCTGCGCGGCGGCCCCGCCGCCCGCCGTGCCGCCGATCGCGGGGATGCCGATCGCGGTGGTGCCGATCGCCGGGGTGCTCGCCGGCCCGGCCGCGGGCAGCCTGGCGCCGCACGCCGAGTGGGTGGTCGAGCTGCGCGACGCGCAGGGCGCGCCCGATGCGCCCGTGCTCGCCGAAGCGCGCGGCAAGGTCGCGCCCGGGCAGCCGCCGATCGCGTTCACGCTCGCCGTGCCGGCCCAGGCGCTGCGTGCAGCGCGCGCGCCGGTGCTGCGCGGCGCGGTGATGGAGCAGGGCCCGGCCACCTGGCTGAGCGCGCCGCAGCCGGTGCCGCCGGACGCGCGCGCCGGCTTCGACGCCGGCAGCCTGCGGCTCGAGCCCTACGTGCACCCGGGCGGCTTCGCCAGCCGGCTCGACTGCGGCGGCCGGCGCGTGACGATCGGCTTTATCGGCCAAGGCCTGCGCCTGAGCGACGGCGCGCAGGTATTCGACCTGGCGGCCGTGCCCGGCGCGGCGCCGCCGCGCTTCGAGCTGCCGGGGCAGCCCTCGACCTTCGTGCAGGTGGGCGAGCGCGAAGCAACGGTGTCGGCGCAGGGCCGGCTGTATCCGCGCTGCGTGATGGTGCCGACACGCTGATGCCGACACGCTGCTGCCGGCACGCTGCTGCCGGCGCGCTGCTGCCGGCACGCTGCTGCCGCCGGCGCGTCGCGCCTTCGTCGGGGGCAAGTGTGCGGGTGCCGGCAGGCGCACGGCCAGCCGGGCTACAGTCGGGCGCAGCCCGGCCA
>JAFEFZ010000112.1 GCA_018240325.1 Pseudomonadota bacterium
TCGGCTATTCGTGGGCCGGGCCGGTGAGCCTGGCGGTGCCCTACGACCTGGGCGTGATCCGCCCGGGCAGCGGCCGGCGCGGCACGCTGGTGCGCTTCTCGATGGGGCTGGAGGACGTGCGCGACCTGCAGGTCGATTGCGAGCAGGCGCTGGCGGCAGCCTTCGGCCGGCGCTGACGGCGCGCTTGCCCGGCGGATCGGGGAAAGCCCGCAGACTGCGGGCCGCGCGATTGCGCGATCCTGAAGCCATCAGCGGGCGGATGCTCCCGGCCGGCCCGCGCGACGGCACCGATACCAACCGGGGCGGAGGAGACAAGATGGCATTCGGATTCAGGCGCCGGGCTGCCCGGCTCGGCATGGTGCTGTGCGCAGCCGCTGCCGCGGCCCTGCCGCTGGGCGCCGCTGCGCAGGACAAGGTGACCCCGGAATTCATCCGCGCGGCTTCCGCCAAGGTCGACGGCAAGACGATCGAAGCCAACGAGCGCAGCACGCGCGACTGGCCGACCTACGGACTGGACTATGCGGAGACGCGCTTTTCCAGGCTCAAGCAGATCGACAGCGGCAACGTCGGCAAGCTCGGCCTGGTGTGGAGCTACGACCTCGAATCGAACCGCGGCGTCGAGGCTACGCCGGTGGTCATCGACGGCATCATGTACGTGACTGCGTCGTGGAGCATCGTGCACGCGATCGACACGCGCACCGGCAAGCGGTTGTGGGTGTTCGACCCGAAGGTCGACCGCGCCTACGGCTTCAAGGGTTGCTGCGACGTCGTCAACCGCGGCGTGGCGGTGTGGAAGGGCAGGGTGTTCGTCGCCTCCTACGACGGCCGGCTGTTCGCGCTCGATGCCGCCACCGGCAACAAGGTGTGGGAGCAGGACACGATCATCGACCGCAAGATGTCGTACACGATCACCGGCGCGCCGCGCGTGTACAAGGGCAAGGTGATCATCGGCAACGGCGGCGCCGAATACGGCGTGCGCGGCTACATCACCGCCTACGACGCGATGAGCGGCGAGCAGAAGTGGCGCTGGTTCACCGTGCCCGGCGACCCGGCCAAGCCTTACGAGGACATCTCGATGGCGCGCGCCGCGCAGACCTGGGATCCGTCGTCCAAGTACTGGCAGTTCGGCGGCGGCGGCACGGCCTGGGACACGATGACCTTCGACCCCGAGCTGAACCTGATGTACGTCGGCACCGGCAACGGCAGCCCCTGGGCCCGGGCCAAGCGCAGCCCGGCCGGCGGCGACAACCTGTACCTGGCGTCGATCGTGGCGCTCGACCCCGATACCGGCCGGTACGTCTGGCATTACCAGGAGACGCCGGGCGACAACTGGGACTTCACCTCGGCGCAACCGATGATCCTGGCCGACATCAAGATCGACGGCAAGCCGCGCAAGGTGATCCTGCACGCGCCGAAGAACGGCTTCTTCTTCGTCATCGACCGCACCGACGGCAAGTTCGTCTCGGCGAAGAACTTCGTCGAGGTCAACTGGGCGAGCGGCTACGACGCCAGCGGCCGGCCGATCGAGACGCCGATCGCGCGTGTGGTCGATCGGCCGCGCGAGATCACGCCCACCCCCTTCGGTGCGCGCAACTGGCATCCGATGTCCTTCAACCCGCAGACCGGGCTGGCCTACATGCCGGTGCAGAACGTGCCGTGGAACATGGCCGACAACAAGGAGTGGAGCTTCAACACCCACCGTCCGGGTGAGCCGCACAGCAACCTGGGGTGGAACACGCCGATGTTCGGCAACCTTGAGCCGCCGAAGAGCAAACCCTTCGGCCGCCTGGTGGCCTGGGATCCGGTGGCGCAGCAGGCGCGCTGGACTGCGGAACTGGTCGGCCCATGGAACGGCGGCACGCTGACCACCGCCGGCAACCTGGTGTTCCAGGGCACGGCGGACGGGCGCTTCGTCGCCTACGACGCACGCGACGGCAAGAAGATGTAGGAGGTGCCCACCGGCACCGGCGTAGTCGCGGCGCCGGTCAGCTACGAGGTCGACGGCAAGCAGTACGTGTCGGTGGCCGTGGGCTGGGGCGGGGTCTATGGCCTGGCCGCGCGCCACACCGACCGCGCCGGCCCGGGCACGGTCTACACCTTCGCCATCGGCGGCACGGCCAGGCCGCCGGCCTTCGTCGAATACAAGCTGAACGCGCTGCTGCAGGGCGTGCCTTACGACAAGACCCAGGTCGAGGCGGGCACTGCGCTGTATGTCAGCAACTGCGCCTTCTGCCACGGCGTGCCGGCGGTGGACCGCGGCGGCAACATTCCGAACCTCGGCTACTCGACGCCGGCGACGATCGCCAACCTCGACAAGTTCGTGCTCGGCGGCACGCTCACCGATCGTGGGATGCCTGACTTCAGCGGCAAGCTGAGTCCGGCCGAAGTGGAGAAGATCAAGGCCTTCATCCAGGGCACGGCCGACGCGGTGCGGCCGAAGTAGCCCGCGGCGGGCGAGCCGGGCGGGGCGTGTCGTCTCGCCTCGGCTGCTCTATCGAGACGAAATGCGATCTGCCCCTGTCGGCTGGCGACCCGAAGCGGCAACTTGTCATTGTTTCGAAAGCAGCCCTCAACGCGCCGCTTCTTGGCACACGGGGCCGCCGACGGGGTGGCCAACTCCGTTCAGCCAAATTCTTATTCACTCCGTTGGCCACCCCGCCGTCGGCCCGGACGGTGGTACGCGCAGACCGCTGTTCGTGCGCTGCTCGACGCAGTGGGTGTTTGCTGAAGAAGCGCGCCGGCGGTGCCGGCAAAGCCGACGAGGGGGTAGTCGGCGGAGTGAAAGCGCGCAGCGCTTCGGTGAAGGCTCATATCGCGCAGCGATGTGATGCCGGAGCCAAGAAGAATTTGGCTGAACGCAGCCGGCTACCCCCTCGGCGGCTTTGCCTCAACGGCCCAAGAACGCAACGAAGAACTGCAGACGTTCCGAGAGGCAGGACAGGGCCGATACCGGCCGATGGTCGGTAGGCCATGCATGCGTCGCGGGTCGTGCTGCGCGTGATCGTGCAGCGGCAAGCGCTCGGCGAACTCGACGCGCGGGTTCAGGCTCAGAACGGCGCCTGCCAGCGCAGCGCCAGCAGCCAGCTGCGCGGCGCCGCGGTCTCGAAGAAGCGGCCGTTGGCCTCGTTGACGATCACGGCGCCGGCGTAGGTCGCGCCGTTCAGGTTGTCGATGCGCGCCAGCGCACTCAGCGTGCCGTTGCCGATGCGGATGCCGTGGCTCGCGCGCAGCGCCGCGATCCAGGCGTCGGGCGAGAAGTCGCTGTTGCGGTCGTTGACCGGCATTTCGCCCTGGTAGCGCAACTCCACCGCGAGCTCGGTCAGCGGCAGCGGCATCCATGCCAGGCCGGCGAAACCGCTCTTGGCCATCGTGCCGGCGATCAGGTTGCCGGCCGGCACGGCGGCGCGGTCCTGCGGCCGGGTGCAGGGTACGGCGACACAAGTCTCGAAGCTGTCGCGGTAGCTGGCGTCGAGCCAGGTCAGCGCGAGCTGGCCGCGCCACTGCGGGCTCGGCTGCCAGCGCGCCGCGAGTTCGGCGCCGTAGCGGCGGGTGCGGCCGGCGTTCTGGAAGCTCGAGCGGCCGCCGGCGTTGGTGAGCACCGCGATCTCGTCGTCGGTATCGGCGTAGAACAGCGTCAGGTCGGCACCCAGCCCGGCACGATCGTCGCGCCACTTGGCGCCGAGCTCGAGCTGCCAACTGCTCTGCGGCTGCAGCGCCGTGTTGAAGCCGCTCTGGCCGTCCGGGCGATAGGCGAGTTCGCCGAGCGTGGGCGTCTCGTAGCCGCGGCCGGCGCTGGCATACAGGTTCCAGGCCGGCGACGGCAGCCATTGCAGTGCTGCCACCGGCGTGGTGTAGCCGTAGCTCAACGCACCCGAATCGTCGCCGTTGGCCAGGTAGCGATCCCGGGTGCGCACGCGCATGCGCCCGCTGCGCAGCCCGGCGGAGCCGATCAGCTCGGGCCTGAACTCGAACTCGCCCTGCAGATACAGGTCGGTCGAGCGCAGCGCGTTGTCCTCGTCGCGGCGCAGTGCGCCGGTGACGCCGAGCACCCGATCGGCGCCGCTGCCGCTGAAGTTCTCGTGGCCGCGCCGATCTTCGCTCTGCTGCTCGGTGTTGACGCCGGCGATCAGCGAGCCCCGGCTCCAGCGCCACAGCAGCCGGCCGTCCACGCCCGAATAGCGCCGGTCGAAGTCGATCACGCCGCCCGAATGGCGCGGGCTGGCCTGTGCCGCCGGCGCGATCGCCTGCCACTGGGTCGCGTCGCGCCGGCCGGCCCACAGCGTGAGCACGCTCTCGCGCAGCGCGCCGGCATCGTCGATGCGGTGGCGCCAGGTGCCGCCGCCCTGGGTTTGGCCGCTGGTCTTGCGGGTGTCGAACAAGGTGGCTTGCGGCGTGGTCTGGAACGCGTCGGCGTCGAACTGCTCGCGCGTCAGCCCGAGCGGATCCTGCGCCGGCTGGTGCACGCTGTTGGCCAGCAGCGTGACCGCATCGCTCGCGCCGGCCCAGCCCAGGCGCAGGTTGCCGAGCGTGCGCTGCGCCGCGCTGTGCGGGCGCACGCCGTCGGTGTTGAACTGGCTCGCCAGCAGCTTGAGGTTCCAGCCGCCGTCCAGCGGCGCCTCGATCGCCGCGCGGCCCTGCCACAGCCCGTCGGCGCCCACGTCGCCGCCGATCGAGTACAGCCGCTCGGTCGGCGCGGCGCTCACCAGCGCGATCACGCCGCCGGAGTTGGCGCCGTACAGCGCCGAGAAGGGCCCGCGCAATACCTCGATGCGCTGGGCGCCGGCGAGGTCGAAGTGCGACACCTGGCCCTGGCCGTCGGGCATCGTCGCCGGGATGCCGTCGGTGTACAGCCGCAGGCCGCGGATGCCGAAGGTGGCGCGCGCGCCGAAGCCGCGCGAGCTGATCTGCAGATCCTGCGCATAGTTGTTGCGCAGGTTGGCGACGATGCCGGGGATGCGCGTCATCGCCTCCGACAGGTTGACCATCGGGCCGGCGCTGCGCAGCTCCTGCGCGTCGATCACGCCGATCGCGAACGGCGTGTAGAAGGCGCGCTGTTCGGTGCGGCCGGTGACGACCACCGGCTGATCGAGCTCGCCCGGCGCCGGCTGCGCGCAGACGGCGCTGCAGGCAAACGTGGCGGCGAAGGCAAGGGGCTGGGTGCGCATGGCAACGGCGCCCGGATGCTACGCAGCGGCTTCGGGTCACCGGGATGGATGAAACCCTGTTGCCGCTGCGCGGCGCGCCGTGGCAGGCGATGCGTCATGCCGCTGCGCGGCGTCAAGCCTTCGGCTTGGATGAGACCTTGTGTCTCATCAGTCGGCCCTTCTCGCGGTTCCAGTCGCGGCGCTTCTCGGTTTCGCGCTTGTCGTGCGCGGCCTTGCCCTTGGCCAGCGCGATCTCGACCTTCACGCGCCCGCCCTTGTAGTGCAGGTTCAGCGGCACCAGCGTGTAGCCGCGCTGCTCGACCTTGCCGACCAGCCGGCGGATCTCGGCCTTGTGCATCAGCAGCTTCTTGGTGCGGTCGGGTTCGGGCTGCACGTGCGTGGACGCGCTGCGCAGCGCGTTGATCCGGCAGCCGATCAGGTACAACTCGCCGTCGCGGATCACCACGTAGCCGTCGGTCAGCTGCACCTGGCCGGCGCGGATGGCCTTGATCTCCCAGCCGGCCAGCACGACGCCCGCCTCGAAGCGCTCCTCGATGTGGTATTCGAAGCGGGCGCGGCGGTTTTCGGCGATGGTCGACATGGGGATGACGGCACAAGGGCCGCAGATGCGGCCCCTAGAATCGCCGCGATTGTATGAAGCACGTGAGCCGGTCGGTGTTGCTGTGGTACTCGCCGCGCGAGATGTACGACTTGGTGACCGCGATCCCCGACTACCCGCGCTTCCTGCCCTGGTGCGACCACGCCGAGATCGTGGCCATGCACGAAGGCGGCGTGACGGCGCGAATCGGTCTGGCCTATGCCGGCGTCAAGCACGACTTCACCACGCGCAACGAGCAGGTAGCGGGCGAGTCGGTGGTGGTGCGGCTGGTGGACGGGCCGTTCTCGCTGCTCGACGGCACCTGGCAGTTCCGCCCGCTGGGCCGCCCCGGCAGCGAGGCGGCCGCCTGCAAGATCGAGTTCGACCTGCGCTACGCCTTCGCCAGCCGGGCGCTCGAGACGGTGCTCAGCCCGGTGTTCGACCGCGTGGCCAACACCTTCGTCGACTCCTTCGTGACCCGCGCCGAGGCGGTGTACGGCGCGCGCTGACGGCAGCCGCGGTGCAGATCGAGGTCGCCTACTCGCCGGCGCCGGGGCAGGTGGACCGGGTCACGCTCGACTTGCCGGCCGGCGCGCAGCTCGGGCAGGCGCTTGCCGCCAGCGGCCTGCTCGAGCGCCACGGGCTCGAGCCTGCCGCGGTACACGCCGGCATCTGGGGGCGGCCGCAGTCGCCGGACGCGCCGCTGCAAGAAGGCGACCGGGTGGAGATCTATCGCCCGCTCGCGGTCGACCCGAAAGAGGCGCGCCGGCAACGCTCGCGCCAGGGCCGGTCATCGGGCGTGCTGCCGCGGAAGCGGCCGGCCGCCGCCGAGGGCCGCTAGCGGCAATCGCTGGCGACGATGTCGCGCGTGCGCTGGGCTTCGGCGGCGCGCTGCTGGTCGCTGAGGTATTCGCGCTCGCCGTCGGCGCCGATGCGCACCATGCGCTGGCCGCTGTCGAGCAGCGCGAGGTGGTCCCGGGCCCGCCGGCAGTTGTCCTTGCGCACCGCGGCGGCCTTGGCGTCCTCGGCCTTGCGCTGGGCGGCCTGTTCCTGCTCGGCGCGGCGCCGGCGCGCCTCGAGTTCGGCGTCGACCGGCGCCTTGCCGGCCGCGGCACTGGCGGCAGCCGGGGCCGAGGCGGCGGCAGGCGGCGGTGCGGCGCGAGCCGCAGGCTCGGGGCGCTGCAGCACGTCCTTGTCCGGCACGCCGCGCGGCGGCGGGACGTCGCTGATCACGATGCGGCCGTTGGCGTCGCGCCATTTCCACTGGGCTTGTGCCGGGGCGGCCACCAGCGCCAGCGCGGCAGCCGCCGCCAACGCGAAGCCGGCCATCGGGCGGGCCGGCACCCTGCCGGCGCTGCGGACTCTGTGCATCGGGCCAGTGTAGTGGCGCCGGCCTGCGCCGGTTGTGCAGCCCGTCACGCCCGCAGCGGGGACGGCGGCCGGCTTTTTATAATCGCCTTTTGCGACCGGAGCCATTTCATGCGCCTGATCGGCCAAGCGCTCACCTTCGACGACGTGTTGCTGGTGCCCGCGCATTCGCGCGTGTTGCCGCGCGACACCAGCCTCGCCACGCGGCTGACGCGCCGCATCCCGCTGAACCTGCCGCTGGTGTCGGCGGCCATGGATACCGTGACCGAGGCGCGGCTGGCGATCGCGATCGCGCAGGAAGGCGGCATCGGCATCGTGCACAAGAACATGCCGCCCGCGGCCCAGGCGGCCGAGGTGGCGCGCGTCAAGCGCTACGAGTCGGGCGTGGTGCGCGACCCGATCACCGTCGGGCCCGAGGCCACCGTGCGCGAGGTGCGTGCGCTGTCGGCGGCGCACGGCATCTCCGGCTTTCCGGTGCTGCAGGGCAGGGCGGTGGTGGGCATCGTCACCAACCGCGACCTGCGCTTCGAGACGCGCGCCGATGCGCCGGTGCGCGAAGTCATGACGCCGCGCGAGCGCCTGGTCACGGTGCGCGAAGGCTCGGCGCCCGAGGACGCCAAGGCGCTGATGCACCGCCACCGGCTCGACCGTGTGCTGGTGGTCAACGACGCCTTCGAGCTGTGCGGGCTGATGACGGTGAAGGACATCACCAAGCAGACCAACTTCCCGAGCGCGGCGCGCGACGCCCAGGGCAAGCTGCGCGTGGGCGCGGCGGTCGGCGTGGGCGAGGGCACCGACGAGCGCGTCGAGCTGCTGGTCAGGGCCGGCGTCGACGTGATCGTGGTCGACACCGCGCACGGGCACAGCGAGGGCGTGATCGAGCGCGTGCGCCGGATCAAGCGCGAGCACCCGCAGCTCGACGTGATCGGCGGCAACATCGCCACCGGCGCGGCGGCGCTGGCGCTGGTCGAGGCCGGCGCCGACGCGGTCAAGGTCGGCATCGGGCCGGGGTCGATCTGCACCACGCGCATCGTCACCGGCATCGGCGTGCCGCAGATCACCGCGATCGCCGAGGTGGCCAAGGCGATCCGGGGCAGCGGCGTGCCGCTGATCGCCGACGGCGGCATCCGCTACTCGGGCGACCTGGCCAAGGCGATGGCCGCCGGCGCGCACTGCGCGATGCTGGGCAGCGCCTTCGCCGGCACCGAGGAGGCGCCGGGCGAGGTGGTGCTGTACCAGGGCCGCAGCTACAAGAGCTACCGCGGCATGGGCTCGCTCGGGGCGATGCAGCAGGGCTCGGCCGACCGCTACTTCCAGGAAGGCGCCGACACCTCCAGCTCGGCCAAGCTGGTGCCCGAGGGCATCGAGGGCCGCGTGCCGTACAAGGGCTCGCTGGTGGCGATCGTCTACCAGATGGCCGGCGGGCTGCGCGCGGCGATGCACTACTGCGGCTGTGCGTCGATCGCCGAGATGCACGAGCGCGCCGAGTTCATGCAGATCACCGCCGCCGGCATGCGCGAGAGCCACGTCCACGACGTGCAGATCACGACGGAAGCCCCGAACTACCGGATGGAGTGACGGCGCGCCCCTGCGCAACGGGGCGGCCGGCAGCCGGCGCCCGCACGAGGAAGAACCGATTGAATCCGCAGGCCGCAGCGCCAGGCGAGCGCCGGGCAGCGATGCCCTTCATCATGCTGACGGTGCTGATCGACATGGTGTCGATCGGCCTGATCGTGCCGGTGCTGCCGCTGTTCGTCGGCACCTTCACCACGTCGCCGACCGAGCAGGCGCTGTGGTTCGGCGCGGTCGCGTTCAGCTTCGGCATCGCCAATTTCTTCGCGTCGCCGGTGCTGGGCGCGCTGTCCGACCGGCACGGCCGCCGCCCGGTGCTGCTGCTGGGCTTCACCGGGCTGGCGCTGAGCTTCATCGTCACCGGGCTGGCGACCGCGCTGTGGATGCTGATCGCGGTGCGGCTGTTCAGCGGCGCGATGCAGAGCAACGCGGCGGTGGCCAACGCCTACGTGGCCGACATCACGCCGCCGCAGCAGCGCGCGCGCCGCTTCGGCCTGCTGGGCGCGATGTTCGGCCTGGGCTTCATCCTCGGCCCGGCGGCCGGCGGGCTGCTGGGCGCCGTCGACCTGCGGCTGCCGTTCTTCGTGGCCGGCACGCTGGCCGTCGCGAACGGCCTGTACGGCTGGTTCGTGCTGCCCGAGTCGCTGCCGCCCGAGCGGCGGCGCGCCTTCGAATGGCGGCGTGCGAATCCCTTTTCGGCGCTGATCGCGCTGACCCGGCTGCACGGCGTCGGCCCGCTGGTGGTGGTGGTCGCGCTGGCGGCGCTGGCGCAGTTCACGCTGCACACCACCTGGGTGCTGTACACCTACTTCAAGTTCGGCTGGGGGCCGGCGCAGACCGGCGCCTCGCTGTTCGTCGTCGGCCTGATGTCGGCCTTCGTGCAGGGCGTTCTGCTCAAGCACCTGCTGCGCCGCTTCACGCCGCAGCGGCTGGCCGCCGTGGGGCTGGCGGGATCGGCGTTGACCTACCTCGGCTTCGGCCTGGCGAGCGAAGGCTGGATGCTGTATGCGGTGATCGTCGTCGGCACCTTGATCGGCGGCGGCGCGCAGGCTTCGCTGACCAGCCTGATCTCCAACGCCGCCGACGCGCACAACCAGGGCCGCACGATGGGCTCGATGGCCTCGGTGAACAGCCTCGCGGCGGTGCTGGCGCCGACGATCGCCGCCCCGCTGCTCGGCCTGGTGTCGCACCGGCCGCCGGGAGACCCGTGGATCGGGCTGCCGTTCTACTTCTGCGCGCTGCTGCAGGCCGTCGGCGCCACGCTCGCGATCACCCATTTCCGCCGCCAACGCGCCAGCGCGCGGGCGGCGGCCGCCTGAAGGCCGCCCGATGCACGACAAGATCCTGATCCTCGACTTCGGCTCGCAGCTCACGCAGCTGATCGCGCGCCGCGTGCGCGAGGCGCACGTGTATTGCGAGATCCACCCGAACGACGTGTCCGACGCCTTCGTGCGCGAATTCGCGCCGAAGGGCGTCATCCTGTCGGGCAGCCACGCCAGCACCTACGAAGACCACCAGCTGCGCGCACCGCAGGCGGTGTGGGAGCTGGGCGTGCCGGTGCTGGGCATCTGCTTCGGCATGTTCGCGATGGCCGTGCAGCAGGGCGGGCAGGTCGAGGCCAGCACGCAGCGCGAGTTCGGCTACGCAGAGGTGCGCGCGCGCGGGCACACGCGGCTGCTCGACGGCATCGAGGACTTCCGCACCGCCGAGAACCACGGCATGCTGAAGGTGTGGATGAGCCACGGCGACAAGGTCACGGCACTGCCGCCGGGCTTCAAGCTGATGGCCAGTACGCCGAGCTGCCCGATCGCCGGCATGGCCGACGAAGCGCGCGGCTACTACGGCTTGCAGTTCCACCCCGAGGTCACGCACACGCTGCAGGGGCGCGCGCTGTTGGAGCGCTTCGTGCTGCAGATCGCGGGCGCCCGGCCCGACTGGGTGATGCGCGACCACATCGAAGAAGCGGTGGCGAAGATCCGCGCGCAGGTGGGCAGCGAGCAGGTGATCCTGGGGTTGTCGGGCGGCGTCGATTCGAGCGTGGCCGCCGCGCTGATCCACCGGGCCATCGGCGACCAGCTGACCTGCGTGTTCGTCGACCACGGCCTGCTGCGCCTGGACGAGGCGCGGATGGTGATGGAGATGTTCGCCGGACGGCTGCACGCGAAGGTCGTGCATGTCGACGCGGGCGAGCAGTTCCTGGGCGCGCTTGCGGGCGTTGCCGACCCGGAGCGCAAGCGCAAGATCATCGGCCGCGAGTTCGTCGAGGTGTTCCAGGCCGAGGCCGGGAAGATCGCCGGCGCGAAGTGGCTGGCGCAGGGCACGATCTACCCGGACGTGATCGAGAGCGGCGGCGCCAAGACCAAGAAGGCGACGACGATCAAGAGCCACCACAACGTCGGCGGCCTGCCCGAGAAGCTGGGGCTCGCGCTGCTGGAGCCGCTGCGCGACCTGTTCAAGGACGAGGTGCGCGAACTCGGCGTTGCGCTGGGCCTGCCGCACGAGATGGTCTACCGGCACCCGTTCCCCGGGCCGGGGCTGGGCGTGCGCATCCTGGGCGAGGTGAAGCGCGAATATGCCGAGCTGCTGCGCCGCGCCGACGCGATCTTCATCGACGAACTGCGCCGCACGATCGACGAGCGCAGTGGCAAGTCCTGGTACGACATGACGAGCCAGGCTTTTGCCGTCTTCCTGCCGGTCAAGAGCGTGGGCGTGATGGGCGACGGCCGCACCTACGATTACGTGGTCGCGCTGCGCGCGGTGCAGACCAGCGACTTCATGACGGCCGACTGGGCCGAATTGCCGTACGCGCTGCTGAAGAAGGCCAGCAGCCGCATCATCAACGAGGTGCGCGGCATCAACCGCGTGGTCTACGACGTGAGCAGCAAGCCGCCGGCGACGATCGAGTGGGAATGATTCGGCGTCTTGCAGTTTCGACCGGCAATGATCGAGAACTGCGCGTAGGCTGTTGTCACTTGCGGAGAACGTCTGCGCAGATTTGTCGGTACCTGTTGATGGGATGCCCTTCGACTCGACGGCGAATCTGACGGCAGAAGCCTGGCGCCAACAGCCGGACGCGACGGGCGGGCCCGTCGCCGGTGCTGCCGCGGGCCGGCCGGTGCCCTGTCATCATGGACACCGGCCTGCGGCTTCGCCGGTCAGGGCAGCGCGCAGGATCTCGATGAAGGCGGTGGTGCGCCGCGGCAGCAGGCGTCGCCCGGCGGTGACGCACCAGATGGTGGTGGGCGGCAGTTCCCAGCCGGGCAGTACACGCTCGAGCGCACCTTGCTCGACTGCCGTGCGCGCGAAGTTCTCGGATAGGCCGACGATGCCGAGCCCTTGTGCCGCCAACGCCTGCAGCAGGCCGATCGAGTTGGCGGCCAGCGCGTGCAGCGGCAGGCCTTCCCAGCGCTCGTCGCGGCGCGCCAGGCGCCAGCGCTGCGGCTCACCGGCGCTGGTGAGCAACACCAGGCCGGTGTGCGCGGGCAGGTCGGCGGGCGAGCGCGGCGCGCCGCGCCGGCGCAGATAGTCGCCGCTGGCGTACAGGCCGCTGCCGAGCGCCACGATGCGGCGCGCCACCAGCGTGGCGTCGTCCGGCAACTGCGTGGCCGCGCGCACCGCGAGGTCGAAGCGCTCGGCCACCAGGTCAACGCGCCGAGCCGACAGGTCCAGTTCCAGGCGCACGCCGGGGTATTGGCGTGCGAATTCGGCTGCCACTTGCACCAGCGACAGCTCCTGGAACTCGGGCGGCAGCGACACCCGCAGCGTGCCCTGCGGCACCGCCTGACGATGCTGCGCCAGCGCCAGTGCGGCTTCGGACTCGTCCTGCAGGCGGCGCGCGTGGTCGAGCATCTGAGCACCGAATTCCGTCAGCACCAGCCGCCGCGTACTGCGCAGCAGCAGACTTTCGCCCAGCGCGCTTTCGAGCTCGACCAGCCGCCGCGACAGCGTTGCCTTGGGCAACCCGGTGAGTTCGGCCGCGCGCGTGAAACTGCCGGCCGCCACGACATGGGCGAACAGGATCAGGTCGTTTGCCGGCAGCCCGATTGCAGCCATCGTGCGTTCATTGTCCCGTGCACGAGATGGTGTTGCTTGGGATCGAGTATTTGTCCGCTCGCGGCGATTCAATAAGATCGGCCTTCGAGACCACCGGTTCAGCCCAGGTTGCATCGGTGGCCCTTCCCGACCCATCCGCAGGAAGTGCAGAACATGCCCGTCAAGCTCGCCATCGTTTACTACTCGACCTATGGAGCCAACCACCGCATGGCCGAGATCGCGGCCGAGGCGGCGCGCGCGGCCGGTGCCGAGGTGCGTCTGCTCAAAGCGCCCGAGACCGCCCCCGCCGAAGTGGTGTCGGGGCAGGATGCCTGGCGGGCGCAGGCCGAACGCACCGCCCACGTGACGGCAGCAACCGCGCAGGACATGGAGTGGGCCGACGCCTGGCTGATCTCGGCACCCACGCGCTTCGGCGTGATGGCGAGCCAGATGCGTGCCTTCATCGACACGCTCGGCGGCGTCTGGGCCAAGGGCGCTCTGGCGAACAAGGCGATCTCGGCGATGACCTCGGCGCAGAACGCGCACGGCGGCCAGGAGACGACGCTGTTGTCGTTCTACGCGACGGCGATCCACTGGGGCGCGATCGTCGTGGCGCCGGGCTTCACCGATCCGGCGATCTTCAAGGTCGGCGGCAACCCCTACGGCTACAGCCACACCCAGGGCGCGGAGTTCAGCGACGACGTGAAGGCCGCGATCGGCCACCAGGCGCGGCGCCTGGTGGAAGTCGCCGCCAAGCTGGCCTGAACGGCCTGGCGGCCAGGAGCGGCCGCCGGCGCCGGGCTGCCGATCAGGGCGGCGGCTGCGCTCGGGCGGCGCGGCCGCGCCGGGCGCCGAGCACGCTCGCGGCGCCGGCGGCGGCCAGCAGCGCCAACCAGCCGGCGCGCAGGCGCAGCATCGTCGCGTCGTTTGCGGCCGCGGTGTAGAGCTCGAAGGCCAGCGGCAGCGCGATCAGCGCCAGCCCATGCAGCCATGGCGAGCCGCCGAACCAGCGCGCCAGCAGCCACGACAGGCACCAGCCCAGCGCGCAGGCGAGTACGGCGACCAGGCCCATTGCGGTGCCGCCCTGCAGCGCGACGGCGACGAGCAGCAGCAACAGCAGCAGCGCGCCGGCCACGGCATAGATGCCGATCACCACGGCGTTCAGGCCAGTGCGCTCGGGCATGGTGGCGGATAGGCAGCGAAGTCTTGCAGCACAACGGGCCCGATGGGCCGGCGGCATCCATGGGCAACGGGTGTCGCCGGGCCGATTCTCTGCGTGTTGCCGTGTGAAGCGAAGCGCCATGCGCCGGCGCCGTCCCTGTCGATGGTGATGCGCCGCCGGTTCGTGCGCGCCTGCCGTGCCGGGTGCACGCCGGCTGCTCAGTCGTTGTAGCGCACCAGCACGTACAGCCCCGGCGCGTCGCACAGCGCCGATGCGGCGTCGATGTGGCGCGCGCCCACCTGCCGGCCGCTGCCGTGCTGCAGCAGCCAGTCGTGCCAGGCTGTCCACCACGAGCCCTCGTGGCGTTGCGCCAGCATCAGCCATGCATCCGCGTCGCGCATCGGATCGCCGGGCCGGCTGGTGTGCAGCGCGTAGTGCCGGTGCGCATGCCCCGGCTCGCTGACGATGCCGGCGTTGTGGCCGCCGTTGGTCAGCACGAAACACAGCTCGGTGTCCGTGAGCCGGTGCAGCTTGTAGACCGAGCGCCACGGCGATACGTGGTCCTTCTCGGTGCCGACGGCGAAGATCGGCTGGCGGATGTCGGCCAGCGACACCGGCTCGCCTTCGACCGGGTAGCGGTCCTCGGCCAGTTCGTTGCGCAGGTAGCAGCGGCGCAGGTATTCGCTGTGCATCGCCGCGGGCATGCGCGTCGTGTCGGCGTTCCAGGCCATCAGATCGTTGGGGCGCAGCCGCTCGCCCAGCAGCAGCTCGCGCGTGCGCGCCGACCAGATCAGCTCGCGCGAGTGCAGGAACTGGAAGCTGCCGGCCATCTGCCGCCCGGTGAGGAAGCCGCGCTCGGCCATCTGGTCCTCGAGCATCGTCACTTGCGATGCGTCGATCAGCACGCCCATCTCGCCGGGCTCGGAGAAGTCGGTCTCGGCGGCCAGCAGCGACACGCTGGCCAGCGGCGCCAGCAGCTCGGCGTTCTGCACGCGCTGCGGCCGCGCCAGCGCGGCGGCGCCGATGGCCAGCAGCGTGCCGCCCAGGCAGTAGCCGCAGGCGTGCACGGGGGTGTCCGGCAGCAGCCGGGCGATGGCCGCCAGCGGGTCGAACACGCCCAGCTCCAGGTAGTCGTCCATGTCCAGCAGCGCATCGCCCTCGTCGGGGTTGCGCCAGGAGACGATGAACACCGTGTGCCCCTGCGACACCAGCCAGCGCACCATCGAGTTGTGCGGCGACAGGTCGAGCACGTAGTACTTCATGATCCACGAGGGCACGATGAACACCGGCTCGGCCTGCACCTGCGGCGTCTGCGCCTCGTACTGGATCAGCTCGGCCAGCGCATTGCGGTGCACCACCTTGCCGGGCGTGACCGCCAGGTCCACGCCAGGCAGGTAGGGGTGCTCGGGCGGCTGCAGCGGCGGCAGGCCCTGGTGCAGCCGCCAGTGGTCGTGCGCGATCGCCGCGCCGTCGACGAAGTTGCCGCCGAAGCGCTCGGCGGTGCGCTGCAGCACCTCGGGGTTGGTGAGTGCGAAGTTGGCCGGCGACAGCATGTCCAGCCATTGCCGCGCGAACACGCGCGTCATGTCCTGGTGGTGCGGGCTCATGCCGCGCAGCGCGCTGGCCTTGATCCACCAGGCCTCGGCGCTCAGGTAGGCCTGCACCATCGGTGCAAAGGGCCATTGCGCCCAGCCCGGGTGGCTGAAGCGCAGGTCTTCGGTCGCCGGGGCGGGCGTGGCGGTGCGGGCCCGCGACAACCCTTCCATCAGCATCTGCTGAGCCTGCAGCGCCAGCCGCGTCGACTGCGCCGGTTGCGTCAACAGGTGCAGCGACCAGTCGGTCCAGGCCAGCAGCAGCGAGATCGGCGACAGCCCGCCGGTCAGCGGCGCCACCGCCGCATGGAAGGCGCCATCGAATGCCGCTGCCGCGTCGCGCGCCAGCGGGTCGGGTGTGTTGTCGGATGCTTGCATGACAGGGGTCGAGACCAGCTGCCGAGGCGGATCCCCGGCTCTGCCGGGGCGGCAGCAGGCGTTCGGAGTTTCAGGAGTTCCGGAGTCGGCCATCGTAGAGGCTTCCGGCCGCGAGCGGCTCAGCGTGCGAGCCATGCCACCGGTGCGACGCGGCCCGCCGGCGCCGAAGACCAGGCCGATCGGCTGGCGACCGGGCGGCGCGGAGCCGGTCAATGGTGATGCGCGGCCAGCTCGCGTGCGCGCGCCTGTCGCGACAGGCCGCCGGCATCGACCCAGGCGCGGGTCGAGGCGATCGCGCGCTCGATCAGCCGCCGCGACGCCGAGAAGTCATAGGGCGACACCGCCAGCGGGCACAGCGCCGGCGCCAGATGCACCTGCACGCCCGGCGGCATCGAGTCGAGCTCGTGCATCAGCTGCCAGGCGATCAGCAGCGTCACTGCGTGCAGCGCCTTGGCGATCGCCCCCTGCGGCGAGTGCTGCAGCGCGCAGGCGTAGCCGGTGGGCAGCACGACGACGCGCGTGGCGCCGAGCTCCACCGCCAGCCGCAGCGGCGTGTTGGCGGCAATCGCGCCGTCCATCAATTCATGGCCGTCGATCGGCACCGGCGGGAAGATCCCGGGCACCGCCGCGCTGGCCAGGACGGCGTCGACCGCCGGGCCGCTCGACAGCCGGACGCTCATCCCCTGCTGGTCGGTGGCCATCACGTGCAGCGCGATGCGCGCGTCCTCGATCCGGCCGAAGGCAAGATGCGCCGCGACCAGCTGCCGCAGCCGGCCGGGGTCGACGAGGCTGTCCCGCCGCAGCAGCAAGCGCACCGCGCTCGCCGGCGTGAACGGGAACACGTCCTCGCGCCGCAGGCCTTCCCACAACCGCGCGAGGCGCGCGACGCCGTCCAGATCGGGCGTCCCGGCGAAGTATGCGGCATTGATCGCGCCGACCGACGCACCGACGACGAAGTCGGGCCGCACCCCCGCCTCGAGCAGCACCTGCAGCATGCCGACCTGCACGGCGCCCAGGCTGCCGCCGCCGGCGAACACGAAGGCGGTGCGATCGGCCACGGCCCGCGAGTGCTGCCGGCGGCGTCTACACGCTCTCAGCCCTGTGCAGCCAGCCGCTGCGCCTGTTCGAGCGCCTGCGCGTCGCGGCCGATGGTCGCGACCGCGAGCGTCCTGCCGCCCTGCAGGTAGCTGACGCTGCAGTCGTGCGCAGCGAGGTCGCCGTCGATGCGGATCTCGTCCCAGGCTTGCGCGTGGCCGACGTAGCGGATCGTCACCTCGTGGTGCGCGCTCCAGAAGAAGGGCACGTCGCGGTACGGTTCGCGCGCGCCCAGCATGTTGTGCGCGGCGACCTGGCCCTGGCGCTCGGCAACGACCCAATGCTCGACGCGCATCGGCTGTCCCGCCGCGCCGCCCGGCCACACGGCGATGTCGCCGGCCGCATAGATGCCCGGCTGCGAGGTCTGCAGGAATTCGTCGACGACGACGCCGCGGTCGAGCTTCAGCCCGGCAGCTTCGGCGAGGCCCAGCCGCGGCTTGACGCCGACGCCGATCACGACGAGGTCGGCGGCCAGTTGCGTGCCGTTGCTGAGCTGGACCGTGCCGGCGCCGATCGCCGCGATCGACGCGCCCATGTGGAAGGTCTCGCCCTGCGCCTCGTGCAGCGCGCGCACGAAGTCGCCGAGTTGCGCGCCGAGCACGCGCTCGAGCGGGTGCGCATCGAGCGAGACGACGTGGACCGCCAGCCCGCGCGCGGCCAGCGAGGCCGCCACCTCCAGCCCGATGAAGCCCGAGCCGAGCACGACCGCCGACTTCGCGCCTTGCGCGCGCGCGATGATCGCGCGGCTGTCGGCCAGCGAGCGCAGCGTGAACACATGCGGCTGGTCGGCACCGGGGATCGGCAGCCGCACCGGCTCGGCGCCGGTGGCCAGCAGCAGCCGGTCCCAGGCCAGCGTGGCGCCGCCGTTCAGCACCACCGTGCGCGCGCCGAGGTCGATGCGTTCGGCCGTGGTCGCCAGGCGCAGGTCGATGCGGTTGTCGGCGTAGAAGTCGGCACCGCGCAGCGGGATCCACTCTTCGGGCGCGCTGCCGGCGAGGTAGTCCTTCGACAGGTTCGGGCGGTCGCAGGGCGCGTCGGCGTCGGCGCTGAGCATCGTCAGCTGCCCGCCCCAGCCGCGCCGGCGCAGCATCTCGGCCGCGGCGAAGCCGGCCGCGCCGCCGCCGACGATCACGATGCGCGCGGGCTCGGCGGCAGACGCCGGGTACACCGGTCTTGCTGCGGCGGCCGGCTCGCGCACGAAGTACCGATCGCCGTCGCGTTCCACCTTCCAGCAGGCGATCGCATCGAAGGCCGGCGCGTTCAGCGCCTCGCCGGTGCGCAGCGAGAAGCAGGCGTGGTGCAGCGGGCAGCGCACCGTGTCGCCTTCGAGCGCGCCCTCGTCGAGCGGGCCGCCGTAGTGGGTACACGAGGCGCCGGTCGCGAGCAGTTCGTCGCCGACGCGTGCCAGCAGCACCGCCTGATCACCGACGTGGCCGCGCAGCAGCTTGCGGCTGCCGAAGTCGGCGAGCGTGACGCCGAGGGTCAGGTCGGGGCCGGCATCGGGGGTGTCGTTCGATGACATCGGGGTTCTCCGGGTGATGAGGGCGGGGCGGGTGGATCGGCAGCCGGCACCAGCGGCAGCGCTTGCGCGTCAGGTTGCGCTCGCCGCGTCGAGGTTCAACCCTTCGGCGCGCGCCCTTTCGAGGACCTTGGCGACGATGCGGTCGCAGCGCGCGCCGTCGAACGCGAACACCTCGCCGAGCGCGTGGTCGATCTCGCCGGCCAGGCCTTCGCGCAGCAGCGAGCGTGCGCGGAAGAAGCGCGTGCGCACCGTCGCCTCGGGCAGGGCCAGCACCTGCGCGACTTCTTCGACGCTCAGCTCCTCGACCGCGCGCAACATGAACACGCTGCGGTAGATCTCGGGCAGCAGGTCGATGCGCGTCTCGAGCAGCGCGCGCACCTGCGCGCGCGCCAGCGTCGGCTCGGGGCTGCGTTCGGGCGCTTCGGTCAAGGCGGCCTGGGTGTCGGGTTCGGTCGAGGTCATGGCGGCCTCCAGCGGGATCACGGCTGCGCTCGTGCGGCGCAGCCGCGCGAGTGCTTCGTTGGCGACGATGCGCACCAGCCAGGTCGCGAGCTTGCTCTCGGTGCGAAAGTCCGGCAGCGCGCGCCACGCGCGCAGGTAGCCGTCCTGCACCGCGTCCTCGGCCTCGGCGTCGTCCTTGAGAATGCTGCGCGCGGTGCGGTACAGCAGCCGGTTGTGGCGGCGCATCAGCACTTCGAAGGCGGCGCCTTCGCCGGCGGCGGCGCGCGCGATCAGTTCGTCCTCCGGTGTGCGCGCCGATACCGGCGCCTGGGCGGGCAGCGGATTTGCGGACATCAGCGTGCGCTCCTCGTCGTGGGTTGCGATGGATTCTGGCGCGGATGCGGCTGCCGTGCGTGCGCTGCGGGTTTGCAGGCGACACGGCGCTGGGCGGCCGGATGGACGGTGCGGCACCCGCCCGGATGGGCTGGCTGGGCGCTCATCCGTGCGCACCGCGCGCCATCAGGTCGAGGAACTCGCGGCGCAGGCTCGCGTCCTTCAGGAACGCGCCGCGCATCACCGAGTTCGTCATCCGGGCGTGCTCGTCCTTGACGCCGCGCCAGTGCATGCAGAAGTGGTCGGCCTGCATCACCACGGCGAGGCCGTCGGGGCGCACCCGGCGCTCGATCTCGTCGGCGAGCATCACGACCGCCTCCTCCTGGATCTGCGGCCGGCTCATGATCCAGTCGGCAAGCCGCGCGTACTTCGACAGGCCGATCAGGTCCGACGCCGCGTTCGGCTACACGCCGATCCAGACCCGGCCGACGATCGGGCACAGGTGGTGCGAGCACGCGCTGCGCACCGCGATCGGGCCGACGATCATCAGCTCGTTCAGCTGCGCGGCGTTCGGGAAGCTCGTCACCGCCGGCGGCGGCTGGTAGCGGCCGGCGAACACCTCGTCGACGAACATCTTCGCGACGCGGCGCGCGGTGTCGGCGGTGTTGTGGTCGTGCGCGGTGTCGATCACGAGCGCGTCGAGCGCCGCGCGCAGGTGCGCCTGCACCTCGGCGCGCAGCTCGTCGAGCTCGCCCGCGGGCACGAAGGCGGCGATGTTGTCGTTGGCGTGGAAGCGCTGCCCGGCCTCGCGCAGCCGCCGGCGGATGCGATCCGATGCCGGCTGCAGGGCGGCGGCTGCCTGCGGGCGCAGCGCGGGCGCTGCGCTGGTGCGCAGCGCGGGAGCTGCGTCGCTGCGCAGCGCGGGGGTGGCGAGGTCGGTGCTCATGGCGGTCAGCGGTCTTGCGCTTCAGAGCGCGAATTTCGCGGGGAAGGCGGCGACCAGCCCGTTGGTCAGTGCATCGGCCAGCATCAGCATGTGGTCCTCGGCGCGGCCGTACTCGGCGATGCCGTCGGCGTAGCGGCCCTGCAGCAGCGAGGTCGCGTACACCAGCGTGGTGTCGATGTGGCCCTTGAGCATGTCGCGCACCGTCGCCTGCGGCCAGTTCTTGTTGGCCGCGGCGAGGAAGTCGGCGATCTGCTGCGCGTTGGCGTAGGCCGCGGCGATGTTCTTGTCCAGCGCCGGCTTGTCGCCCGCCTTGGCGGCCTTGACGACGGCGACCGCGCCGGCAATGTGCTCCTGCAGCAGCCGGGTCAGCGCGTTGCCGGCCTGCTCGCCGTAGAAGGGCTTGATCGCGTTGCCGATCTCGACCTGGTTTTGCATCAGCCGCGCGGCGGTCGCGTCGAACGCGGGCGAGCCGGTGGCGAATGCCGTCACCGCGGCGTAGGTCCACTCCATGTGCTGCGCCCAGAGCTTGCGCATCGTGTCGTGCAGCGCGGCCGCCTCGCTGCCGCAAGCCGCCTGCTGCTCATGCGGCCCGTCGTGGGCGAGTGCGGCAGTCGAGCCGATGGACAGGCCGACGAAGGCGGCAACGGCGGCGGCGCGCAGCGTGCGCTGCAAAGGCGATGAAGCGGGCGAGATGGAGGCGGACATGGCGATCTCCTGGATGGCGGTTGCGGGGCTGGACGCTGGCGGGCCGGAGCCGGTGGTGCGGTTGCGGCGCGAGCCGTCCTGCCCATTGGATGCAGGCGCAGCGCGCCGCGTTTCAGCGGCCGCGCATCGCCCGTGCCGCTGCCCCCCCGGGGGCGCCGCACGTGCGGCACGCCGCCGCTGTCCTGGCTGGCGAGGATGCGGTGGTGGTCATTGCGCGATCCCGGTCGCGTCAGGGGCGCAGCGCCGCTACAGTGCGCGCATGTCACCTGCCGCCCGCAACCGGACCCAGCTCGCGGTCATCGCCGTGCTGCTGCTCGCACTGGCCGCACTGGCCTACAAGTTCATCGTCGCCGGCTCGGTCGTGCCGGGGGACGACGGGCGCCAGGCCGTCGTGCTCGAGCCCGGCGAGCGCGCCTTCGTGCTGCGCGAGATGCGCGCCTTCGTCGCCGGCGTGCAGCAGTTGACCGACGCGCTCGCGCGCGACGACCTGAAGGCGGCTGCCGCCGCGGCACGCACGATGGGCATGGCGGCGGCGCACGATGCACCGCCGGCGCTCATCGGCAAGCTGCCGCTCGAGTTCAAGACCCTGGCTTTTGCCACCCACCGCGGCTTCGACGCGCTGGCGGCTGACGCCCACAGCCTCGGCGACCCCAAGCACACGCTGGCCCAGCTCGCCGGCGTGCTGCACCAGTGCGTCGAGTGCCACAGCGCCTACCAGTTCGTGACGCCCGCCGGCCGCTAGCCGAACGCGGGCACGGCCGGCGCGGCACGGCCACGCCGGCCGGTGCAGCCGGCGCGATCGGCCCGTCAGGCCGCGGTTTTCAGCGCGCCTTCGCGTGCGGGCTGACGTAGTCGCCGACCTTGGTGCGGAACGCGACGTTCATCCGGTTCCAGCCGTTGATCGCGACCACGGCCAGCGTCAGGTCGACCAGCGCCTTCTCGTCGAAGTGCCGGCGCGCCTGCGCATAGACCTCGTCGGGCACGTCGTGGGTGCGGGCGATGTCGGTGACGGCCTCGGTCCACGCGAGCGCCGCACGCTCGCGCTCGCTGTAGCAGGGCGCCTCGCGCCACACCGGCAGCAGGTACAGGCGCTGCTCGGTCTCGCCCTGTGCGCGCGCGTCCTTGGTGTGCATGTCCAGGCACCAGGCGCAGCCGTTGATCTGCGACGCGCGCGACTTGACGAGCTCGAGCAGCGATTCCTCGAGCCCGCTCTTGTGGACCTGCAGCTCGGTGTGGAGCATGGCCTTGAAGGCCTCGGGCGAGGCCAGCTTGTAGTCCAGGCGTTGTTGCATCGTGTTCCTCCGGCGCCGGCGGGGATGGAGTCGGCAGGCCCGCCGCGCCGGCGCATTGTCGGCGCCGGCCGCGCGCTGCCTGCGCCGCGCGGCCGATGACCCTTGCGCGTGCACGCCGGCAAGGCCGCCGCCGCGTGGGCAGCCGGCCGGCCCGGTGTAGAACTGCGGCACGATGAACGGCAGCGACGAGCTTCGCGGCAGCCCCGCGCCCGCGGGCGCGGCCGCAGCGCCGGCGGCCGTGCAGCGCGGCCGCGTGTTCGCGATCGTCGCGCTGGCGCTGCTGATGATGTCGGTCGATTCGACGATCGTCGCCACCGCGCTGCACGCGCTGCAGCACGGGCTGGACACCTCGATCAACTGGGCGGCGTGGACGATCACCGCGTACTCGTTCGGCTTCGTGCTGATGCTGCCGGTGGCCGGCAAGCTCAGCGAGCGCTGGGGCTGCCGCCGCGTGTTCCTCGGCTCGGTCGTCGCCTTCACGGCGGCGTCGCTGGCCTGCGGGCTGGCCGAGAACATCTACGTGCTGATCGCGCTGCGCGCGCTGCAGGCGGCCGGCGGCGCGGGCTTCACGCCTTCGGCCACCGGCATCGTCGTCGAGCACTTCGGCGACGCGCGCGACCGCGCGGTCAGCCTGTTCGGCAGCATCTTCCCCATCGGCGCGATGATCGGGCCGGTCTTCGGCGGGATGTTCGTCGCGTACTGGAGCTGGCGCGGCGTGTTCTTCGTGAACGTGCCGATCGGCATCGCGATCATCGTGCTGGCGCTGCGCCACGTGCCGCCCGATCGCCCTGCGTCGAAGGCGCGGCGGCAGCGGATGGACGCGGCGGGCATGGCGCTGCTGGGCGCCGGGCTGCTCGGCGGCATGCTCGCGGTCGGCTGGCTGGGCGAGCGCGGCGGGCATCCGGCGTCGTGGCGCTTCGTGCTGCCGGCGCTGATCGCGGTGGCCGCGCTGTGGGGCTTCTTTCGCCATATCGGCCGCTGCGCCGACCCGTTCATCGCGCCGAGGCTGATCCACGGCGCGGGTTTCGGATCGGTCAACCTCGTCAACGTGGTCTATGGCGGCGTCGCCAACGGCGCGATGACGCTGTTGCCGCTGTTCGCGGCCAACCGCTTTGGCATCGGCGCGTTCGGCTCGGGCAGCCTGCTGGTTGCGCAGGGCCTGGCGGCGATCGCGTTCTCGATCGCGGCCGCGCTGGCGCTGCGGCGCACCGGCCACCGGCTGCCGCTGTACGCGGGTGGTGCCGTGATCGCGGCCGGCCTGCTGCTGATCGCCGTCGCCCCGCCGGCCGGCATCGCCGCGTACACCTGGCTCGCGGCTGCGGCCTTCGTGGTCGGCGCCGGCCGCGGCACGGTCAACCCGGCCAGCCGCAACGCGGGGCTGCAACTGGCGCCCGAGCATTCATCGACGCTGGCGGCGCTGCGCACTGCATCGCTGCAGATCGGCGCGATCACCACCGTGTCGGTCGTCACCGCGATCCTGGCGCGCAGCGACGACCCCGGCCGCGTGCAGGCCTGGATCTACGCGGCGCTGGCGCTGCTGCTGGCGGCGGCACTGCCGCTGGCGGCGCGCGTGCCCGAGCACCGCGGCGCATGGTGAGCGGCGCCGGGCCGGGCGCAGCCCGGCCCTGGGGGCGCTCTCGGCCGCTACGCGGTGAAGCGCGCCACCCAGGCCGCGTAGGCGTCGACGAAGCGCTGCAAGAAGGCGCGCGTCGAATCGTCGGCTACGGTGCCGTCGGCCGCGATGCTGCCGTCGCGGAAGTGCAGGTACACCTCGGGCTGGCCGAGCACGGGCACGTCGAGGAAGTGCAGCGAGCCGCGCAGGTGGTCTTGCGCGACCGCGGTGCCCACCGCGCCGATCGACGCGCCGATCACCGCCGCCGGCTTGCCGGCGAAGGAATTGGTGCCCCAGGGCCGCGAGCCGATGTCGACCGCGTTCTTCAGCACGCCGGGCACCGAGCGGTTGTATTCGGGCGTGACGAACAGCAGCGCCTGCGCCGATTCGACCTGCTGCTTCAGCCGCCGCGCCGCCGGCGGATAGTCGGCGTCGAAATTCTGCGTGTACAGCGGCAGGTCGTCGATGCGCACCTGCTCGAACTTCAGATGCGCCGGCGCGAGCTTCTCCACCGCCAGCATCAGCCGCTTGTTGTGCGAATCCCTGCGCAAGCTGCCCAGCAGCACCGCCACCTTGATGTCGCTCATGACTCTGCCTCCTGCGTCCTGCCGCCCGCGCGGCTGCGGGCTCAGTCTACGCCGCAGCCGTTCGCGGCTGCGGCGTTCACGACGCTGCCGTTGCCGATGCCCGCGCCCGCAGGCGGCGCCGTCGGCGGGCGACGGGGTGGCTGCGGGTGCGGCGGTGCTTCGTCGCCCGGCGCTGCGCCGAAGCTGAAGCGGTCGCGGCCGGCTTGCTTGCTGCGGTACAGCGCCGCGTCGGCGCGGCGCAGCAGCGTGGCCGCGGCATCGCCGGGTGCCGCCACGGCCACGCCGATGCTCAGCGTCACCGGCCGCAGCGCCCAGGGGTGCACGCGCATCGCCGCGATCACGCGTTCGGCCACGTGCCGGCCGCGCAACGCATCGCTCTGCTGCAGCAGGATCGCGAACTCCTCGCCGCCGTAGCGGGCGACCAGATCCTGCGACCGCACCACCGCGCGCAGCAGCCGGCCCGTCTCGCGCAGCACGTCGTCGCCGGCCGGATGGCCGAAGCTGTCGTTGAAGCGCTTGAAGTGGTCCACGTCGAGCAGCAGCAGCGTCGCGGCGCCGCGCTGGCGCAGCGCGCGGACCAGCGCTGCATCGAGCGCACGCCGGTTGGCCAGGCCCGTGAGCGCATCCGTCCTCGCATCCTCGTGCAGCGCGAGCACCACGCGCCGCTGGCGCTCGGCGCGATCCAGCAGGCTGGCCACCCAGATGATCATCGCCGCCACGGCACCGCCGGCTGCAACCGCCGCCAGCGCCAGCGCCAGCGATTCGGACATGCCCAGGCGCAACTGCACCGCCTTGAACAGGAACGTGAACAGCACCGGCAGCACCAGCGCCGGCAGGATCAGGCGGCGCGCGAATGCGCCGCCCTGGCTGTCGGCGGCCGCGACGCGCGTCAGCCCGGTGGTCGGGGCCGAGGCCATCCAGCCCAGCGTCAGCAGCAGCAGCACCGAGGCCGTCATGGCCGGCAGCCGCTGCAGCAGACCGGCGCCGTCGCCCGCCAGCACCAGGCCGCAGGACGCGAAGGCCGCCATCGCGATCGCGATCACCGCGATCGCGCAGGCCTCGCGCAGCCAGACCGCGCGGCCGCGTTGAACCGCCACGCCGACCACGCCCAGCAGCAGCAATGCAACGGCGGCCAACTCCGTCATGCGCGCCGGCGGCCTGCCCGGCCAGCCGGGTGCGAGCAGGTCCAGCCCGCGCCAGCCGCCTGTGCCTGGGCCGAAGGCATGGCCGAGCAGCTCGAGGCCGCCCAGCAACGCCGTCAGCGCCGACAGCACGACGGCGGTGCGCGGCGCACTGCTGTGCAGCAGCAGCGCACTGCCGGCGAGCAGGCAGCCCAGGGCCGCGTGCGCACGCATCATCGATGGCGATTGCAGCCACGCCTGCACAGGCTCGGCGCCGCCGAGCCAGCCGGCGAGCACCGCCAGCGACACCAGCGCCGCGATCCAACCGGCCGCACGCGCGCAGGCGGTGAAGCTGCGCAGCACCGCCGTGTCGAAGCGGATGTCGTCGATCACCCTGTCCATGCGTGGCGGATCGTCGTCTCGATCAGGCGGCGCCGAACAGCCGCTGCAGCTGCGGGTAGCCGAAGGGGGAATCCAGCGCGTCGAAGCGGCCGCTGTCGCGCAGTTGCTGCGCCGCCGTGCGCGCTGCCGACAGCGCCACCGCGGCCAGCCGCGTCGCGGTGCTCACGCGCGCCACGCCCAGGGCGGCGAGCGCAGCCAGGTCGGGCAGGCCGGGGCGCGCGCCGATGTTGACCGGAGCCGGGATCGCGGTGCACAGCTCGGCGATCGCGTCGGGCCGGGCCAGCGCGATCGGGTAGATGCAGTCGGCGCCGGCCGCGAGGTAGGCCTGCGCGCGGCGCAGGGCCTCGTCGATGCGCTCGGTCTCGGAAGCGCCGCCGCCGATGATCCAGGCGTCGATGCGCGCATTGATCACGATCGGCACGCCCGCCTCGCGGGCGGCTGCACGTGCCGCGGCGATCCGGTCGGCGGCTTCGCCGACCGCGCGCAGCGTGTCGTGGCGGATGCCGTCCTCGAGGTTGATGCCGGCCACGCCGGCGCTGATGACCGCGCGCACGTTGGCGGCCACCGCAGCCGGCGTGTCGCCATAGCCCCCTTCGAAGTCGGCGCTGACCGGCAGCGGCGTGACGCGCACGATCCGCCGGATCGCGTCGATCACTTCGGCCAGCGGGGCGGCCTCGCCGTCGGCATGGCCCAGCGACCAGGCCACGCCGCCGCTGGTGGTGGCAATGGCGTCGAACCCGAGGTCGGCGAACACGCGCGCGCTGCCCGCGTCCCACGCGTTGGGCAGCAGCAGCAGCCGGCTGCGGTCGTGCAGCGCGCGAAAGCGCTCGGCCTGCTGAACCTGGGCTTGCCTGTCCATGCTTCGCCTCCTGCGTGTCGCCGCCGGATCGGCGCATCCCGAAAACGGCGTGCCGGCGGGTCCGGGACGCCTCGAGCGGGACGTTAGCATCCGATCCCTTCGCCCGGCCGCCGCCGGGTCGTGCCTCTACTCTATGTCGGAGCGGCCATGAGCCTCGACCCCGCGTCGATCGACCGCATTCCGCTGTGGTCCGCCGTGGTGCCGGCGGCAGCACTCGCCTTGGCGGCCGTGCTCTTCGCCGGTGGCGCCGGCGTCGGGCCAGTGCTGCTGCTGCCGGCATCGCTGCTGATGCTGGGCACCGTCTTCGCCGCCGTCCGTCACGCGGAGGTGCTGGCGCTGCGGCTGGGCGAGCCCTACGGGTCGATCCTGCTGGCGCTGGCGATCACGCTGATCGAGGTGACGCTGATCGTGTCGCTGATGCTCGCCGGCGGCCCGGGGACCGATACCCTGGCGCGCGACACCGTGTACGCGACCGTGATGATCGTGCTCACCGGCATCGTCGGCGGCTGCCTGCTGGTGGGCGGCATGCACCACCACGAGCAGAGTTTCAGGCTCGATTCGGCAACTTCGGCGCTGAGCGTGCTGGGCACGATCGCCGCGCTGTCGCTGATCCTGCCGGTGGTCACCCGGACCGCGCTGGGGCCGGTCTTCGCGCCCACCCAGCTGCTGGCGGTCGGCCTGGTGTCGATCGTGCTGTACGCGGTGTTCCTGTACGTGCAGACCACCTCGCACCGCGAGTACTTCGCCGAAGGCGTCGTCGCCGGCGGCGGCAACGCCGTGCCCGGGCGGCGCACGGCGGCGTTCAGCCTGCTGCTGTTGCTGGCGGGGCTCGTCGCGGTGGTGCTGCATGCCAAGCTGCTGTCGCCCATGCTCAAGCAGGCAGTGGCGGCAATGGAGCTGCCGGCGAGCCTCGTCGGCGTGGTGATCGCCGCGATCGTGCTGCTGCCCGAAGCCCTGTCGGCGCTGCAGGCGGCGCGCGCCAACCGTCTGCAGGCCGCGTTGAACCTCGTGCTCGGTTCGGCGCTGGCGACGATCGGGCTGACGATTCCGATCGTCGGCTTCCTGGCGCTGTACCTCGACCTGCCGATGGTCGTCGGCCTGTCGGGCACCGAGATGGGCCTGTTGCTGCTGGCGCTGTACATCAGCGGCATCAGCCTGGCGACCGGGCGCACGACGATGCTGCAAGGCGCCGTGCACCTGGGCATCTTCGCGGTCTTCCTGGTGCTGGCCGTCAAACCCTGAGCGGCCGGTCGCGGGCGGCTGCGGCCGGGCGGGCGATGCCGTTCGGGGGGCCGCGGCGCGACCGCGATTCGTGCCCCGTCGGCAGCGCGCCTGCCGGGCCGCCGTGCCGTGCGCGGCACAATCCGCGCGCCGCCCGCCCGCGGCGGCCCGACCGACCCCCGCCCATGCCCGACCCCTTCGCCCCGAGCGCCGCCGAACAGCGGCAACGCGACGAAGCCGGCATGCGCCTGGCGCTGGACCAGGCGCACAACGCGCTGCTGGTCGGCGAGGTGCCGGTGGGCGCGGTGATCGTGCGCGACACGCCCGCAGGCCGCCAGGTGGTCGCCACCGGCTACAACCGGCCGATCACCACCCACGACCCGACGGCGCACGCCGAGATCGTCGCGCTGCGCCACGCGGCGCAACTGCTCGAGAACTACCGGCTGCCCGACTGCACGCTGTACGTGACGCTCGAGCCTTGTGCGATGTGCGCCGGTGCGCTGCTGCACGCGCGCCTCGAGCGCGTGGTCTACGGCGCTGCCGACCCGAAGACGGGTGCGGCCGGGTCGGTGATCGACGTGTTCGGCCAGGCGCAGCTGAACCACCAGACGCAGGTGCAGGGCGGCGTGCTGGCCCCGGCGAGCGCGGCGCTGCTGCGCGAGTTCTTCGCCGCGCGCCGTGCACAGCAGCGCGACGGCCGCGCCGAAGCTGCGGCATTCGCGCACGCCGGTCCCGATGGCGGCGCTTCCATCCCGATCGGCGAGGTGCTCGAGATGCCGGAGCCGGCCGATCCGGCGCCGCCGCCCGGGGGATCCGCATGAGACGACCGCGCAACCCGCTGCCGCCTGCCGGCGATGGCGCTGGCGCTGGCGTTGGCGTTGGCGTTGGCGTTGGCCACGCGCATCCCGATCCGGGCTTGCGCAGCTTGCAGCTGTTCTCGCCGTCGGGCGTAGTGCTGCGCGGCCCGGCGCTGCGGCTGGCGGCGCGGCGCCTCGCGGGCCTCGGCTTCGTGGTCACGATCGACGAGGCGGCGCTCGCCCGCCACCAGCGCTTCGCCGGCGACGACGATCAGCGCCTGGCGGCGCTGCACCGGGTGGCGGCGGCAGCGCCTTCGGTGGCGCTGGCCACGCGCGGCGGCTACGGGCTGACCCGGCTGCTCGACCGCATCCACTGGAAGCGGCTCGCGCGCAGCGTCGAACGCGGCACGCGCTGGGTCGGCTTCAGCGACTTGACGGCGCTGCAGCTGGCGCTGCTGGCGCACACCGGCGCACCCAGCTGGGCAGGCCCCACCGCGGTCGAGGACTTCGGCCGCGCCGACGCCGACGGCGGCGTCGACGACGTCACCGCCGGCACCTTCTGCGAGGCGATGCGCGGCGAGTTGCACGCGGTCGGCTGGCGCACCGAGGCCGGCTTCGACGGCCTGCAGCGCCGCGGGCTGCTGTGGGGCGGCAACCTCACGGTGCTGCTGTCGCTGCTGGGCACGCCGCACTGGCCGGCGGTGCGCGGCGGCGTGCTGTTTCTCGAGGACGTGAACGAGCAGCCGTACCGGGTGGAGCGCATGCTGCTGCAACTGCTGCAGGCGGGCGTGATCGATGCGCAGCGCGCGGTGCTGCTGGGCAGCTTCACGGCGGCCGCCAAATCCGTGCTGGACCGCGGCTACTCGCTGAAGGCGGCGGTGGCGCAGCTGCGCGCGCGCACCAAGGTGCCGATCGTCACCGGGCTGCCCTTCGGCCACGTGCGCACCAAGCTCACGCTGCCGGTCGGCCGGCCGGTGGAGCTGCTGGTCAGCGGCCGCGACGCCTACCTCGGCTGGGCGCATGGCTGAGAGCGCCCCCAGGGCCGGGCCGCGCCCGGCCCGCCCTCCGTGGGGCTCGAGAAGGCCCGGGACGGCCCGGCGTTTTCTCGAGAGCCTGCTGCGCCACGCCTGCGCCGTGCTGCTGCTCGGCTTCGGCCTGGCCGGGTGCAACAACAACCCGCTGCCCGACGGCCTGGCGGCCACCAACACGCTGGTCAGCGCGGTGATCGAAAGCTCGCCGCGCCATCTGGACCCGACCGCGTCGTACTGGTCGAACGACACGCCCTACACCTATCAGATCTACGAGCCGCCCTACGGCTACCACTACCTGCTGCGCCCGTTCCGGCTGCAGCCGAAGTCGGCCGCCGCGATCGCGAAGCCGCGCTACGTCGACGCCGGCGGCCGGCCGCTGGCCGACGACGCGCCGGGCGAGCAGGTGGCCGAGAGCATCTACGACATCCCGATCAAGCCCGGCATCCTGTACCAGCCGCACCCGGCCTTCGCCCGCGACGAGCAGGGCCGCTGGCGCTACCACGCGATGCGCCCGGGCGAGCTGGGCAAGCGGCGCACGCCGCTGGACTTCGAGCACCAGGGCACGCGCGAGCTGGTGGCCGACGACTTCGTCTACGCGCTCAAGCGCCACGCGACCCCGCGCATCACCACGCCGGTCTTCGGCATCTTCTCGCAGTACGTGGTCGGGCTGAAGGACTACGGCGCGCTGATCCGCGCCGAGGACGCCAGGCTGCGCGCCGGGCTCGACCCGGCGAGCCAGGACAAGCCCTTCCTCGACTTCCGCCGCTGGCCGCTGGCGGGCGCGTCGGCGCCCGAGCCGCACCTGCTGCGCATCCGCATCAAGGGCAAGTACCCGCAGTGGAACTACTGGATGGCGACCACCTTCCTGTCGCCGGTGCCGTGGGAGGCGGATGCGTTCTACGCGCAGCCCGGCATGGCCGCCGCGGGCCTGAGCCTGGACACCTGGCCGGTGGGCACCGGGCCGTACCGGATGACCGAGTACCGCAAGGACCGGCGCCACGTGCTCGAGCGCAACCCCAACTGGCGCGGCGAGCCCTATCCGTGCGAAGGCATGCCCGGCGACCGCGAGGCGGGGCTGCTCGACGACTGCGGCAAGACGATGCCCTTCGTCGACCGCTACGTGTCGACGATCGACCGCGAGGCGGTGCCGATGCGCGAGAAGTTCCGCCAGGGCTACTACGACATCCTGGTGTTCGAGCGCACCGACACCGGCATGGACTACCTGGTCGCGATGCAGGACAGCGACGAGGTGCGCAAGGAATACGAGGCCAAGGGCTTCCGGCTGCCGAAGTTCGCCGACGTGCACAGCTGGATCGTCGGCTTCAACATGCTCGACCCGGTGGTCGGCTGGGGCGACACGCCCGAGCAGCGCGAGCGCAACCGCAAGCTGCGCCAGGCGATCTCGATCGCCTTCGACTGGGAGGAGTACTCCAAGATCTTCCCGAAGAAGGCGGGCGAGCCGGCGATGAGCCCGCTGCCCGGCGGCATCTTCGGCTCGCGCCACGGCACGCCCGAGGGCCACAACCCGGTCACGCACCAGGTGGTGGGCGGCAAGGTGGTCAAGCGCAGACTCGACGACGCGAAGCGGCTGCTGGCCGAGGCCGGCTGGCCCGACGGCCGCGACGCGAAGACCGGCAAGCCGCTGGTGATCAACTACGACTTCTACGCGCCGGCCACGCCCGAGCGCAAGCCCGAGATCGACTGGGTGGTGCGCCAGTTCGCCAAGATCGGCATCCAGCTCGAGGTGCGCGCCACCGACAACAACCAGTTCCAGGACAAGGTGCGCAAAGGCACCTACCAGGTGTTCTGGCTCGGCTGGCTGGCCGACTACCCCGATGCCGAGAACTTCCTGTTCCTGCTGTACGGCCCCAACGGCAAGACCCGCTTCGACGGCGAGAACACCGCGAACTACGCGAACCCCGAATACGACCGGCTGTTCCAGCGGATGCAACTGCTCGACGACGGCCCCGAGAAGCAGCAGGTGATCGACCAGATGGTGGCGATCGTGCAGCGCGACGCGCCGTGGAGCTTCGGCTACTTCCCGTTCAGCTCGGGCGCGGCGCAGGCCTGGGTGCACAACTACAAGCCGGCGGTGCTGATCCGCGACCACGGCAAGTACCTGCGCCTGGACGTGGCGCAGCGGCTGGCCAGCCAGGCCGCGTGGAACCGGCCGGTGTGGTGGCCGCTGGCCGCGATCGCGGCCGCGGCGGCGCTGCTGCTCGCGCTCGGCTGGCGCAGCCTGCGCCGGCGCGAGCGCAGCAACGCGCGCGGCGAGGTCGTGGCCTGATGGGCGCGTACATCGTCCGCCGCATCCTGTACGGCGCGCTGATCCTGGCCGGCGTGAACCTGGCGACCTTCTTCCTGTTCTTCACCGTCAACACGCCCGACGACATGGCGCGGCTGAACCTCGGCGGCAAGCGCGTGACCCAGCAGGCGATCGAGAAGTGGAAGGCCGAGCGCGGCTACGACAAGCCGCTGTACCTGAACGAGCGCCGGCAGGGCGTCGAGCGCTTCACCGACACGATCTTCTGGGAGCGCTCGGTGTCGCTGTACCAGTTCGACTTCGGCCGCGCCGACGCCGAGAGCGCGGGCAGCATCGGCGACGAGGTGGCCACGCGCATGTGGGTCAGCATCCAGCTGGCGCTGCCGCTGTTCGTGCTGCAGGTGTTCGCCAGCACCGCGTTCGCGCTGCTGCTGGTGATGCTGCGCCACACCCGGCTGGACTTCTGGGGCGTGGTCGCGTGCGTGCTGATGCTGTCGATCTCGAGCCTGTTCTACATCATCGTCGGCCAGTACCTGTTCTCGCGCGTGATGAAGCTCGCGCCGATCTCGGGCTATGCGCCCGGGCTGGACGCGCTGAAGTTCCTGGCGCTGCCGATCGCGCTGTCGCTGGTCGCGCGGCTGGGCGGCGAGGCGCGGCTGTACCGCGCGATGCTGCTCGAGGAGGCCGGCAAGGACTACGTGCGCACCGCACGCGCGAAGGGCCTGCCGGAGTGGCGGGTGCTGGCGCGCCACGTGCTGCCCAATGCGCTGATCCCGATCATCACCAGCGCCGGTGCGTACCTGCCCTACGTGTTCCTCGGCAGCCTGGTGTTCGAGAGCTTCTTCGGGCTGCCCGGGCTGGGCGCCTACGTGATCGAGGCGATCGGCAAGCAGGATTTCGCGGTGGTGCGCACGATGGTGTTCGTCGGCGCGGTGCTGTACATCGCGTCCTTCGTGCTGATCGACATCGCCTACACCTGGGCCGACCCCCGGGTGCGGCTGGAGTAGCCCGGTGCCGAAGATCGTCGTGCTGTGGACCGACGCCGCGATGTGGCTGATGGCGGCGGCGCTGCTGGCCTACGTGTGGCGGCTGCGCCGCCGCCCGGGGCTGGCGGCCGATTGGCGGCGCGTGTTCGCCGACCCGGCGGCGCTGGCCTCGTCGCTGATCCTGGCGCTGTGCCTGGCCGTCACGCTGCTCGACAGCCTGCACTTCCGGCCGCGGCTGCCGCGCACCGGTGTTTCGGACGCGGTGGCCTACGACCCGCGCACGCGCTCGGTGCTCGATGCGCTGCTTTCGGGCCTGATCGAGACGCGCGAAGTCACCTATTCGCGGCCGCTGTCGTACCTGGGCTTCACCAAGGAATCGGTCGAGGCCGGCGGGGTGGTCAGGCGGGTCGCGCCGCGGCTCGTGCACGGCGGCGCGCACCTGCAGGATCCTGATGCGCAGTGGCTGCCCGACCTGCTGCGGCGCGGCGCGGCCGGGCTGGCGCTCGGCGCTGCCGCTGCCGCCGCGCTGGGCCTGGTGGCGGCAGCGGCGATCGCGCGCGCCCGCGCCCGGCCGTTGCGCGCGACGCTGGCGGCAATCGCGCGCGGCGACGGGCCGATCCCGTGGCGGGTGGCCGCAGCGACGCTGCTGGCCTTGGGCCTGCTGGCGGGGCTGGCGGTGGGGCTGGGCACCGGCTACCACGTGCTCGGCACCGACCTGACCGGCAACGACGTGCTGTACCAGGCGCTCAAGAGCATCCGCACCGCGTTCGTGATCGGCACGCTTGCGACCGTGGCCACGCTGCCGCTGGCGGTGGGCCTGGGCATCCTGGCCGGCTACCTTCGCGGCTGGGTCGACGAGGCGATCCAGTACCTGTACACGGTGCTGTCGTCGGTGCCCAACGTGCTGCTGATCGCCGCCTGCGTGCTGATGGTGCAGGTGTTCCTCGACCAGAACCCCGACCTGTTCGAGACCGGCGCCGAGCGCGCCGACCTCAAGCTGTTCCTGCTGTGCGCGGTGCTGGGGCTGACCGGCTGGGCGGGGCTGTGCCGGCTGCTGCGCGGCGAGACGCTGAAGCTGCGCGAGCTGGAGTACGTGCAGGCGGCGCGGGCCTTCGGCGTCGGCCCGGCGCGCATCATGCGCCGCCACGTCTTCCCGAACGTCGCGCACCTGATGCTGATCGTGACCGTGCTCGAGTTCAGCGCGCTGATCCTGTACGAGGCGGTGCTGACCTACGTGGGCGTCGGCGTCGACCCGTCGATGAACAGCTTCGGCGGCATGATCAACCTGGCGCGCAACGAGATGAGCCGCGACCCGCCGGTGTGGTGGAGCTTCGCCGCGGCCTTCGGCTTCATGGTCACGCTGGTGCTGGCGGCCAACCTGTTCGCCGACGGCGTGCGCGACGCCTTCGATCCGCGCGCGCGCCGCGTGCGGCCGCGGCCGGCCAGGGGCGCACGATGACCGGCCAGGCCCAGGCGCTGCACGCCGACGCGCTGCGGGTCGAGCTCGACGCCGACGACGGCGTGGTGCGCGCGATCGACGGCATCGAGCTGGCGATCGCGCGCGGTCGGACCTTCGCGCTGGTGGGCGAGAGCGGCTGCGGAAAGAGCATGACGGCGCTGGCGCTGCTGCGGCTGCTGCCCGACAACGGCCGCATCACCGCGGGCGAGGTGCGGCTGGGCGCGCAGGACCTGCTGGCGCTGCCGGAGGCCGCGATGCGCGCGGTGCGCGGCGGGCGCATCGGCATGATCTTCCAGGAGCCCGCGACCAGCCTGAACCCTGTGATGCGCGTGGGCGACCAGGTGGTCGAGGCGATCGAGGCGCACACCGTGCTGCGCGGCGCGGCCGCGCGCGCCAAGGCCGTCGAGTGGCTGGCGCGCGTGGGCATCCCCGAGCCCGAGCGGCGCATCGACGACTACCCGTTCCGCCTGTCGGGCGGGCAGAAGCAGCGGGTGATGATCGCGATGACGCTCGCGGCCGAGCCCGACTTCCTGATCGCCGACGAGCCGACCACCGCGCTCGACGTGACGATCCAGGCGCAGATCCTGGAACTGCTGGCGCAACTGCAGCGCGAGCGCCGCATGGGGCTGCTGCTGATCACCCACGACCTGGGCGTCGTCGCCGGCATGGCCGACGACGTGGCGCTGATGTACGCCGGCCAGGTGGTGGAGGCGGCGAGCGCGCGCGACTTCTTCGCCGTGCCGCGCCACCCTTACGCGCAGGCGCTGCTGCGCGCGCTGCCCGGCCAGCAGCGCCGCGGCCGGCCGCTGGAGGCGATCGCCGGCACCGTGCCGGCGCTGACCCAGGCCTTTGCCGGCTGCCGCTTCGAGCCGCGCTGCGCGGCGGCGATGCCGCACTGCGCGCACCAGCCGCCGCGGCTGTTGCAGGTGGCGCCGGGGCACGAGGTGCGCTGCCTGCTCTACGAGGCCGGCGGCGCGCGGCCTGCGCATCGGGCGGCAGCGGCCGCGGTGGCCTCGGCAGTCGCGCCGGCCCCGCCCGGCCCGGCAGCCGCGCACGCGGATCAGGCGGCGCCAGCAGACCCGTTGCGCGCCGAGGGCGCCGCCGCCGCGGCGCTGCTGCAGGTGCAGGGGCTGCGCGTGGGCTTTCCGATCCGGCGCGGGCTGCTGCAGCGCACGCGCGGCGTGTTCCAGGCGGTGGACAGCGTGAGCTTCGAAGTCGGCCGCGGCCGCACGTTGGCGCTGGTGGGCGAATCGGGCTGCGGCAAGACGACGATCGGCAAGGCGCTGGTGCAACTGCTGCGCGGCCAGGCGCGCATCGAAGGCCGGGCGCTGCTCGAGGGCCGCGACCTGTTCGCACTGCAGGGCGAGGAGCTGCTGGCCGCGCGGCGCGACATCCAGATCATCTTCCAGGATCCGTTCGCGTCGCTGAACCCGCGCATGCGCGTCTACGACCTGCTCGAGGAAGGGCTGCTCGCGCTCGCGCCCACGCTCGACGCCGGCGCGCGCCGCACGCGCCTGGAACGGCTGACCGATCAGGTGGGGCTGCGCCGCGATGCGCTCGAGCGCTTCCCGCACGAGTTCTCCGGCGGCCAGCGCCAGCGCATCGCGATCGCGCGCGCGCTGGCGCTGCAGCCCCGGCTCGTGATCTGCGACGAGCCGACCTCGGCGCTGGACGTGTCGGTGCAGGCGCAGATCCTGAACCTGCTGCGCGAGCTGCAGCGCGAGCTGTCCTTGAGCTGCCTGTTCATCACCCACAACATCGGCGTGGTCGAGTACATCGCCGACGAGGTGGCGGTGATGCGCGCCGGCCGGCTGGTGGAGCAGGGCGCGGCCGACCAGGTGCTCGGCAGCCCGGCGCACGACTACACGCGCACGCTGCTGGCGGCGGTGCCGCGCCTCACGGGCGCTGCGGCGGGCTGAAGCCGGGCGGCACAGGCGTTGCGCGCGGCGCGGCCTGGCGCTGCCTGGGGTGGCTCCTGGCGGCCGGGGCGGCCTCTTCGGCCGGCAGAGTGTTGCCCGGCGCCAACATCCAGGATCGGGTTGCCGCCGTCCTGCAAGGCCGGTCGCGTGGGATCGGTGCGGTCGAACCGCGCAAACCGTTGGCTGGCGCGGCTTTGCCGGCGGTGCCGATACCGGCGTCCGGTGCGCGGGTCAACCCCTAGGTGAAGATCCGTAGCCGGTCGGTCATCGATGCGTCGGGAAAATTTGGCGACGTGTTGTCGCGATCCCGCAACAGCGGCTTGTGCAGAGGCCGAAGTTGCCGCGGCACGCAGCACGCGGAGCCCAATACCCCGTCATAAGGAGCTGTTCCGATGCCTCACGATCAAACCAGACTCAGCCGCAGCCTGATGCTCGCGTTCGGCGGCGGCATGGCGCTGGCCGCGACCCTGCCGGCGCAGGCGCAGCAGGTCGTGATCACCGGGTCCTCGATCAAGCAGATCGAGGGGGCCGGGGCGTTGCCCGTGCTGACGCTGAACCGCGCCGACATCGAGCGCACCGGCGTGCAGACGGTCGAGCAGTTGCTGCAGACGATCTCGGCGATGTCGTCGTCGGGGCAGACCCAGTTGTCGACCGCGGTCGGCATCTCGACCTATGGCGAATCCAACGTGTCGTTGCGCGGCCTGGGTTCGGAGCGCACGCTGGTGCTGGTCAACGGCCAGCGGCTGGCGGCCTTCGCCGGCGGCGGCGGCTCGACCGTCAACGTCAACAACATCCCGCTGGCGGCGCTCGAGCGGGTCGAGGTGCTGAAGGACGGCGCGTCGGCGGTGTACGGCTCCGATGCGGTGGCCGGCGTCGTCAACTTCATCCTGCAGAAGAACTTCCAGGGCATCCAGGTGGGTGGCACCTATGGCACGCCCACCGCCAGCGGCGGCGGCCAGCAGTACCAGGCCAACATCGTCGCCGGCATCGGCGACCTGACCAAGGACCGGTTCAACGTGACCGGCAGCCTGCAGTGGAACAAGAACCAGGATCTGCTGGGCATCGACCGCGAGTTCTCGAAGACGGCCAACAAGCCGCCGTACTTCGAATCCGGCGCCACCGGCCAGGGCAACATCCA
>JAFEFZ010000113.1 GCA_018240325.1 Pseudomonadota bacterium
CGCGCCGCCTCGACGCACTGGCCCAGCGACTGGAACGGCGAGCTCGGCGGCACCGCGAACAGGTCGGCCGAATAGGCGATCTGCGTGATCGGCGTGAAATCGCGGAACACGTCGTACGGCAGCCTGGGCTGCAGGTGCGGCATCTGGATCAGCGTGGTGATGCCGATCAGCACGGTGCAGCCGTCGGGCGCGGCCTTGGCGACCAGGTCGTTGCCGATCACGCCGCTGGCGCCGGCGCGGTTCTCGACGATCACCGTCTGCCCCCTGGCCTCGCCCAGCCGGGCCGCGAGCGTGCGGCCGATGATGTCGGTGCCGCCGCCGGGCGGATAGGGCACGATGAAGCGGATCGGGCGCGACGGATAGGGCGCCTGTGCCTAGCGCGTCGCTGCGCCGGACCCCGGGGCGGCAACCGTGGCCACGCCCCAGTAGTGATACGACGCGAAGCGCGGCCCCGGCAGATAGCGTGACTCGACCGCCGCATCGAAACCGGCGGCGGCCAGCAGCGCCGGCACGTCCACATCCAGCCGGCAGCCGCCGGCCAGCGGGCCCCACAGCGGCTGCAGGCGGTGCTGCCAGCGCCGCACCGACTCGTCGGGCGCGCGGCCATGCTCGCAGAACAGCAGCCGCCCGCCAGGCCGCAGCACGCGCCGCACTTCGGCCAGCGCCGCCGGCGCGTCGGGGATCGAGCACAGCGCGTAGGTGCACACCACCGTGTCGAAGCTGAGGTCTTGCAGCGGCAGCCGCTCGGCCGACAGGCCGACGAGTTCGACGCTGATCCCGGTTGCCGCCACGCGCCGCAGCGCCAGCGGGTGCATCTGCAGCGCCGGGTCGACGCCGACGATGCGGCGCACCCGGGCGCGGTCGTAGAAGGGCAGGTTCAGGCCGGTGCCGATGCCGACTTCGAGCACCTCGCCCTCGGCCTGCGGCACGACCTTGGCGCGCTGCCGGCGCACCGGCCGGGTGCCGCAGGCCAGATCCAGCAGCCGCGGCAGCAGCACGCGCTCGTACCAGTTGGCGTGGGGCGGCATCGGTGGATGGAGCGGTGCGGGCGGCGCGGCGGCAGCGGGCCGGCGGCGCAGCGCCGGGGCTGGGCGTGCGGCGGCTACAGGTGCTGCGTCCAGCGGGGCGCCTGCCTCCAGTTTTCGGACCGGCCATCGACGTAGACGATCGGGATGCGGGCCAGCACCTCGTCCGGCACATCGTCGAGGCAGCCCAGGTTGACGCCGTACATCTCGCCGATCGGCGTGTCGGTGCCATGGCCGAAGGGACGCACGCCGCAGCGGCGGCAGAACCAGTGTTCGTTCTTGCCGGTGTTGAAGCGGTAGCGCGTGAGCTCGCCCCGGCCGGCGAGCAGGCGAAAGGCGTCGGGCCGGGCGACCGCCGGCCAGAACCGGGTGCGCCGGCAGATCGAGCAGTTGCAGCGGTAGGACGGCTGCGCGAGGTCGAGGTCGGCCTCGAAGCGCACCGCGCCGCAGTGGCAGGAGCCGCGATAGGTTTCGAGCATGGCAGGTGCGGCGCGGGCGGCCGGTTGAACATTGATTGAAGGCGGTGGCAGCCACTGTACGCCACCCGGTGCGTGCGGCCGGCGGCCCCCTGGCTTCGGCCGGCTCGCGGTTGTAGTATCTGTATAAATATCCAGTTGTTTGATCCCGGAAGCCCGCAAGCCTGGCCCCGCGCTCCTGCCCGACATGCCGACGAACCAGCCGCCCCTGGCCCGGGCACCGACGGCGGTGCCGGCCGCCCTCGAAGCGCTGCACCCTGCGCTGTGGCGCGCCCACCAGCTCGGCCGGCTGGGGGCCGGCGCCGCGGCGGTGCCCACCGGCTTCGCCGCGCTCGATGCCGAGCTGCCGGGCGGCGGCTGGCCTTGCCGCGTGCTCACCGAGCTGCTGCTGCCGCACCCGGGCTGCGGCGAGATGCGGCTGCTCGCGCCGGCGCTGGCACGGCTGGCCGCGGCCGGCCGGCCGGTGATGCTGTTCGATCCGCCGGCGCTGCCCTGCGCGCCGGCATTGGCGCAGCTGGGCGTGCCCGCCGACCGGCTGGTGGTCGTGCACGGCCGCGACGGCCCGCATGGCGCGCGCCAGTTGCTGGCCAGCGCCGACCTGCTGTGGGCGCTGGAGCAGGCGCTCGCCAGCGGCCAGGCCGGCGCCGTGCTGGCCTGGCCGCCGCGCACGCTGCGCGCCGACGCGCTGCGCCGGCTGCAGCTGGCGGCGCAGGCGCACGACGGCCCAGCCTTCGTGCTGCGCGGCGTCGAGCAGCGCGAGCGGCCGAGCCCGGCGCCGCTGCGCCTGGCGCTGCGCGGCGCCGGCATCGACACCCTCGCGGTGCGCGTGCTCAAGCGCCGCGGCCCGCCGCTGGCGCAGCCGCTGCGTCTGGCGCTGGCACCCGTGCTGGCACCGGTGCTGCGCGCGCGCGCCGAGGCCGCGCGGCCGGCCGGTGTCGCCGGCGCCGGGGCCGGCGGCGGCGCGGCCGCATGGCCGCCGGGCTCTGCACATGCCGCGGGTACGGCTGCCGCCCCGCCCGGACCCCGCGGGAGCCGCCGGGAGCGGCCCTTCGTCCCCTGAGCAGGCTGTGAACAAATCCGACACACCCGCTCGGCCGCCCCAGGCGGCGCCGCTCGTCGTTGCCGATGCTCGCCGCAGCCCGAGCGGCGGCTGTGCGTTGCGCCTGGATCGGCGCCCTCCGGCGCACCCGCTCGGGCGCACCGGATTCATTCACAGGCTCTAGTGCAGTGTTCCACGCCATGCAGCACATAAAACCGCGCCTTTGCCGCCCTGGCGTCGTTGCAAATCCTCGCGATGCCACTGGGCATCGCTGCGGTTTGCGCCTAGCCAGGACGACAAATCCATCGGTTTTCTTCAGTGCTGCACAGAGTGGAACACTGCACTAG
>JAFEFZ010000114.1 GCA_018240325.1 Pseudomonadota bacterium
AACGGGTCGCGTGGATCAGCGTCTGCAGGTAGTCCAGCAGCGGCTCGGACGCGCGCACCGCGCGCACCGCCGCCTGTGCCTGCTGCAGCTGGGCAGGCGCCATCACCGGCTCGAGGCGCGTGATCAGTTCGCGCCGGTCCTCGCCGGCCAGCAGGCTGCGCTCGGCAGCACGGTCGGGATAGCCCAGCGTGATGCGCAGCAAGAAGCGGTCGAGCTGCGACTCGGGCAGCGGGTAGGTGCCGAGCTGCTCGCTCGGGTTCTGGGTGGCGATCACGAAGAAGGGCCGCGGCAGCGGGTGGGTCTGGTTGTCGACCGACACCTGGTGCTCCTCCATCGCCTCGAGCAGCGCGCTCTGCGTCTTGGGGCCGGCGCGGTTGATCTCGTCGGCCAGCAGCAGCTGCGCGAACACCGGTCCGGGGTGGAACACGAAGCTCTCGCTGCTGCGCTCGAACACGCTGACGCCCAGCAGGTCCGACGGCATCAGGTCGGCGGTGAACTGCACGCGCGAGAACTTCAGCCCCAGGCACACGGCCAGCGCATGAGCCAGCGTGGTCTTGCCGACGCCGGGCACGTCCTCGATCAGCAGGTGCCCGCCGGCCAGCAGGCAGGCCACGCAATCCTCGATCTGCGCCCGCTTGCCGACGATCACGCGGTCGATCTGGTCGACGAGGGCCTCGATCGAGCGCGCTACACTGGAATCCATCGCGCCGACCTTACCCGAATTCGGCGCGCCGGCCCCTCATGAGCACCGCCTACTACACCCACGCCGAGTGCCGTTTGCACGATATGGGCGAAGGCCACCCGGAGTGCCCGCAGCGTCTGGACGCGATCGCCGACCACCTGCGTGCCACCGGCCTGGACATCGCGCTGGACTACCAGGATGCGCCGCTGGCGACCGAAGCCCAGATCGGGCGCGCGCACGCGGCCGGCTACGTGCTCGACATCCTCGACCGCATGCGCCGCGTGCGCGGGTTGGGCGAGCACCACGCGGTCGACCCCGACACCGTGCTCGCGCCGGGCACGCTGCTGGCGGCGCTGCGCTCGGCCGGCGCGGCGGTCGCCGCCACCGACGCGGTGATCGGCGGGCGTGCCGCGAATGCGTTCTGCGCGGTGCGCCCGCCCGGCCACCATGCGGAGCGCGCGCAGGCGATGGGCTTTTGCTTCTTCAACAACGTCGCCATCGCCGCGCGCCACGCGCTCGACGAACACGGGCTGCGGCGGGTGGCGATCATCGATTTCGACGTGCACCACGGCAACGGCACCGAAGACATCGTCGCCGGCGACGAGCGCATCCTGATGTGCAGCTTCTACCAGGACCAGCTGTATCCGTTCAGCGGCGGCGTGCCCAAGGGCACGAACATGGTCAACCTGCCGGTGCCGGCCTACACCCGCGGCGGCGCGGTCCGCGAGCTGATCGAGATGATGTGGATGCCGCGGCTCGAGGAATACAAGCCGCAGATGCTGTTCATCTCGGCCGGCTTCGACGCGCACCGCGAGGACGACCTCGGCCAGCTCGGGCTGGTCGAGGCCGACTACGAGTGGATCACGCAGCGGCTGATGAGCGTGGCCGAGCGCCACGCGCAGGGGCGGATCGTCTCCTGCCTCGAGGGCGGCTACAACCTGAGCGCGCTGGCGCGCAGCGTGGCGGCGCACCTGCGGGTGCTCGCGCAGGTCTGAGAGGCTGAGAGGCTTTCGCCCATGTCCGCCTTGCACGCCGGAACACGCCGGCTCGTCGTTGCAAATGCTCGCCATAGCCCGAGCTATGGCTGCACTTTGCGCCTAGATCCGACGCGTTCCGGCGCGCCTTTCGGGCACGGCCGAAAGCCTCTCGGCCTCTGAGCGCGCCCGGCGCTGCGCCGCGTGGCCCGCGGCCAGCCGCCGATCCGCAGCCCGGCCGGCGCCATGCCGGCGGGCATGACTTTCAGGCCCGCATCGGCGGGGCCCGGTCCGGTGCGGGCCGGCATGGTGGAACGAGAACATGAAAGACCTGAAGTCGCTCCAGCAACTGTTGAGCGCGCTGACGCTGCAGGCGGCCGTGCTCGAACTGGCGGTGCTGGCGGCGTCGCTGCTGCTGGCCTACGGCCTCGTGTGGGGGATGCGCGGCCGGCGCGAGCGGCCGCCGGGCGTGTGGTTCGGTGCCCGGGTCTACGACGGCGTGCTGTTCCCGCTGGCGGCGCTGCTGGTCGGCGTGGCGGGGCGCTGGGCGCTGAAGGATCTGCTGCCGCTGCGCCTGCTGGGGCTGGCGGTGCCGATCCTGCTCAGCCTGGTGCTGATCCGCGTCAGCGTCCAGGTGCTGCACACCGCCTTCCCGCAATCGGTGCTGGTGCGGCGCCTGGAGCGCAGCGTGTCCTGGCTGGTCTGGATCGGCCTGGTGCTGTGGCTGACCGGCCTGCTGCCGCTGCTGATCGAGGAGATGGAAGGGGTGAAGTGGAGCGTCGGCGGCACCTCCATCTCGCTGCTGATGATGGTGCAGGGCGCACTCAGTGCGGGTGCGGTGATGCTGGCCGTGCTGTGGGTGTCGGCGGCGATCGAGGCCCAGCTGCTCAAGGGCGCGATCGGCGCGAACGTGTCGGCGCGCAAGATGGCGGCGAACGCCACGCGCGTGCTGCTGCTGACGATAGGCGTGCTGGTGGCGCTGTCGGCGGTCGGCATTCCGATCAGCGCGCTGTCGGTGTTCGGCGGCGCGATCGGCGTGGGCATCGGCCTGGGCCTGCAGCGGCTGGCCGCCAACTACGTGAGCGGCTTCGTGATCCTGGCCGAGCATTCGCTGCGCATCGGCGACCTGGTGCGGGTCGACGGCTTCGAAGGCCACATCACCGACATCAAGCCGCGCTACACCGTGCTGCGCGGCACCGGCGGCCGCGAGTCGATCGTGCCGAACGACATGCTGATCACGCAGCGGGTCGAGAACCTGGCGTTGACCGACCGCAACATGTCGGTGAGCACGGTGGTGCAGGTCGCCTACGGCACCGACCTCGATGCCTTGATCCCGCAGATCACCGCGATGGCCGCGGGCGTGCCGCGCGTGCTGGCGCGGCCGGCGCCGGGCGTGCAGCTGTCGGCCTTTGCCGCCGACGGCCTGGAGCTGACGCTGAGCTTCTGGATCGCCGACCCGGAGAACGGCCAGGGCAACGTGCGTTCGGCGGTGAACCTCGCGCTGCTGCGGCTGCTGAACGAGCGCGGCATCGAGATCCCGTTCCCGCAGCGCGTGATGCATCCGCTGCCGGCGGCGCCGGCGCAGCCGGGGCCCGCGCTCGAAGACCCGGCCTGAGAGGCCGACTTCAGGCGACGGCGACCGGGATCTTGCCGATTCTCGCCTGCCACTCGCGCGGCCCGGTCTGGTGCACGCTGGTGCCGTCGGAGGCCACGGCCACCGTCACCGGCATGTCCTTGACCTCGAACTCGTAGATCGCCTCCATGCCCAGGTCGGCGAAGCCGACGACCCTGGCCGAGCGGATCGCCTTGGCGACCAGGTAGGCCGCGCCGCCCACCGCCATCAGGTAGGCGCTTCGGTGCTTGCGGATCGCCTCGATGCCTGCGGGCCCGCGCTCGGCCTTGCCGATCATGCCGATCAGTCCGGTTTCGCTGAGCATCATCTCGGTGAACTTGTCCATGCGCGTCGCGGTCGTCGGGCCGGCCGGGCCCACCACCTCGTCGCGCACCGGGTCGACCGGGCCGACGTAGTAGATCACGCGGTTGCTGAAGTCCACCGGCAGCTTCTCTCCCTTGGCCAGCATGTCCTGGATGCGCTTGTGCGCGGCGTCGCGGCCGGTCAGCATCTTGCCGTTGAGCAGCAGCGTCTGCCCCGGCTGCCAGCCGGCGACCTCTTCGCGCGTCAGCGTGTCCAGATCGACCTTGCGGCTCTTGCGGTAGTCGGGTTGCCAGTGCACGTCGGGCCACAGGTCCAGGCTCGGCGGGTCGATGTAGGCCGGGCCGCTGCCGTCGAGCACGAAGTGCGCGTGGCGCGTGGCCGCGCAGTTGGGGATCATCGCCACCGGCTTGCTCGCCGCGTGCGTCGGGTACATCGCGATCTTCACGTCGAGCACCGTGGTCAGCCCGCCCAGGCCCTGCGCGCCGATGCCCAGTGCGTTGATCTGGTCGCACAGCTCGATGCGCAGTTCCTCGGTCTTGTTCTTCGGGCCGCGCGCCTTCAGGTCGAACATGTCGATCGGATCCATCAGGGATTCCTTGGCCATCAGCATCGCCTTCTCGGCGGTGCCGCCGATGCCGATGCCGAGCATGCCCGGCGGGCACCAGCCGGCGCCCATCGTCGGCACCGTCTTGAGCACCCAGTCGACCAGGTTGTCGCTCGGGTTGAGCATGACGAACTTGCTCTTGTTCTCGCTGCCGCCGCCCTTGGCCGCCACCTGCACGTCGACGGTGTTGCCCGGCACCACCGTCATGTGCACGACGGCCGGCGTGTTGTCCCGGGTGTTCTTGCGCTCGAACTGCGGGTCGGCCACGACCGACGCGCGCAGCAGGTTGTCGGGGTTCAGGTAGCCGCGGCGCACGCCTTCGTTGACGGCGTCCTCGATCGAGCCGCTGAAGCCCTCGAAGCGCACGTCCATGCCGATCCGCAGGAACACGTTGACGATGCCGGTGTCCTGGCAGATCGGGCGGTGGCCTTCGGCGCACATGCGGCTGTTGGTCAGGATCTGCGCGATCGCGTCCTTGGCCGCCGGGCTGGCCTCGCCTTCGTAGGCGCGCGCCAGGTGCGCGATGTAGTCGGCCGGGTGGTAGTAGCTGATGTATTGCAGCGCGGCGGCGACGGATTCGATCAGGTCGGCTTGGCGGATCACGGTGCTCATGGCGGGTCCCTCGGTCGGCGGGTGGCGGGGCGGCGGGGCCAGTTTACCCAGCGGGCTTGCGCAGGCTTGACGGTACGGGCTTGGCGGGCGCGCGGCCGGCTCCGGGCGTCTGCGGACGCTGCGGCGGCTGCGTGCCGCGGCTGCGGCGTACGCAGGCAGCGGCGCGAGTAAGGCCTCCGTCAGAGCCTGCGCTTACCTTTGCGCCCCATCGGAAAATCGGCATCCGGCAGCAGCAACTTCCCCAGGAGACACCCAGCATGAGCAGCCCCCAAGCCCCCGCCACGACCGGCCTGTATCCGCCGCCCGAGAACATCGTGAAGGGCGCCTACGTGTCGAGCATGGCCGCCTACGAGGCACTGTGCAAGCAGGCCGACGAGGACTACGAGGGCTACTGGGCCCGGCATGCGCGCGAGCTCGTCAGCTGGAAGAAGCCCTTCACCCAGGTGCTCGACACCAGCAACGCGCCGTTCTTCAAGTGGTTCGAGGACGGCACGCTGAACGTGTCGTACAACTGCCTGGACCGCAACGTCGAAGCCGGCAAGGGCGACAAGGTCGCGATCATCTTCGAGGCCGATGACGGCAAGGTCACCAAGGCCACCTACGCCGACCTGCTGGAGCGCACCTGCCGGCTGGCCAACGCGCTCAAGGCGCGCGGCGTCAAGAAGGGCGACCGCGTGCTGATCTACCTGCCGATGAGCATCGAAGGCGTGGTCGCGATGCAGGCCTGCGCGCGCATCGGCGCCACGCACTCGGTGGTGTTCGGCGGCTTCTCGGCGCAGTCGGTGCGCGACCGCGTGCAGGACGCCGGCGCGGTGATGGTCATCACCGCCGACGAGCAGATGCGCGGCGGCAAGGCGCTGCCGCTGAAGGCGATCGTCGACGACGCGTTCGCGATGGGCGGGTGCGAGTCGGTCAAGGACGTGGTCGTGTACCGGCGCACCGGCGGCAAGGTCGCCTGGGACGCGGCGCGCGACCGCTGGCTGCACGAGCTGACGGCCGGTGCCGCCACCACCTGCGAGCCCGAGTGGGTCGGCGCCGAGCATCCGCTGTTCCTGCTGTACACCAGCGGCTCCACCGGCAAGCCCAAGGGCGTGCAGCACTCCACCGGCGGCTACCTGGTGCAGGCGGCGCTGAGCACGAAGTGGACCTTCGACCTGAAGGACGACGACGTCTTCTGGTGCACCGCCGACATCGGCTGGGTCACCGGCCACACCTACATCACCTACGGCCCGCTGGCGCTGGGCGGCACCGAGATCGTGTTCGAGAGCGTGCCCACCTACCCGGACGCAGGGCGCTTCTGGAAGATGATCGAGCGCCACAAGGTCACGGTGTTCTACACCGCGCCGACGGCGATCCGCAGCCTGATCAAGGCGGCCGAATCCAACGAAGCGGTGCACCCGAAGCGCTTCGACCTGTCGAGCCTGCGCATCCTGGGCTCGGTGGGCGAGCCGATCAACCCGGCCGCCTGGGAGTGGTACCACGCCAACGTCGGCGGCGGCCGCTGCCCGATCGTCGACACCTGGTGGCAGACCGAGACCGGCGCCCACATGATCAACCCGCTGCCGGGCGCGACCCCGCTGGTGCCGGGCTCGTGCACGCTGCCGCTGCCCGGCATCGCCGCGGCGATCGTCGACGAGACCGGCAACGAGGTGCCCAACGGGCAGGGCGGCATCCTGGTGGTCAAGAAGCCCTGGCCGAGCATGATCCGCACGATCTGGGGCGACCCCGACCGCTACGAGAAGAGCTATTTCCCGGCCGAGTTGAACGGCCTGTATCTGGCCGGCGACGGCGCCAGCCGCGACGCGACCACCGGCTACTTCACGATCACCGGGCGCATCGACGACGTGCTCAACGTGTCGGGCCACCGCATGGGCACGATGGAGATCGAGAGCGCGCTGGTGTCGTGCACCGAACTGGTGGCCGAGGCCGCGGTGGTGGGCCGCCCGGACGAGACCACCGGCGAGGCGATCTGCGCGTTCGTCGTGCTCAAGCGCCCGCGCCCGAGCGGCGAAGAGGCGAAAAAGATCGCCAACGAACTGCGCAACTGGGTGGCCAAGGAGATCGGGCCGATCGCCAAGCCCAAGGACATCCGTTTCGGCGAGAACCTGCCCAAGACGCGCTCGGGCAAGATCATGCGGCGGCTGCTGCGCTCGCTGGCCAAGGGCGAGACCATCACCCAGGACACGAGCACGCTGGAGAACCCGGCGATCCTCGACCAGCTGACGCAAGCCAACTGATCGAGCCGCCCCGCGCGGCCCGCGCGGGGCAGGGGGCAACAGCCCCCTCGGGCCGGCACGACACGCGGCGCCCTGTGCGCCGCGTGCCTCATTTCAGCGACAGGATCCAGTTCGCCAACTGCTTGGCCTCGGCCGCGCTGACGCCGGGGTTGGCCGGCATCGGCACCTGGCCCCAGGCGCCGACGCCGCCCTTCATGATCTTGTCGGCCAGCCTGTCGGCGGCGTCCTTCTGGCCTGCGTACTTGGCCGCGATGTCCTTGTAGGCCGGCCCCACGATCTTCTTGTCGACCGTGTGGCAGGCCAGGCAGTTCTTCTTCTGGGCCAGTTCGGGGCTGGCCGCCGCCGGAAGGGCGACTGCGGCGGCCGCGGCGATCAGCAGTGAGGCAGGGCGGACAATCATGACTTCCTTGGCGGCCATGCCCGCGACGGCGGGCTTGCAAGGCTCGGGCGCATTGTAGAAGTGCGGTTTGGCGCGCCGGCCGCATCGGCCCGGGCGCGGCGCGAGGAGGCGTCGATGGCATTCCTGCTGCTGGGCATCGTGTTGCTGGTGCTGAAGATCGCCGACATCGGCGCGGTGGCCGGCTGGTCGTGGTGGATCGTGCTCGCCCCCTTCGCGCTGGCGGTCGCGTGGTGGGGCCTTTCCGACAAGCTCGGGCTGACGCAGCGCCGGGCGATGGAGCAGATGGAGCGCAAGAAGGACTCGCGCCGGCAACGCAACCTGGAGGCGCTGGGCCTCGGGCAGCGCCGCGAGCGCAAGGCCCGGCACGCGAAGGATTTCCAGGCCTCGCAAACCCAGCGGCGCGCCGTCAAGGATCCGACCCACGCCGACTGACCGGCGCGGCGGCGCGGCCTGGGCCGTCGAGCCGTCGGGCGGGGAGCCGCCCGGCCCGGTGTCAATCGAACTGGTCGAGCACCGCGCCGCTGCTGGCGCTGCTGGCGTTCTTCGCGAACTTGGCGAGCACGCCGCGGGTGTAGCGCGGCGCCGGCGGCTGCCACGCCTGGCGCCGGCGCGCGAGTTCGGCGTCGTCGACGTCCAGTTGCAGCAGCAGCCGGTGCGCGTCGATCGTGATCGAGTCGCCCTCGCGCACCAGCGCGATCGTGCCGCCCGCGTAGGCCTCGGGCGCCACGTGGCCGACCACCATGCCCCAGGTGCCGCCGGAGAAGCGCCCGTCGGTGATCAGGCCGACGCTCTCGCCCAGCCCCTGGCCGATCAGCGCGCTGGTCGGCGCCAGCATCTCGGGCATGCCCGGGCCGCCCTTCGGGCCCAGGTAGCGCAGCACCATCACGTCGCCAGCCTTGATTTTCTGCCCCATGATCGCCGCCAGCGCGCTCTGCTCGTCGTCGAACACGCGCGCCGGGCCGGTGATCACCGGGTTCTTCAGGCCGGTGATCTTGGCCACGCTGCCCTCGGGGCTCAGGTTGCCCTTCAGGATCGCCAGGTGGCCGTGCGCATACAGCGGGTTCGAGACCGGGCGGATCACCGGGTTGCCGGGCTGCAGGTCGGGCACCTCGGCCAGGTTCTGCGCCACCGTCTTGCCGGTGATCGTCATGCAGTCGCCGTGCAGCAGGCCGGCCTTCAGCAACTCCTTCATCACCACCGGGATGCCGCCGGCGCGGTGCAGGTCGATCGCCAGGTACTGGCCGCTGGGCTTGAGGTCGCACAGCACCGGCGTGCGCTCGCGCACGCGCTCGAAGTCGTCGATGCTCCAGTCGACGCCCGCGGCATGCGCGATCGCCAGGAAGTGCAGCACCGCGTTGGTCGAGCCGCCGATCGCCATCACCACGGCGACCGCGTTCTCGAGCGCCTGCCGGGTGACGATGTCGCGCGGCTTCAGGTCGGCCTTGACCGCGTCGACCAGCACCTGCGCGGCGCGCTCGACCATGCCGACGATCTCGCCCTCGACGTTGGCCATCGTCGATGCGTGCGGCAGGCTCAGCCCCAGCGCCTCGAAGGCCGAGCTCATCGTGTTGGCGGTGTACATGCCGCCGCACGAGCCGCTGCCCGGGATCGCGTGGCATTCGATGCCGCAGAAGTCCTCCTCGTTCATCTTGCCGGCACTGAACTGGCCCACCGCCTCGAACACGCTGACGATGTTCAGGTCCTGCCCCTTCCAGCGCCCCGGCAGGATGGTGCCGCCGTAGATGAAGATCGACGGCACGTTGGCGCGCAGCATGCCCATCATGCCGCCGGGCATGTTCTTGTCGCAGCCGCCGATCACCATCACGCCGTCCATCCACTGGCCGCCGACGCAGGTCTCGACGCAGTCGGCGATCACCTCGCGCGACACCAGGCTGTACTTCATGCCCTCGGTGCCCATCGCCATGCCGTCGCTGATCGTCGGCGTGCCGAAGACCTGCGCGTTGGCGCCGGCCTCCTTCAACCCGGCCGCTGCGGCGTCGGCCAGGCGCTGCAGGCCGGAGTTGCAGGGCGTGATCGTGCTGTGGCCGTTGGCCACGCCGATCATCGGCTTGCGGAAGTCGCTCTCGGTGTAGCCCAGCGCGTAGTACATCGAGCGGTTGGGCGCGCGCGCCACGCCTTCGGTGATGTGCTTCGAGCGGCGGTTGATGCTCATGGTCCAGGGCCTCCGGATCGGGCAAAGGCGGAAGTATCGCCGCTGCGCCGCGCGGCACTGCGGCGCAGGGCGACAATCGCCGGCCTGAAGGAGGCAGGCGGACCCGATGCTCGTGCACCCCCAATTCAACCCGGTGGCGCTGTCGCTCGGCCCGGTGCAGATCCACTGGTACGGGCTGACCTATCTGGCGGCATTCGGCCTGTTCCTGCTGCTGGCCGCGCGGCGCGTGCGCTATCCGTGGCTGGCCGAGCAGGGCTGGACGCGGCGCGACGTCGAAGACCTGCTGTTCTTCGGCGTGGTCGGCGTGATCCTGGGCGGGCGGCTCGGCTACGTGCTGTTCTACAAGCCGGGCTACTACCTCGCGCACCCGCTCGAGATCCTGGCCGTCTGGCAGGGCGGCATGGCGTTCCACGGCGGGCTGCTGGGCGTGCTGGCGGCGGTGGCGCTGTATGCGCTGCGCCGCGGCCGGCCGTTCCTGCAGGTCACCGACCTGATCGCGCCCTGCGTGCCCGTCGGGCTGGCGGCCGGGCGCATCGGCAACTTCATCAACGGCGAGTTGTGGGGCCGGGCAGCCGACCCGGCGCTGCCGTGGGCGATGGTGTTCCCGCAGTCGGGCAGCATGATCCCGCGGCACCCGTCGCAACTGTACCAGTTCGCGCTCGAAGGCATGCTGCTGTTTGGGCTGCTGTGGTGGTATGCGCGCCGGCCGCGCGCCACCGGCCAGGTGTCGGGCGCCTTCCTGTTCGGCTACGGCGTGCTGCGCTTCGCCGCCGAATACTTCCGCGAGCCCGATGCCTTCCTCGGCCTGCGCGCGCTGGGCTTCAGCCAGGGGCAGTGGCTGAGCCTGCCGATGATCGCGGCCGGCGCGCTGATGTGGGCCTGGGCGGCGCGCCGCGGCCGCGTAGCATCGGCGGCATGAGACAGATCTTCCTCGACACCGAGACCACGGGGCTGGACCCCGACAACGGCGACCGCATCGTCGAGATCGGCTGCATCGAGATGGTGGCGCGGCGGCTCACCGGCAACCACCGCCACTACTACCTGAACCCGCAGCGCGCCAGCCACCCCGACGCGCTGCGCGTGCACGGGCTGAGCGACGAGTTCCTCGCCGACAAGCCGCTGTTCGCGCAGATCGCGCAGGAGCTGCTGGAATTCGTCGCCGGCGCCGAGCTGGTGATCCACAACGCCGCCTTCGACCTCGGCTTCCTCGACCACGAGCTGCAGCGCTGCGGCCGCGCGCCGCTGGCCGGGCAGGTGGCGCGTGTCACCGACAGCCTGCAACTGGCGCGCGAGCTGTACCCCGGCAAGAGCAACTCGCTGGACGCACTGTGCCGGCGGCTCGAGGTCGACAACTCGGGCCGCGCGCTGCACGGCGCGCTGCTCGACGCCGGGCTGCTGGCCGAGGTCTACATCGGCATGACGCGCGGCCAGGGCTCGCTGGTGATCGACGCCGCCGACGCCGCCGATCCCGAGCTGCAATCGGAGGTGCCGGACCTGGCGGCCTTCGCGCTGCCGGTGCCCGAGCCCTCGGCCGACGAGCTGGCGGCGCACCGCGCGGTGCTGGCCGACATCGACCGGGCCAGCCGCGGCAAGCTGCTGTGGCAGGCCGATCTGGCATAATCTCGCGCTTTCCGCAACGTGCAAGCGTGACCACGACGTGGCGCAGCAGCACGGTGCCGGGCGGTTAGCTCAGCGGTAGAGCACTGTCTTCACACGGCAGGGGTCACTGGTTCGATCCCAGTACCGCCCACCACTCCCCTCCAGCACCCGGCGCAGCCGCGCGGGCCGATCCGGCCCGATGCAGCGCGCAGCCGATGGGCAGCGCGGCTGCAGCGGCTGCCGCAGCGGGTGTCGCTTCGCCCGCCCCTCAAGACGCCCGCCCACCAAGACAGCGGGATCCTGGGCAGGCTGGCGCCGCCCGCGCTGCCGCGCTCGATCCCGCTCGATCCCGCTTGAACCCCGTTCGCGCCGGCGGCACCGGGCGCCGCCATGCGCTACGCTGCCGGGCATGGTCAACCTGCCGAATGCGATCACGCTGCTGCGCATTGCGCTCGTGCCGGCGATCGCGCTGCAGCTGCTGCAGCGCCAGTACGGCGTGGCGTTCCTGCTGTTCGTCGGCTCGGCGCTGTCCGACTTCGCCGACGGGGTGATCGCGCGGGCGCTGGACCAGCGCACGCGCTTCGGGGCGGTGGCCGATCCGCTGGCCGACAAGCTGACGATGCTGACCGTGACCGTGCTGCTCGCGTGGCTGCAGGCCCTGCCCTGGTGGTTCGCGCTGGCCGTCGTCGTGCGCGACGCGGTGATCGTCGGCGGCGCGCTGGCGTACCACTGGCTGGTCGGGCCGGTGCCGATGGCGCCGAGCCGCGTCTCCAAGCTCAACACGGCGCTCGAGTTCCTGTTCCTGCTGGCGGTGCTCGCCACCGAGGCCGGCCACGTCGACGACGGCGCGTGGCGCGCCGTGCTGCTGGCGGCCACGCTGGCGACGATCGGCATTTCGGGCGTGCAGTACGTGCGGGTGTGGAGCCGCAAGGCGGCCAGCGCGCGGCGCGCGGCCTGACCGGCCTGTCCGCCGCGTGCCGAGGCGTCTGCACGAACATGCGCCGCACGCTGCCGCCGGCCGGATCGGGCTGCAGCGGGCATCGGCATCGACGAGCGGCGCCGTCTGGGGCGCACCAGCGAGCGTGGCGGAACGCTTCAGAAGGCTCTCATCCCGCTGCCGCCTCGGGGCCGATCGCCCGCCGCGCCGCGTCGCGCAGCCGCACCGCGGCGCCGAAGACCTGGCCGTCGTCGGCCGCATCGGCCAGCGGCGGATGGAACTGCACGCCGAGCGCCGCGCGCCGCGGCCGCCAGCGGCCGTCGGGCAGCAGGTCGCGGGTGCCGCGCAGGGTGACCGGCACGACCGGCACGCCGGCGCGGACGGCGACGAGGAAGGCGCCCATGTGGAAGGGCAGCCGGCCGGCGGCGGCGGTGAAGGTGCCTTCGGGGAACACGATCAGCGACTGCCCTTGCGCGACCGCCTCGATCAGCCGCGCGGCGGCGGCGACGCCCTGCGGCGCGTCGAAGCGCTCGACGAAGGCCGCGCCCAGCCGCGTCAGCCCGACGCGCGTGACGAACGAGCGCAGCAGCTCGATCTTGGCGACGAAGGTGAAGGGCCGCGGCAGCGCCGCCGTCAGCACGATGCCGTCGAGGTAGCTGGCGTGGTTGGCGACGAGCACGCAGGGGCCTTCGGGCAGCTGCTCGATGCCGCGCACGCTCAATCGCGTCGCGGTCAGCGCGAACAAGGCGCGCGCCGCGCCATGGGCGATGCGCCAGGCGGCCTCGGGCCGGCGCGTCAGCGCGCTCGAAACCCAGGCCAGCGGCGCGAGCACGGCGAACACCGCCAGCGCCCAGGCCGCCCAGAGCGCGGCCACGGCCTGGCGCGCCCGGGCGCGCAGCGCCTGCGCCCAGGCGCCGGCCGCCAGCCGCAGCACCTGCCGCCAGGCCGCGGGCGCCGCGCCGCCGATCCGCCCCGACTCGTAGAGCGCGCGGCACGCCGAGCGCCGGATCTTGCCGCTCGAGGTCTTCAGCACGGTGTGCGGCGGCGCGAGTTCGATGCGGTCGGCCGGCTCGCCGATCACCGCGGTGACTGCATTCGCGATGCGCGCGCGCAGCGCGGCGAGCGCAGGCGCACCGGCGGGGCGTACTTCGGCCAGGACGACCAGGCGCTCGGTGCCCGATCCCGGGTCGGCGCTGCCGAAGACGGCGACGCAGCCCTTGCGCACGCCGTCGAGCGCGCCGACCGCTTCCTCGATCTCCTCGGGGTAGAGGTTGCGCCCGCCGCGGATCACGATGTCCTTGACCCGGCCGGTGACGAAGATGTCGCCGTCGGCGCGGTACGCGCGGTCGCCGGTGTCGAGCCAGCCGTCGCGGAACAGCTGCTCGGTCTGCGCCGGGTTGCGGTAGTAGCCGCGGGTCGCCGAAGGCCCGCGGAATTCGAGCCGGCCCTCGATGCGCTCGGCGTCGATGGCGCTGCCGTGCTCGTCGACGATGCGCACCTCGTGCCCGGGAAGCGGCCGCCCGCAGCCGACGAAGCGCAGCGCGGTGGCGTCGCCGGCCGGCGCCGGCAGCGCGCGCCGCTCGGCGACGAAAGGCGCGCGCCGGATCGCATCGACCGGCGCGCTCCGGCCGAGCGGCGGGAACAGCAGCCCGACGCAGGCTTCGGCCAGCCCGTACACCGGCGCCACCGCTTCGGGGCGCAGCCCGCAACGCGCAAAACGCTCGGCGAAGCGCTGGATCGTTTCGGGGCGGACCGCTTCGGCGCCGTTGAACGCCAGCCGCCAGCTGCGCAGGTCGATCCCGGCCAGATCGGCATCGGCGATCCGCCGCAGGCACAGCTCGTAGGCGAAATTGGGCGCCGCCGACAGCGTGCCGCCGTACCGATGGATTGCCTGCAGCCAGCGCTGCGGCCGCGCGAGGAAGGCCAGCGGCGACATCACCACGCTCGGGAAGCCGACCACCATCGCGGCCAGCCAGGCGCCGATCAGCCCCATGTCGTGGTACAGCGGCAGCCAGCTGACGAACACGTCGTCGGCCGTCGCGCCGGCGGCCTGCGCCATCGCGCGGATGTTGGCCAGCAGGTTGGCATGCGTCAGCGCCACGCCCTTGGGGTTGCCGGTGCTGCCCGAGGTGTACTGGATGAAGGCGATGTCGTCGGCGTGCACCGCCACCGGCTGCGGCCTGGCGCCGGCCAGCGCCAGCTTGTCGGGCGAGCTGATGTGCTTCAGCCCCGGCACCCGCGCCTGCAGCAGCCGCGCGACCAGCGCCGCCTCGGGCACGGTGACCAGCATCGAGACCTGCGCGTTGGCCAGGATGCCGGCGTGGCGCAGCACATGGTCTTCGAGCTGCGACGCGCGTGCCGGCGGGTAGATCGGCACCGGCACCGCGCCGGCGCGCAGCACGCCGAGGTAGACGCCGAAGTAGTCGGGCGCGGTCGGCAGCATCAGCGCGACGGTCTGCCGCGGCCGGATGCCGGCATGCTGCAAGCCGGCGGCGACCGCGTCGGCGGCTTCGGCGAGCCGGTGGTAGCTCAGCCGATGCTCGAGTTCGTCGACCAGGCACACGACCTGCACCCGGTCGGGCTGCGCGCGCAGGTGGCGGTCGAGTGCGTCGAGCAGCGTCGTCGCCTCGGCAAGGGCATCGCCGACCGGTGCGTCGGCGACCGGTGCGCCGCCGGCTGGTGCACCGCCGGCTGGTGCGTCACCGGCGCTTGCGTCCCCGATCAGCGGCGCTGCGGCCGCCGGCGCGACGATCGGCGCTGCCGGGCCATCTGCCGGGCCAGGTGCCGGGCCAGGTGCCGGCGCGGGCGCGCGCGCCGGCCGCGCGCAGCGCAGCGCGTCGAGCAGGTCGGACACGGTCTCGGCGCGCTGCAGCGTGTCCTCGGGCAGCATGACGCCGAGTGCCTGCTCGATGCGCGCGAGCAACTCGGTTCGCGCCAGGCTGTCGAGGCCGAGGTCGCGGTCGAGCCGGCTTCCCGGCAGCACCGGCGGCAGCCCCGGCGCGTCGGCGTGCAGGTCGCGCAGCGTCGCCTCGACCTGCTCGATCACGGCCGCTTCGTGGTCCCGCTGCTTCGCTGCCGTCGGCACGTTGCCCATCACCCGCAATGACGCACGGCCCGATCATGGACCCTTCGCCGGCGATTGCGCGCCGATGCCGGCATTGCCGCGAGCGCAGCGGCCGGCCGAGGCGTGTGCCGATCGGCGACAATCCGCGGCTGTACCCCCGATGCCGATGAACCTGGTCGAAGCCATCGAAGCCTTCAACCGCAGCGCGCAGCCGAAGATCGAGTTGCGCAGTGCGGCCGACGGCCGGCTGCATGCGCGGCTGCCGCGGCTGGGGCGCGAGATCGTGGTGCGCGGCAGCGGCAGCGTGCCCGCGGCCCCCAGCTCGCACGACCTGGCCGCGCTGTGCGAAGAGGCGCAGCTCGCGATCGCGCCGGGCATGGCGCTGCTCGAGGCGGGGCTGGCCGCGATCGGCAAGGTCGCGCGCGACGCCGAGGGCGAGATCGCCTGATCGGCGCGCGTCAGCGGCGGCGCGCGCCGCCGCGTGCGGCGCGATCGGCCATGCCGGCCTGCCATGCCGGCCTGAGATGGCTGCCGCGGATGGCCGGCGGCATCGCGCCGCTGCTTCGGCCGCCGGGCCGGCCGCTGCGAGCGGCGGGCTTCAGGGCGGTGCCGGGGTCGCCTCGGGCAGGCCGATCACGCCGTCGGCGCGCAGCGCGTCGATCTCGGCTTCGGCATAGCCCAGCGTTTGCAGCAGCTCGCGGGTGTGCGCGCCCAGCGCCGGCGGCCCGGCGCGCACCGGCAGCCGCTGGCCGTCCAGCGCCAGCGGCAGCAGCGCGACCCGGGTGTCGATCGCGCGTGCGGCGCCGCTCGCGTCGGCCGGCACGTGCAGCGGCGCCAGCCCGCCGGTGGCGGCCAGGTGCGGGTCGTCGAACAGGTCCTGCGGACGGGTGATCGGCGCGAAGGGCAGGCCTTCGGCCTCGAAGACCGCGGCGATGTCGGCTGCGCGGCGGCCGGCGAGCCGCGCGCGCAGCGCCGGCAGCAGCGCCTCGCGCGCCTGCACGCGCAGGTTGTTGGTGGCCAGCGCCGGGTCGGCCGCCAGGTCGTCGAAGCCGAAGGCGCGGCAGAACAGCGTCCACTGCGTGTCGGACACGACCGCCAGGAAGATCTGCTCGCCGCCGGCGACGGTGAACACGTCGTAGATCCCCCACGGCGAGATGCGGCTGGGCATCGGCGCGGCCGGCTGGCCGGTGACCGCGTACTGCATCATGTGCTGCGCCGACAGCAGCACGGTGTTCTCGAACAGCGCGCTGCCGACCCGGCGGCCGCGGCCGGTGGCGTGGCGCTCGGCCAGCGCGGCGAGCACGCCGATCGCGCCGAACATGCCGCCCATGATGTCGTTGACGCTCGCGCCGGCGCGCAGCGGCCGGCCTTCGGGCCCGGTCATGTAGGCCAGCCCGCCCATCATCTGCACCACTTCGTCGAGCGCGGTGCGGTGGTCGTAGGGGCCGGGCAGGAAGCCCTTGTGCGACACGTGGATCAGCCGCGGGTTGCGCTGCATCAGCGTGTCGGCGCCCAGGCCCAGGCGCTCCATCGCGCCGGCCTTGAAGTTCTCGCTGAACACGTCGGCGCCGGCGGCGAGCGCGAGCACGATGTCGCGGCCGCGCGGATCGCGCGTGTTCACCGCCAGGCTCTTCTTGTTGCGGTTGAACATCGCGAAGAAGCCGGCACCGGCGCCGAGCAGCCGGCGGGTGTTGTCGCCGGCCAGCGGCTCGACCTTGATCACCTCCGCGCCCAGGTCGCCCAGGATCAGCCCGCAGGTCGGCCCCATCACCATGTGGGTGAACTCGAGCACGCGCAGGCCGGCCAGCGGCAGTTGCGGCTGCGGCGCCGCCGCCGCGAGCGCGTGTTCGCTGCTTGTCGCCTGATCGTCCATCGCGTCGAAGCCCGGCTGTGCAGGCCATTCTAGGCAGCCGCCCGCGCGCAGCGGCGCTCCTAGAATCGCGCGCCTGCCATGCTCGCCCGCTGCCGATGACCTCCGACCGCCTGGCGGTGCTGCCCCAATACCTGCTGCCCAAGCGGCTGCTGACCACGCTCGCCGGCCGCGCCGCGGCCGCGCGCGCCGGCGCGGCCACCACGCGCGTGATCCGCTGGTTCGTCGCGCGCTACGGCGTGAACATGGCCGAGGCGGCCGACCCCGACATCGGCGCCTATGCCAGCTTCAACGATTTCTTCACG
>JAFEFZ010000115.1 GCA_018240325.1 Pseudomonadota bacterium
GCGGCCAACCTCGTGCGCGCGCTCGAAGCCGAAGCCGCCTTCTACGCGCGCGTCTTCGGCTTCACGCTGGCCGACGCGGTCGAGCCGCCGGCCATCGACAACCTGTAGGCCGGCGCCGCGCGCGGGGTCAGGCCGGCGCCGCGCGCGGATTCAGGCCGCCGCCAGCGCCTGGTCGAGGTCGGCGATCAGGTCGTCGATGTGCTCGATGCCGACCGACAGCCGCACCATGTCGACGCTGACACCGGCCTTGGCCAGCTCGTCGGGGCCGAGCTGGCGGTGGGTGGTGCTCGCCGGGTGGCAGGCGAGCGAGCGCGCGTCGCCGATCAACTGGACGCCTCGATGCCTGCGTCGGCGGCGCTGGAAAACGCTGCGGCGGCGCACATGTCACTTCAGTGAAATCCTGCCGTCGAGGATGCCACGCAGCTGCGCCCTCTGCGCCTCAGTCTTCGCGCCGGCGAGATTCTTCTGCAGTTGTTCGTTCACGCGCGGATGCATCTGCGCGTGCTTGGCGAGCGACCACGCGGCTGCGCTGCGCATCAGGCGCGCGCCTTCGGGCCGGTCCTTGACCTTGATCGCCTTCCAGATCGGACGTGACAGGTCGACCTCCTGCTCGGAGAAGTCGAGCGCGGCGACAACGATGCGCACCGCATCGAGATCGCCCGTGGCGGCGAACTGCGCCCAAACGATGTCGATGTCGTTCGGATCGCGGGCGCGGGTGAACTCGAGCTTGCCGGACTGCCGCAGCACGCGCTGAACGAACTGCTTGGGCGGGCCGGCGGGTAGCGATTGATCAAACGCGACAGCGGCCTCACGAGCAGACGGACTCGAGCGCGCTAGGACACCGAAGAATTGCGCCGGCGCATCAAGCCGCTCGGGCTGCACCAGCCGGGCCGGCTCGGCGACAAACTGGCGTAGCGCCTCGCCCAGTCGCTGCGGCTCAGGTGCCTGGTAGTAGAGGCTCATCCAGCGCGACAACTCATCGGCTGAGTCGAAGGCCGAGGCGGCTGCAAAGGCCAGCGCGAACGCCAGCACGAGAAGGTGCCGCAGTCGCGCGGCGCCGAATGGAAGTTGCATTGCCACGCTCTACGCCGGGGGAGGAAGGGTCAAGGGCACACCAAGAAAAGGAGGCGGCCAGCGGCCGCCTCTGATCACTGTACCGGGCAGGCGCTAGCTGCGGCGAACCCGCCGGGCGCCGAATCCGGCGAGCAGAGCGCCGCCAAGCAGTGCCAGCGAGCCGGGCTCCGGCACGCCGGGAGGCGGGGGCGCCGCGCCGACCGGCAGGTCGATCGCGATCAGCACGCAGGCCAGGCAGTCGCTGTACACGCCGGATGTGATGTTCAGCGTGTTCAGGCCGGGGGTGAGCAGGCCGGTGACATTGAAGTCCTTGACGTCCCAGAGCAGTCCGTTGTCCGGGATGCCGCTGCCGCCGTCCTGAGCGGCCGTGCCTTCGAAGATCGGACCTGTGGGCGCGAGCGTCTGCCCGTTGGCGATCAGCGCCGCGTCTGGAAAGGCCTGGCCGTCGGCGACGTGAAATTGAGCATTGGCGGTGCCGCTGGTGTAGTTGATGCCGGCGAGAGTGATGTTCCAGCCGTCGGCATCGTGGGCATTTTGAATATTCGAGTCGTTACCATCGAACAACACGACGTCGCGCCTGTTGGCACTGGCAGGATCCTTGTAGAAGACGATCAGCGAGAAGCCGTTGATCTGAACGTCAGGCTTAATGTAGTCCGCCAAGGCGTAATTGCCGTTGCCGGTGACAAAGCTGGTGACATCGGCGCGATAGGCAATGCTGTTGGCAAAACCCCAGCAGTTGTCGCTGGAGATGCCGAGGTAGGTGCCGGTGACGTTGTTCCCGCCAAAGCTGACGTTTGCGTTGGCCGTCGGCGCGTCCGCAACGGAGGCGTTGCTCGGACCGTGCCAATACAGATAGGCCTTGTTGATCGGCCCGCCGGTCACGCCGGAGAGGTTCAGGCTCGCGCTGCCAGAGCCGCCGCGAAGCCCCCCAATGCCCACCGCGGTGAAGTCAGTGTCGTAGATCGTGTTGAAGTACTGCAGATCGGTCGCCATGGCAGGAGTGGCGATTGCCGCCGCGGCCAAAGCGCCGATCGCAAGTTTGAGAATGCCTGTCTCCATGATTCGGTCTCCTTGACACACACCATCGTGCTCGGATCGCCCGCATGCAAGCGCCGTGCCATACCCAGGCAACATCAATCAAATCAATAAGTTAGCAGTTCACACCCGCGCCGGCTTTGCCCCAGCTGCGCGCTGCTGTAAAGAAAGCTGACAGTTCCATTCTGTCCGCGGCCGTTAGCTGGCCACAGGTTGCCGCTGCGGCGATGCGCAGGTCGGGCGAGGCAAACCACAGCAAGTGCGCCACGTGGTCGAGGGCAGCACGGCTTCCGCCAGGCGGCCAACCTCGTGCGCGCGCTCGAAGCCGAAGCCGCCTTCTACGCGCGCGTCTTCGGCTTCACGCTGGCCGACGCGGTCGAGCCGCCGGCCATCGACAACCTGTAGGCCGGCGCCGC
>JAFEFZ010000116.1 GCA_018240325.1 Pseudomonadota bacterium
GAACACGGCCGTCGGCGGCACGCCGTTCCACTGCGCCACCTGATCGACGCCGACGCGATAGCGGCGCGCGACCGTGACCACCGACAGCCCCGACTTGCCGGCACGGATCGCGATCCGCTTGCCAGGCGGCCGGTCGGGTGCGAGCTGCATCGTCGCGTTGTCGGCCACGGCCTCGGGGACGTCGGCATCGTGCCGGCCCTGGCGCGGCACCAGCAGCGTCGATCCGGCCTTGATCACCATGCCCGCCGGGATGCGGTTGATGCTGCGCAGATCGGCCTCGTCGATGCCGAGATGCTGCGCGGCTTCGGCCGGCTTCAGGGTTCGCGGCGCGACCCAGGCCGTCCAGGTGGCGAATGCGCCGCGGTGCGCGTCCAGTCTGCGCACGAACTCGTTGGCGTTGGCGTAGGGCAGCAGCACCTGCGGCGTGCCGGCGGCCAGGATCACCGGCTTGTTCAGCTGCGGGTTCAGCTGCTTGAATTCCTCGAGCGGCACGCCGGCCAGACGGGCCGCAACCTCGACGTCGATGTCGCGCGTGATCGGCACGCTCAGGAAGTACGGATGGTTGCGCAGTTCGGGCAGCGCCAGCGCGTAGGCCTCGGGGCGCAGCACGATGTTCTTCACCGCCTGCAGCTTGGGCACGTAGTTGCGCGTCTCGTCGGGCATGCGCAGCGCTTCGTAGGTCTCGGGCATGCCGGACTTGCGGTTGCGCTCGATCGCGCGCTGCACGTTGCCCTGGCCCCAGTTGTAGGCCGCCAGCGCGAGCTGCCAGTCACCGAACTGGCGTTGCAGCATCTGCAGATAGTCCAGCGCCGCGCGCGTGGACTGCAGCACGTCGCGCCGGTCGTCGCGGAACAGGTTCTGCGTCAGGTCGAAATCGCGGCCCGTGGCCGGCATGAACTGCCACATGCCCGATGCGCGCGCCACCGACATCGCCTGCGGATTGAACGCGCTTTCGATGAAGGGCAGCAGCGCCAGCTCGGTGGGCATGCCGCGCTTGTCGATCTCCTCGACCACGTAGAACAGATAGCGTCCGCCGCGCTCCGTCATCCGTTGCACGTAGTCGGGGCGGCCGGCATACCATTGCTCCCATTTCTGGACGAGGTCGTTGTTCAGTTCGGGCATCGCGAAGCCGGCACGCACGCGCACCCACAGATCGGTGTGCACGCTTGGTGCGGCGAAGTCGTAGGGGGTCGCGGGCGCTTCCGGGTCGACCGCGTAGGCCGGCGCGCCGTCCGGCGCCGCTGCGGGCGCGCGGGCTCCAGCCGCGGTGGGCGGCGCGGCCGCAGCCTTTACGGCTGCCGTGTCGGCTGCTTCGCCAGCCGTCGCGGAACCGGGCACCGGTCCCGTCGCGCAGCCTGCCAGCAGCAGCGCCGCCGTCGCGGCAGCGCCTGCCGCCAACCGCCGCCATCGGCGGCCGGGCTTCGAGGAGGACTCTAGAATCGAGCGCCGCTGCGGCGCCCAGGAAGGTTGCGCGTCGGGCGCGCAACGGCCGCGGGGGCCGGCAGCGTGCGCGCCGGTCATCGGATCCGGCACCCGCGCGAGTGGAACAGGGCGGCTGAGCGCATTGGGATTTGCTCGCGTGATGGTGGCAGAAGCGTCAAGTATAGAGTTGGATGTCTGGCTGCGGACACCTCCCGGGCAGTGTTTGCTGCAGTGGGAGCAAGCGCAGCTCGACGCGGCGGTGGCCGACATCTTCGGTTTCCATGCAGTGCAGCTCGGTCTGGCCGAAGTCCAGGGGCTGCGGGCCAACCGCATGCCGCACCGCTGGGTGCTGGCCGACACTGCCGCACGGGCCGAGCCCCTGCCGTTGCCGCAGGCGGCAGACGAAGCCGTCGACAGCCAGCCGCTGCCGGCGCACCCGGCGGCGCTGTGCGACTTCGACGCGTTGCCGTTCCCGAACAACAGCCTGGACCTGGTGGTGCTGACGCACACGCTCGAACTCGCGCGCGACCCTCATCTGACGCTGCGCGAGGTCGAGCGCGTGCTGGTGCCCGAGGGGCGCGTCATCGTCACCGGCTTCAACCCGATGAGCCTGTGGGGCCTGCGACAGCGGCTGGGCCGCGCGCTGCACCTGGCCGGCCGCTCGCAGCCCTATCTGCCGCGCGCCGGGGAGTTCCTCGCCTATCGGCGCCTGCGCGATTGGCTGCGGCTGTTGAGCTTCGAGGTCGAGGGCGGCCGTTTCGGCTGCTGGCGCCCGCCATACCGCAGTGCGCGTTGGCTCGAGCGCAGCGCCTGGGTCGAACGAGTGGGGGAACGCTGGTGGCCGGTCTTCGGCGCGGTGTATTTCCTGGTGGCGGTCAAGCGGGTGCGCGGCATGCGCCTGGTCGGGCTCGCGCGGCGCGAGGCGCGGCTGACGCGGCCGGCCGGCGCGATCGTCGCGAACCGGCGCCGCCAGCGCGTGGCGTCGGGGGCCGAATGAAGCCGCTGCGGCGGCATCGCGGTATGGCCGAAGCGGGGCGGCCGGCATGACCGAAGTCGTGATCTACACCGACGGCGCGTGCAAGGGCAACCCGGGCCCGGGCGGCTGGGGAGCGTGGTTGCGTGCCGGCACGCACGCGAAAGAGCTGTTCGGCGGCGCGCCCCAGACCACCAACAACCGCATGGAGCTGACCGCGCCGATCGAGGCGCTGGGCACGCTGAAGCGGCGCTGCCGCGTGACGATCTACACCGACAGCCAGTACCTGCGCAACGGCATCACCCAGTGGATCCACGCCTGGAAGGCACGCGGCTGGCAGACGGCCGACCGCAAGCCCGTGAAGAACATCGACCTGTGGCAGCGCCTGGACGCGTTGGTGCAGCAGCACGACGTCGAGTGGCGCTGGGTGCGCGGCCACACCGGTGACGAAGGCAACGAGCGTGCCGATGCACTGGCCAACCGCGGCGTGCGCGAGGCGGCGGGATGAGCGCGTGCTGCGGCCGCCCGCCGGCACGAGCGGCCGGGGTCGCGATGCCGGCGCAGGCTCGAGGCCCCGCTTGAAGAAGCTGCACACCTGGTTGGCCGTGGCCGGCATCGCCGCGCTGAGTGCGTTCGCCTGGTGGTGGCAGGTCCGGGTGCCCGCGCCCGCCGCCGTCACCGCTGCCGGGGCACCTGCGCAGCCGGGCGCCGGTGTCGGCGCTGGCAGCGACGGCGGCGTCGTGTCGGTCGAGGTCGGCCGGGTCGAAGCGGCGACGCTGGCCGATGATGCGCAGGCCGTCGGCTCGCTGCGTTCGCGCCAGGGCGTGATGCTGCGGCCCGAGGTCAGCGGCCGCGTCGCCGCCATCGGTTTCCTCGACGGCCAGCGCGTCAGGCGCGGGCAGATGCTGGTGCAGCTGGACGACACGCTGCAGCAGGCGCAGCTGAAGCAGGCGCAGGCGCAGGCCAGCATCGCGCGCACCAACCTGCAGCGCAACCGCGAGCTGGTGCTGGAGAACTTCGTCAGCCAGAGCGCCGTCGACCAGAGCGCGGCCGCGCTCGAGGTGGCCGAGGCGCAGGTGGCGCTGGCCAAGGCGCAGTTGCAGCGCATGCGCATCGTCGCGCCCTTCGACGGCGTGGCCGGCATCCGCAACATCAACCTGGGCGACTACGTCAAGGACGGCGCCGACCTGGTGAGCATCGAGGACCTGTCGCAGGTGCTGGTCGACTTCCGCCTGCCCGAGCGCTTCGTCGCCCGCGTCAAGACCGGGCAGGGCGTGGAGGTCAGCCTGGACGCGCTGCCGGGCCAGCATTTCACCGGCCGCATCGACGCGCTGGATTCGGTGATCGACGCCAACGGCCGCTCGCTGCTGGTGCGCGCGCGGCTCGACAACCCGGGCGACGTGCTCAAGTCGGGGCTGTTCGCGCGCACGCGCATCGTCTTCGCGACGCGCGACAACGCGCTGGTGGTGCCCGAGGAAGCGCTGGTGCCGCAGGGCAGCCGGCAGTACCTGTACAAGATCGTCGACGGCGCCGGCGGCACGATGGCCGAGCGCCTGGAAGCCCGCATCGGCCTGCGCCTGCCGGGCAAGGTGGAGGTGCTCGAGGGCCTGGCGCCGGGCGACCGCGTGGTCACGGCCGGCCAGGCGCGGCTCGGCCGCGGCGAATCGGTGCCGGTCAAGGTGGTGGACATCGGCCAGCCCGGCGCCGCGCGCGCGCCGGACAGCGGCGCGTCGGGCGCGCGTGCACCTTCTCCCTGAAGGCGGCACCATGCGCCTGTCGGAAATCTCGATCCGGCGACCGGTGTTCGCGACCGTGCTGTCGCTGATGATCCTGCTCGTCGGCCTGGTGTCCTTCGACCGCCTGGCGGTGCGCGAATACCCGCGCATCGACGAGCCGGTGGTCACGGTCAGCACCCGGCTGATCGGCGCGTCCTCCGAGGTCATCGAATCGCAGGTGACCAAGCCGCTCGAGGATTCGATCGCCGGCATCGACGGCGTCGACATCATCAGCTCGATCTCGCGCTCCGAGAGCAGCCAGATCACGGTGCGCTTCAAGCTGGAGAAGAACCCCGACGACGCCGCCGCCGACGTGCGCGACCGCGTGTCGCGCGTGCGCGCGAAGCTGCCCGACGCCATCGACGAGCCGGTCATCGCCAAGGTCGAGGCGGATGCCACGCCGACCATCTGGCTCGCTTTCCCCAGTGAAGGCCTGAGCCCGCTGGAGGTCACCGACCTGATCAACCGCATCGTCAAGCCGCGGCTGCAGACGGTGCCGGGCGTGTCGCAGGTCAACGTGTTCGGCGACCGGCTGTTCTCGATGCGCATCTGGCTCGACCCCGACAAGCTCGCCGCCTACAAGCTGACGGTGCAGGACGTCGAGGACGCGATCCGCAAGCAGAACCTCGAAGTGCCGGCCGGGCGCATCGAGAGCCGGCAGCGCGAGTTCAGCGTCACCGCGCGCACCGACCTGAACACGGTGGCACAGTTCGCCGACATCGCGCTGAAATCGGTCAACGGCTACACGGTGCGGCTGCGCGACGTGGCGCGCATCGAGCAGGCACCGGCCAGCGAGCGCAACAGCGTGCGCCTGAACGGCGTGCCGGCCATCTCCACCGGCATCGTGCGCAACGCCACCGCCAACCCGCTCGAGATCTCGCAGGCGGTGCGCAAGCTCCTGCCGCAGATCCAGGAGGAGCTGCCGCCCGGCGTCAAGGTGCTGGTGGCCAACGACAACGCCGTGTTCATCGACCGCTCGGTCAAGTCGGTGTACGCGACCATCGCCGAGGCGGTGCTGCTGGTGGCGCTGGTGGTGTTCGTGTTCCTGCGCACGCTGCGCGCGTCGGTCATCCCGCTGGTGACCATTCCGGTGAGCCTGATCGGCTCCTTCGGCATCATGGCCGCGGCCGGCTTCACCATCAACACGCTCACGCTGCTGGCGCTGGTGCTGGCCATCGGCCTGGTGGTCGACGACGCCATCGTCGTGCTGGAGAACATCTTCCGCCATATCGAGGAAGGGCTGCCGCCGTTCCAGGCCGCGTTGAAAGGCGCCAAGGAGATCAGCTTCGCAGTGGTGGCGATGACGCTGACGCTGGCCGCGGTGTACGCGCCGCTGGCCTTCACGCCCGGGCGCACCGGGCGGCTCTTTACCGAATTCGCGCTGACGCTGGCCGGCGCGGTCATCGTCTCGGGCTTCGTCGCGCTGACGCTGACGCCGATGATGTGCAGCAAGCTGCTGCGCCACGACCCGGCGCCCAACCGCTTCGACCGCGGCATGGAACGCCTGCTCGTCGGCCTGAGCGCCGGCTACGCGCGTGCGCTGCGCGCCGTGCTCGGGCAGCGCTGGATCATCCTGCTGGTGATGGCCGCGGCCGGCGGCGGCAGCGGCTGGCTGTACAAGAACGCGAAGAGCGAGCTCGCACCGCTGGAAGACCGCGGCGTGATCCTCGCCAGCGTCAACGCGCCCGACGGCGCGACGCTGGACTACACGTCACGCTACCTGCGCGCCATCGAGGACATCGCCGCCGAGTACCCCGAGCTGAACCGCGTGTTCGTCGTCGCCGGCAGCCCGACGGTGTCGCAAGGTACCTCGTTCATGCGCACCGTCGACTGGAGCGATCGCCAGCGCAGCACGCTCGAGCTGGCGCGGCTGCTGCAGCCGCGCTTCATCGGCCTGCCCGGCGTCAGTGCCTTCGCGGTGACGCCGCCCAGCCTGGGGCAGGGCTTTCGCGAGCGCTCGCTCAATTACGTGATCGTCACCAGCGACAGCTACGACAACCTGGCGAAGGTGTCGCAGCAGTTC
>JAFEFZ010000117.1 GCA_018240325.1 Pseudomonadota bacterium
CCGGCCATCGTCAGCCCGCCGCTGACGCTGAGCACCTGGCCGGTGCAGTAGCTGGCGCCGTCGCCGGCGAAGAACAGCACCGCGTCGGCCACCTCTTCGGGCTTGCCCAGGCGGCGCAGCGGGATCGCCTTGATCAGCGCCTCCTTCACCTTGTCGGGCACCGCGGCCATCAGCGGCGTGTCGGTGGGGCCCGGGCACACGCAGTTCACGCCGATGCCGTAGCGCGCCGTCTCGCGCGCGAGCGACTTGGTGAACGCGATCAGCCCGCCCTTGGCCGCCGCGTACACCGTCTCGCCCAGGCTGCCGACGCGGCCGGCGTCGCTGGCGATGTTGACGATGCGCCCGCCGCCGCGCTGGATCATCGGCGGCAGCAGCGCCTTGGTCAGGTGCAGCGGCCCCATCAGGTTGAGCGCCATCAGCTGCTGCCAGAACTCGGGCGTGCCGTCCCAGAAGGGCGCGGTGCGGCCCCAGCCGGCGCCGTTGACGAGCACGTCCGCCGTGCCGAAGCGCTTGTGCACCGTCTCGGCGAAGGCGGCGATCGCGTCGGTGCGGGTCAGGTCGACCTCGACGTACTGCGCACGGCCGCCGCCGGATTCGATCTCGGCGGCGCGCGCCTTGCCCTTGTCGGCCTGGATGTCGGCGACGATCACGGTCGCGCCCGCAGCGGCCAGCTTGCCGGCGACGGCCGAGCCGATGCCGGATGCGGCGCCGGTGACCACGGCCAGGCGATCTTTCAGAGTCATGCGCGCTCCTGTGCGGGCGGTGCCGCCTTGTCGAGGAAGGCCGCGACGCGGCGGCGGGTTTCGGGGTTCTCGTACAGCCGCCGCGTGGCGGCGATCTCGGCGGCGTAGCCGTCGCCGCGGGTGGCGCCGGCCAGCGCGATGCAGCGCTTGTTCTCGGCCAGCGTGGTGCGCGGGATCGCCGCGCAGCGCTGCGCCAGCGCCGCCGCGGCGGCCGGCAGCTCGGCACGCGGCAGCGCCCACTGCACCAGCCCCAGGCGCAGCGCCTCGGCGCCGTCGAGCGTCTCGGCGCCCAGGATCAGCCGGCGCGCGATGCCGGCACCGACCAGCGCCGTCAGCCGCTGCGTGCCGCCGCCGGCGGCCAGCAGCCCGAGGCCGGCCTCGGGCAGGCCGATGCGCGCCTCGTTCGCGGCGATGCGCCAGTCGCAGGCCAGCGCCATCTCGAAGCCGCCGCCGACGCAGGCGCCGCCCAGTTCGGCCAGCGTCACGCAGGGCGCGTTCTCGAGCCGCGCGAACACGCGCTGCATGTCCTGCACGATCGCCACCATCCGGTTGCGGCCCTGCGGCGTCGCCGTCGATTCGCGGATCAGCTCCAGGTCGGCGCCGGCGCAGAACACCTTGAGCGCGCTGCGCAGGTGCAGCACCGAGATGCCGTCGTCGGCCTCGGCCAGGTCGAGCACGGCGTCCAGCTCGTCCAGCAGCTCGGCGTTGATCGCGTTGACCGGCGCGCGCTGCAGCGTCGCCACCAGCGCCGGACCGTCGCGCCGGACCTGCAGCAGCGGGGGTGCGGCCGTGCTCATCGGACGAGGCTGCGTGCGATCAGGCCGCCGCCAGCTCGCGCACCAGCCGCTGCGCGGCGGTGACGGCGACCAGCCGGCGGTGGTTGGCCGCCGTCACGGTGCTGCGCATCGGGCTGACCTGCTTGGCCACGAGCTTGCCGAGCGCAGCCAGCAGTGCGTCGTCCACCGGCCGGCCGAGCAGGGTGTGCGCGCCGGCCAGCGCGATCGGCGCCGAATGGGTGCCGCTGATGCCCACCGCCAGCTCGGCGAGCGTGCCGCCCTCGAGCCGCAGCACGACCGCCACGCTGGCCAGCGGGAAGTCCATCGTGCCGCGCGTGCGCATCTTGCGAAAGGCGCTGCGCTGCCCCGGCTTGCCGGCGGGCAGGTGCACGGCGGCGACCAGTTCGCGCGGCGCCAGCGTCAGGTGCGCGGCGCCGTCTTCACGGTACAGCTCGGCCAGCGGGCGGCGCCAGCTCGGGCCATCGCCGACGATCTCGACTTCGGCGCCGTAGGCCAGCAGCGCGGCGGCCACATCGCCTTCGTAGGCGGCGTGGCAGCGCTTGCCCTGGGGCGCGACGTGGCAGGTGTCGCCCTTGAGCTTCAGGCACCAGCCGTTGGCGGCGCGCCACCATTCGCTCTGGTTGTAGTAGATGCAGCGCGTGTCCTGGCACAGGTTGCCGCCGAGCGTGGCGGCGTTGCGGTGCGCAGGGCCGGCGACCGCGAGCGCGGCTTCCGCCAGCGCCGGCCGGTCGGCCGCCAGCGCCGCGTGGCGCGCGATTGCCGCCAGCGTCGCGCCCGCACCCAGCCGCCACTGGCCGTGCGCCTGCTCGATCGTGCCGAAGGCATTGACCGCGCTCAGGTCGATCAGCACGGCAGGGTCGGCGATGCCGCGGCGCATGTTGGGCAGCAGGTCGGTGCCGCCGGCGACGACGCGCGCGTCGTGCTCGGCCAGCAGCAGCGCGGCGTCGGCCAGCGTGGCCGGGCGCACCAGGCGGATTTCGGTGATCGGTCGCATCGTGCTCAGCTCCCGGCGGTGGCCCGATCGGCCGTGGCCGCCCGGGCGGCGCGCGCGGCGGCGAGCTTGTCGTCGCGCTTGCGCTGGTGGATGGCTTCGAGCAGCCGGTCGGGCGTCATCGGCAGCGCCTGCGGGCGCAGGCCCACCGCGTCGCGGATGGCGGCGGCCACCGCCGGCGGCACGCTGTGCAGGCCGCCTTCGCTCGCCTCTTTCGCGCCGAAGGGGCCGAGCGGGTCCATGCTCTCGACCAGCGTCACGTGGATCGGCGGCGCATCGACGATGTCGACCATCCGGTAGTCGAGGAAGTTGGGCCGCACCGGCAGGCCCTCGTGGTACTGGTTCTCCTCGAACAGCGCCTGGCCGAGGCCCATCCACACGGCGCCTTGCACCTGGCCCTCGACCGCGAGCGGGTTGATCGCGCGGCCGCAGTCGTGCGCGACCCAGATGTTGCGCACGCGCACCGCGCCGGTGTCCTCGTCGACCTCGACTTCAACCACGGTCGCGCCGTAGGAGAAGCCCGCGGTCGAGCCGACCGCGGCGCCGCGGAACCTGCCGCCCTGGGTCTCGGGCGGGGTCGACCAGGCGCCCTTGACGGTCAGCGTGCCGGTATCGACCAGCGCCGCCTGCACCACCTGCGCGAAGTCGAGCCGGCGGTCGGTGCCGGCCACGCCGCAGGCCTCGCCGTGCCACTCGATGTCGGCCGGCGACGCCTCGAGCCGCTTGGCCGCCGCTTCGACGAGCACGCGCTTCATCGCCTCGGCCGCACGCAGCGCCGCGTTGCCGACCATGAACGACACCCGCGACGAATAGGAGCCGTTGTCCTTGGGCGTGAGCGCGCTGTCGGTGGCGATCACGCGGATCCGCGCCATCGGCAGCAGCAGCACCTCGGCGACGATCTGCGTCAGCAGCGTGTTCGAACCCTGGCCGATGTCGGACGCGCCCGTCAGGATCGTGATGCCGCCGTCGAAGTCGAGCTTCAGGTTGATCACCGCGTGCGGCTCGCCGCTCCAGTGCACCGGCTTGGCCGATCCCGACACGTAGTGCGAGCAGGCGAGCCCCAAGCCGCGGCGGATCGGGCCGTCTTGCGGCAGCCGGCGGCGGCGCTCGGCCCAGTCGTGCCAGCCGCTGGCTTGCTCGACCGCGTCCAGGCACTGCGGCAGGCCGTAGGAGTTGACCTGCAGATCGTTGAGCGTGCGGTGGGGCACCTCGGCGATCAGGTTCGCGCGCCGCAGCGCGAAGGGGTCGAGCTTCAGCTCTTGTGCGATTTCGTCGAGCAGCGTCTCGAAGGCGAAGCGCACGTTGACCGCGCCGTGGCCGCGCATCGCGCCGCAAGGCGGCAGGTTGGTGTAGACGCGATAGCCGCGATAGCGCACCGCGCCCAGGCGGTACAGCGCGTGCAGCAGCGCGCCGGCGTACAGGATCGTGACCAGCCCGTAGCCGGCGTAGGCGCCGCCGCGCTGCACCACTTCGGCGTCGACCGCGGTGATCGTGCCGTCGCGCTTGACGCCGATCTTCAACTTCGTCTGTGTCGCCGGCCGCGCGCGGTGCGTCAGGAACACTTCCTCGCGCGTGAGTTCCAGCTTGACGGTGCCGCCGGCGGCGCGCGCCAGGCAGCCGGCGACCATCTCGAAGTTCAGCGGCTCGACGCGGTGGCCGAAGCCGCCGCCGACGAAGGGCTTGATCACGCGGATCTGCGCGCTGTCCAGCCCCAGCGTCTGCGCCAGCATCAGGTGCAGGTAGTAGGGCACCTGGGTGACCGAGTGGATCGTCAACTGGCCGCGCTCCGGGTCCCACTGGGCGACGCTGGCGTTGAGCTCGATCTGGCCGTGCGCGATCTCGGCGCAGTCGTAGGTGCGCTCGAGCACCAGGTCGGCGCTGGCCATGCCGGCGTCGACGTCGCCGAAATCCTGCTCGACCTTGCGCTCGAGGTTGCCCGGCTTGTTGGCATGCAGCAGCACCGCGTCGGGCGCGCGCGCGGCGTCGGCGTCGAAGTAGGCCGGCAGCGGCTCGATCTCGACCTCGACCGCGGCGAGCGCGGCTTCGGCGGCGTCGATGTCGTCGGCGGCCACCGCGAACAGCGGCTCGCCGCGGTAGCGCACGACTTCGCGCGCCAGCGGCCATTCGTTCTGCGCGATCGGGATCACGCCGTAGGGCGCGCTGAAGTCGTCGCCGGTGACGACCGCGCGCACGCCGGGCAGCGCGAGCGCACGCGTCGCATCGATGTGCACGATGCGGCCGTGCGCGACCGGGCTGCGGCCGATGCGGCCCACGAGCGCGCCGGGGAAGGGCAGGTCGGCGGTGTAGCGCGCGCGGCCGCTGACCTTCTCGATGCCGTCGACCAGCGGCCGGCGCTGGCCGACCGAATGCGTGGGCGGTGCCGGCTCGTGGGTCAGGTGGACGTTCTCGAACTTCATCACCGCCCCTCCAAGGCCGCCGGTTTCGCGGGCGCGGCTGCCTGTTCGGCCGCCGCCTGCACCGATTCGATGATCTTCACGTAGCCGGTGCAGCGGCACAGGTTGCCCGCCAGCGCGTCGCGGATCTGGGCTTCGCTCGGCTGAGGTTCCACGCGCAGCAGCGCCTCGGCGGCCATCACCATGCCGGGCGTGCAGAAGCCGCACTGGGTGCCGAGCTTCTCGTGGAAGGCGCGCTGCAGCGCCGACAGCCGGCCGCCTTCGGCCAGCGCCTCGATCGTCTCGACCGCGCGCGCCTCGACGCTCGCGGCCAGCGTGATGCAGGCGAGCCTGGGCTCGCCGTCGACGAGCACGGTGCAGGCACCGCATTCGCCGCCGTCGCAGCCCTGCTTGGTGCCGGTGAGCTGCAGGCCGTCGCGCAGCACCTCGAGCAGCGTCGCGCTGTCGCGCGCGGCGAGCTCGCGCGGCCGGCCGTTGACGGTGATGCGCAGCAGGCGATGGCTCATGATGTCAGACCTCCTTGGGCCGCAGGTCGCGCACGCGCACGGCCTTGCCCTGCGAGCGCGGCACGCTGCCGGGGCTGAGCACCGCGACTTCGGCGGTCACGCCGATCAGCGACTTGATGTGGTGGATCGCGTCGGCGGCGATTTCGCCGAAGCGGCTTTCGGGCACGCCAGGCTCGGCTTCGACTTCGACGCGCAGCCGGTCGAGGCTGCCTTGGCGCGTGAGCACCAGCTGGTAGTGCGGCGCCAGCCCGCTGCGCCCGACCAGCACCGCCTCGACCTGCGACGGGTACACGTTGACGCCGCGGATGATCATCATGTCGTCGCTGCGCCCGGCCACGCGCAGGATGCGCACCAGCGTGCGGCCGCAGCTGCAGGGCGCGCGCGTGACGCGCGTGATGTCGCGCGTGCGGTAGCGCAGCATCGGCAGCGCTTCCTTCGTGAGGGTGGTGATCACCAGCTCGCCCGCCTGCCCGTCGGGCACGGGCGCGCCGGTGTCGGGGTCGATCACCTCGAACAGGAAGTGGTCCTCCCAGCCGTGCAGGCCGTCGCGGCAACCGCATTCGCAGGCCACGCCCGGGCCCATGATCTCCGACAGGCCGTACATGTCGACGGCGCGCAGGCCGATGCGCGCCTCGATCTCGGCGCGCATCGCCGCGCTCCACGGCTCGGCGCCGAACATGCCGATCGCCAGCCCGCTGGCGTGCAGATCGACACCCTGGTTCTCGGCGACCTCGGCCAGCGCCAGCGCGTACGACGGGGTCGCGCACAGCACGCGCGGGTGGAAGTCCATCATCAGCGCGATCTGGCGCTCGCTGCCGCCGCCCGACATCGGCACCACCGGGCAGCCCAGGCGCGTGGCGCCGTCGTGCGCGCCCAGCCCGCCGGTGAACAGGCCGTAGCCGTAGGCGTTGTGCACCAGGTCGCCGGGGCGCACGCCGGCGCAGTACATCGAGCGCGCCACCAGATCGGCCCAGCGTGACAGATCGCCGCTGGTGTAGCCGACCACCGTGGGCTTGCCGGTCGTGCCCGACGACGCGTGGATGCGCGCCAGCTGCGCCTGCGGCCGCGCGAACAGGCCGAAGGGGTAGTGCTCGCGCAGGTCGGCCTTGGTCGTGAAGGGCAGCGTGCGCAGATCGTCCAGGCTGCGCAGCGCCTGCGGGTCGAGGCCGGCCGCCTGCATCTTGGCGCGCTGCGCCGGCACGTGCGCCCAGGCGTTGGCCAGCGTCGCGCGCAGGCGATCGAGCTGCAGCGCGCCCAGTTCGTCGCGCGACAGCGACTCCTCGCGCGGGTGCAGCATGCCGCCGGCCGCGGCCGGATCGGCGGCGTCCATCGATTGCCCCGTCGGCTGCATCCTGGCTCCCATCGCCTGCCCCTTGTCAGCCGCGGCGCACGCCGCGCACCGGCAGGTGCGGCAGCGCGAAGCCCTGGTTGAAGCCGGCCTTGGTGACCAGCATGAACTTGAACAGCGCGCCGCCGCCCAGCGCCAGCAGCCCCGCCAGCAGTTGCAGCAGCAGCGCGGCGACCGAAGGCAGCGGGGGCGCGGCCGCCCCGATCAGCACCAACGCCAACGGCAGCAGGCTGCCGGCCTTCCAGCCGAGCGCGGTGCGGTCGACGGCGCGCAGCGGGGCCGGGCGCAGCGCCGCCGCCAGCCGCCGGCGCCAGGCGCTGCCGAGCACGAAGCGCAGCAGCAGCAGCGCACCCAGCGTCAACCACGACAGGATGTTGCCCTGGCCCCACCACGGCGCCAGGATCCAGTACAGGCCCGCGCCCTCGGCCAGGCCGGTGGCGGCCACCAGCGGCACCGTCATCGGCTCGCGCCACGCCGGAATGCCCTTGCAGGCCTGCAGGATGCGCGCCTGGCAGTACAGGAACACGGCGGCCAGCACGGCGGCCAGCGGCTGCAGCTGCGGCCACAGCAGGCTCGCGGCGCCGCCGGCCATCAGCAGCGGCGCCACCGCCGCCTCGCGCGACATCCACGAGGTCTGCGGATGGAAGAACACGTTCAGCGCGCGCCAGGGCCGGCCGATCTCGGCCCACACGCACAGCAGGCCGACGCCGATCAGCGCCAGCGCGACGATGACCAGCACCACCCGCAGCGTGCCTTGCGCGCCGGCCGCGGTGGCGAACAGCAGCAGCCCGCAGCCGGCGCCGCCGCCGATGAAGTTGCCGGCGGCGCGCGCATCCCAGTTGGTCTGCTGCCAGGGGTTGGGGCCGTAGCTCATCGGCCGGCCTCGTCGTCGTCCTTGGCGTCCCACAGGTAGTGGAAGTTCGGGCCGGTGCCCACCTCTTCGTGCATGCGGAAGCTCTTGTTCTGGGCCAGCAGCTGCGACACGTTGCTGTCGGGGTCGTCGCCGTCGCCGAAGGCCAGCGCCTGCGCCAGGCAGGAGTTGACGCAGGCGGGCGTGGCTTCGGGGTCGATGCCGGGCGTCAACCCGTGCTCGAGCCCGTAGTCGATGCGGTCGACGCAGAAGGTGCACTTGGTGGCCACGCCGATGCGGCCCTCGTCGAAGCGCGCCTGCTCGTGCTCGCTCATCTGGCCGTAGGCGAAGGTGGGCTTCTCGGTCTTGTAGCGCGCCTGGTAGGGGCAGGCCACCGCGCAGTAGGCGCAGCCGATGCACAGGTCGTAGTCGATCGTGACGATGCCGTCGGGCCGCTTGCGCGTGGCCGTGCTCGGGCACACCGTCATGCACGGCGGGTCGTCGCAGTGCTGGCAGCCGGTGGGCACGAACACGCGCTGCACGTTCGGGTACTCGCCGACTTCCATGTCGAGCACGCGCCGCCATTGCACGCCCGGCGGCGTGGCGTTGGCGTGCTTGCAGGCCGCCGTGCAGGTCTGGCAACCCACGCAGCGGCGCAGGTCGGCGATCATCGTCCAGCGCGTCATGCCGGCACTCTGGTTCGGCCCGCGCTCGCCTTGCTGACCTTGACCCGCACCAGGTCGGCACCCGAGCCGGTGGCGTCGGTCAGGTCGAGCGACATCTCGGCCAGCGTGTTCAGGCTGGGCACGCCGAAGTCCTTGGCCACCGGCGTCGCCCAGTGGTCGAACTGCCCCACCAGCAGCAGCGTGTCGGGCCGGATGCCCTGGCGCAGCACCACCATGCCGCGCGTGGCACGCATCGGCGTGGCGATGTCGACCCAGTCGCCTTCGGCCAGCCCCAGCCGCTCGGCGGCGCGCGGGTTCATGACCACGCCGTTGTGCCCGGCGATGTTGCCGGCCACCTCGCGGATCATCTGCATCGCGACGTTGCCGCCCCACGCGTACTGCATGCTGCGCGCGGTGACCAGCCAGAACGGGTAGTCGGCGGGCTTGCCGCCGGCCTTGGCGACGCTGGCCTCCCACAGCCCGGGGAAATCCTTCCACGGCGGCAGCGCCTGGTATTCGTCGAGCTGCTTGTCCCACCAGTGCATGTCGTGCTCGTGCAGCCGGCGGCCGAGTTCGGCGCCGATGCGCTTGAGCCGCTCCTGGTAGGGCATCTCGAAGCGCAGCCCGCGCTCGACCACCGTCGGGTACAGGTACCACTGCTCGCGCGGGTAGGGGCGGGTCTTGAAACCGTGCTCCTTCCACCAGTCGAGCCCCAGCACCTCGGCGCCTTCGGTCAGCTCGGCGCTGGCGGCCTTGCAGGCGGCGTCCCAGATCGCGTCGCGGCTGTGCGCCACCGCCGGGTCGAGCGAGAAGTCGCCCCAGGGGCCGTCGAGCTTGACGCCGCAGGTGCCGCGGTTGATCGCCGCGTTGTATTTCTCGAGCATGCCGCAGCGCTGCGCCAGCTCGGTGCAAATGTCGGTGAAGTCGCGTGCCTGGCCGCGCGCCGCCACCACCGGCTGGCGCAGCGCGAAGCCTTCGTGGTCCCAGAACTGCTCCTGGTACTTGGTGGCGGCCAGGCGCAGCAGCTGCAGGCCTTCCAGATCGGTGGCGTCGGGCAGCAGGATGTCGGCGAAATGGTTGCTCTCGTCGCGCGTGTAGGCGAAGGCGACGACGAAGGGGAAGCGGCGGATCTTGTCGGTCACGCCCTGGGTGTCCCAGAACGAGATCGCCGGGTTGGTGCGGTAGACGAACCACACGTCGGGCGGCTCGACCTTGGGCAGCCCCTTGGGCGTGTTGTCGAGGAACATCCACGAGAAGTGCGTCGGCCCGAGCGCCTGCGCCCAGGCGTTGTTGCCGGTCAGCGGCACCATCGTCTTGTAGGCGTTGCGGATGTTGGGCTGCGCCGACCACTTCTCTTTAGACGTCGGGTTGAACGGGTAGTCCATCAGCCCGTCTTCGCCGGCGCGCACGCTGTCGTGGCGCTCGGCCATCGGCCGCACCAGCCGCACCGTGGTGCCGATGGTGCCGCCAGGCACCTCGAGCGCGCCCACCAGCGTGGCCAGCAGCGTGCGCGCCCAGCAGCATTCGTAGCCGCCCCAGCCGTTGTTGACGGTCTTGCCGAGCGTGACCGCCACCGGGCGGAAGGGCATGGTCTTGCCGCCGATCTCGATCGTCTGGCCGACGCAGGCGTGGTCGAGGTACTCGTTGGCGATTTGGCGCATGTCGCGCGCCGGCACGTCACAGATGCCCTGCGCCCATTCGGGCGAGTAGGGCGCCATGTGCGCGACCAGCTTGTCGAAGGCGGTCTCGCCGGCCAGCAGGCCTTCGGCCATCACCTCCTGGTCGGGGCCGATCTCGACCGCGTCGGCCTCGACCTTGGCCGACAACGCCTCGCGGATGCCGGGCGTGTCGTGCGGCACCGCGCGGCCGCCGGCCTCGTCCCACACCAGCGGCTTGCGCGTGGCGCGGTCGCGCAGGTAGTAGCCGTGCGCGCCGACGAGGTAGGGCGAGCTGGTGTGGCGCGCCAGGTGATGCAGGTCGAGCTTGTCGCGCGGTGCCTCGTGCAGCATCACGTGGATCAGCGCGTACAGGAAGGCGGGGTCGGTCTTGGGCTTGATCGGCACCCACTGCGCCGAACAGGCGCCGGTGACCGACAGGTGCGGCTCCACCTGCACCCGCTTCATGCCGCGGATGCGCGCGTCGGCATGGCGCCAGATGCCGACCACGCCGCCGGCGGCCTCGATGTTGTTTCCGCAGCTGATCAGGTAGTTGCAGCTCGGCGTGTCGGCGGCGACGATGAAGGCGCGGTGCCACAGCTCGCCGTACAGGTGCTCGGAGTGGTAGCACTTGACGCCCTGGCCCGATCCGAAACCCATGTCCACCGCGCCCCACGCGGCCAGGAAGGCGGGGAAGGTGCCCATGTAGAACTGCGGCGTGCCGCCGCCGCCGAAGCTGGCGGCCACGCGCGGGTAGCCCGACGCGTCGAGCAGGCCCTCGGCACGGATCGCGTTGAGCTTGTCGGCGATCGCGCCCAGCGCCTCGTCCCACGAGATCTCGACGAAGCCCGGGTCCTGGTCGCGGCCCTTCTGGGGGTTGGTGCGCTTCATCGGCACCAGCACCCGGTTCGGGTTGTAGGTCTTCTGGATCAGCCCGAAGGCCTTCACGCAGACCTTGCCGCCGCCGGGGTGCACCTCGGCGGCGCAGAAGTTGGGCTCGACCTCGGTGGCGACGCCGTTCTCGACCTTGACCGTCAGCAGGTCGGGGCCGGCCACGCACTGGTAGCAGTAGGTCGGCACCCGGCGGGCATCGCGGGCGGAGCTGGCGGCCATGGTCGTGCGCGCTCCTGGGTTCAGCCGGCGCGCGCCTTGGCCGCCTTGGCGGCGAGCCGCTGGCCGGTCTTGGCCACGTCGACGACGAAGCGCGCGTGCCGGCCGCGCACGATCGGCTCGACCGCGTCGCTGCCCTCGACCTCGAACACCACGGCGCGGCCGTTGACTTCGGCCACGCGCACCGTCAGTTCCACCGCCATGCCCAGCAGCGTAGCGCCGATGTGGTCGATCTCGACGCGGGTGCCCACCGAATCCTCGCCGGCGTCGAGGTGCTCGAGCAGCAGGTTGCGGCAGGCGATCTCGAGGTCGCGCACCAGCATCGGCGTCGCGTAGACGCGCGCCGCCTCGCCCATGAAGTCGATCGTGCGCTCGCGGTCGACCTCGAAGCGGGTGGTGGCGCTCAGGCCGGGCTTCAGGCTGTCCTTCATCGTCGAGTTCCCTTGTCGTCAATGTCCGAGATAGGCCTGCTGCACCTGCGGGTCGCGCAGCAGGTCGGCGGCACGGCCTTCGGCCACGATGCGGCCGGTTTCCATCACGTAGCCGCGGTCGGCGACCGCCAGCGCGGCGCGCGCGTTCTGGTCGACCAGCAGGATCGTCGTGCCGCGCGTCTTGAGCGCGCGGATGTGGCCGAAGATCTCGGCCACCAGCCGCGGCGCCAGGCCCATGCTGGGCTCGTCGAGCAGCAGCAGGCGCGGGTCGGCCATCAGCGCGCGGCCGATCGCGAGCATCTGCTGCTGCCCGCCCGACAGCGTGCCGGCGGGCTCGGCGCGCTTGTCGCGCAGCACCGGGAACAGGTCCCAGATGGTGTCGATCGTCGCCGCCTTGCCGCGCGCGAAGGCGCCCAGCAGCAGGTTGTCCTCGACGTTCAGGTCGCCGAAGACCTGCCGGCCCTCGGGCACCTGGATGATGCCGCGCTGCACCCGCCGGCGCGGCGTCTCGGCGCCGATGTCCTGGCCGTCGAAGCGCAGCGTGCCGGCACTCATCGGCTGCACGCCCGACAGCGTGCGCATCAGCGTGGTCTTGCCGGCGCCGTTGGCACCGACGATCGCCACCAGTTCGCCCGCGTGCACGTCCAGCGCCACGTCGGCCAGCGCCGGGATCCGGCCGTAGCGGCTGCCGAGCGCACGCACTTCAAGCATCGGCCGGCTCCGCCGACTCGGCCGCGCCGAGGTAGGCCTCGATCACGCGCTCGTCGCGCGCCACCTCGGCGGGCGTGCCTTCGGCCAGACGCGCGCCGCGGTCGAGCACCAGCACCCGGTCGGACACCTCCATCACCAGGCGCATGTTGTGCTCGACCAGCACCACCGTCATGCCGCCGTGCGCCAGCTCGCGGATCAGCGCGTCGATCTCGCGCGCCTCGGTGTGGTTCAGCCCGGCAGCCGGTTCGTCGAGCAGCAGCACCTGCGGCTCGAGCGCGAGCGCACGCGCGATCTCCAGCCGCTTGAGCGCGCCGTAGGGCATGCTGTCGGCGCGCGCGCCCAGGTAGGCGCCCAGGCCGACGCGCTGCATCAGCGCACCGGCCTGCGCGCGGCACGCGGCCTCGGCGCGCGCCTGCGACGGCGTGCGCAGCAGCGAGGGCAGCAGCTCGCAGCGCTCGCGCAGGTGGCGCCCGGCCATCACGTTCTCGAGCGCGCTCATGTTGAAGAAGATCTGCAGGTTCTGGAAGGTGCGCCCCAGCCCGGCGGCCGCCCAGCGGTGCGTGGGCTGCCCGGTCACGTCGTGGCCGGCGAGCATGATGCGCCCCTGGTCGGGCCGGTAGATGCCGGTCAGCAGGTTCAGCAGCGTGGTCTTGCCGGCGCCGTTGGGGCCGATGACCGCGTGCACCGTGCCGGGCGCGACCTCGAAGGACAGGTTGTCGATCGCCTTCAGCCCGCCGAAGCGCTTGGACAGGCCCGCCACCGAGAGCATGCTGCCGGCCATCGCGCGTCAATCCTTGGCCACGAGCCGCGCCAGCGTGGGCACGATGCCGCGCGGGAAGAACACCATCGTCGCGACCAGCACCGCGCCGAAGACCATCATCTCGTAGTCCTTCAGCACGGTCAGCAGCTGCGGCAGCAGCGTCAGCACGGCCGCGCCGATCACCGCGCCCCAGATCGACGCCATGCCGCCGAACACCACCATGATCACCAGTTCCACCGAGTGCAGGAACGAAGCCTTGGCCGGCGTGATGAAGCCGGCGTAGTGCGCGGTCAGCGCGCCCGCGATCGCCGCGAACAGCGCCGAGATCACGAAGATGCGCAGCTTCCAGCGTGCGCTGTCGACGCCCAGCGTCTGCGCCGCGACCTCGGAGCCGTGCAGCGCCCGCAGCGCGCGGCCCACCGGCGAATCGATCAGGTTGCCCGCCAGCCACACCGCCAGCCACAGCACCACCGCGACGATCGCGTACCAGGTCGGCTCGCCCTGAAGCGCGCGCCCGGCGATCACCAGCGGCGGCACCGTCATGCCGTCGGGGCCGCCGGTGAGCCGGTCTTCGTTGACCAGCACGATCGACACGATCACGCCCAGGCCGAGCGTGGCCATCGCCAGCGTGTGCCCCTTCAGGCGCAGCGTGGGCCGGCCGACGGCCCAGGCGAGCACGCCCATCGCGACCACCGCTGCCGGCAGCGACAGCCACACCGGCCAGCCCCAGCGGGTGGCGGCGATCGCGCTGCCGTAGCCGCCCAGCGCGTAGAAGGCCGCATGGCCCAGGCTGATTTGCCCCGCATAGCCGATCAGCAGGTTCAGGCCGATGCAGACGATCGCGTTGAGCGCCACCAGGATCGCGACTTCGTAGAAGTAGTTGTTGGCGAAGCCCAGCGGCAGCAGCGCCAGCACCGCCGCCAGCAGCGCCAGTTGCGGCGCGCGCGCCGGCACGCCGCGGCGCTCGCCGGCTGCCGTGGCGCGCCGGTCAGACACGCTCGCTGCCGCGGGCACCGACCAGTCCTCCGGGCAGGAAGAACAGCACCGCCAGGATCACGACGAAGGCGATCACGTCCTTGTAGGCCGAGGACACGAAGCCGGCGCCCAGGCCTTCGATCAGCCCGAGCAGCAGCCCGCCGGCCACGGCGCCGCCGAAGCTGCCCAGGCCGCCCAGGATCGCGGCGGCGAAGCCCTTCAGGCCGAGCATCACGCCGACGTCGTACGAGGTGAGGGTGATCGGTGCCGTCAGCACCCCGCCGAGCGCGCCCAGCGCCGCGGCCAGCACGAAGCTCAGGCGCATCACGCCGCGCGTGGAGATGCCCATCAGCCGCGCGGCCAGCGGATTGATCGCGGTCGCGCGCATCGCCTTGCCCAGCAGCGTGCGGCCGAAGAACCAGCCCAGCGCCAGCACCGCCACCGCCGAGCCGCCCAGCACCCACAGGCTCTGCGGCATCACAGTGGCGCCGCCCAGGTGCATCGGCTCGCTGCCGGTGAAGGCCGGCAA
>JAFEFZ010000118.1 GCA_018240325.1 Pseudomonadota bacterium
ATGTTCCAGAAGATCCTGATTGCCAACCGCGGCGACAACCGCCGGCAGGCGGTTGCGGCGAAGGCTCGCGCCGGCGCAGCCGGGGCGATGCCGCAGCCAGATGGCCGTACGAGCGCAGCGAGCGGCGATCGAGCCGCGGGGTGACGCAATGTTCCAGAAGATCCTGATTGCCAACCGCGGCGAGATCGCCGTGCGCATCGCCAGTACCGCGCGCCGCCTGGGCGTGCAGACGGTGGCGGTGTATTCCGACGCCGATGCCGACGCGCGCCACGTGCACGCCTGCGACGAGGCCGTGCACGTGGGCGGCAACGCGCCGCGCGACAGCTACCTGCGCTGGGAGCGCATCATCGCCGCGGCGCAGGCCGCCGGCGCGCAGGCGATCCACCCGGGCTACGGCTTCCTGTCGGAGAACGCCGACTTCGCACAGGCCTGCGCCGACGCCGGGCTGGTGTTCATCGGCCCGCCGGCCGGCGCGATCCGCGACATGGGCAGCAAGGCCGCGGCCAAGGCGTTGATGGGCCGGGCCGGCGTGCCGCTGGTGCCCGGCTACCACGGCGCCGACAACGACGCGGCGCTGCTCGCGCGCGAGGCCGATGCGATCGGCTACCCGGTGCTGATCAAGGCCAGCGCCGGCGGCGGCGGCCGCGGCATGCGCCGCGTGGAGAAGGCCGAAGACTTTGCCGACGCGCTCGCCAGCTGCCGGCGCGAGGCCAAGGCCGCCTTCGGCGACGACCATGTGCTCGTCGAGCGCTACGTCACGCGGCCGCGGCACATCGAGATCCAGGTGTTCTGCGACGCCCACGGCAACGCGGTCTACCTGTTCGAGCGCGATTGCTCGGTGCAGCGCCGCCACCAGAAGGTGCTCGAGGAGGCGCCGGCGCCGGGGCTGAGCGCCAAGCGCCGCGCCGAGATGGGCGCGGCGGCGGTGGCCGCGGCGCGCGCGGTCGGCTACGTGGGTGCCGGCACGGTGGAGTTCATCGCCGAGGAGCGCGACGACGGCGACATCCGCTTCTACTTCATGGAGATGAACACCCGGCTGCAGGTCGAGCACCCGGTGACCGAGGCGATCACCGGCCACGACCTGGTCGAGTGGCAGCTGCGTGTGGCCGGCGGCGAGCGGCTGCCGGTGCAGCAGGACGAGCTGGCGATCCACGGCCACGCGATCGAGGCGCGGATCTGTGCCGAGAACCCGGACGCCGACTTCCTGCCGGCCACCGGCACGCTGCAGGTGATGCGCTGGCCGGCGCATGTGGCCTTCGAGCGCAGCGAGCTGCTGCCGCGGGTGGACACCGGCTTCGGCGAGGGCGACGCGATCAGCCCGTACTACGACTCGATGATCGCCAAGCTGATCGTCTGGGGCGCCGACCGCGCGCAGGCGCTGGCACGGCTCGACGCCGCGCTGCGCGACACCCATATCGTCGGGCTGCATACCAACGTCGCCTTCCTGCGGCGCGTGGTGCAGTCGCGCGCCTTCGCCACCGCCGACCTGGACACGGCGCTGATCGAGCGCGAGCGCGCGGCGCTGTTCGGCCAGGGCGGGCTGCCGCTGCCGCTGGCGGCTGCCGGGGCCGTGGCCCATCTGCTGGCGGCCGAGGCGGCGCTGGAAGACGCCGACCCATGGAGCCGGCGCGACGGTTGGCGGCTGACCGGCGGCGCCAGCCGGCGCTTCGAGCTCGACGTCGGCGGCACCCACCACCCGGCGGCGCTCGAGCGGCTGCACGACGGCGGCGTCGTGATGGTGCTGGGCGGCGAGCGCTGTGCACTGAGCACGCGCGCGCTCGGCGGCCACCGCTACGACGTGGTGCTGGGCGGCCACCGCCACGGGCTGACGGTGTACGCGGCCGGCGACAGGATCGCCGTCTTCGGCGCCGCCGGCAGCGCACTGGTCGGCGAGCACGACCTGATCGCCCGGGCCGGCGACGCCGCCGGCGGCGACAGCGGCCGCCTGGAGGCGCCGATGCCGGGCAAGGTGTTGTCGATCGCGGTCAAGCCCGGCGA
>JAFEFZ010000119.1 GCA_018240325.1 Pseudomonadota bacterium
CTCCTGCAGCCCAGCCGTCCGCATCGTACCATCAGATGAATGTAAAGTTAGCGCTTATGCCCCGAGGGGGTGAGTCAACTCGGGAGCGGCCCTTCGTTGACTCATGAGCGCCCCCAGGCGGCGGCAAACGCCCGCCGCCGCCCCCCGAGGGGGTGCGTCAACTCGGGAGCGGCCCATCGTTGACTCATGACATGCAGCCCGGAATGTTCATGCCCGGTCATCGGCCGCGCGGCCGCAGCCTGAGAGCCGGCGCCACCCCGGAACCAGCACCGCGCGTGCAGGAATGCCGGCTGCGGCAGCATCGGCGGACAATCGGCGGCCGCGGGTGATGCCCGCAACGGATGCGGCGCCGCTGCGCGGGCAAGGGCCCGGCCTGGGTCGCGCCGCACCGCCGGCACGCCCACACACCCGCACGCCAAGCCGCCGCCACGCTGCCGCGCCGACACCCCGCCGCACCGCCGAAGCGCCCAGAAACCCGAGGCCTCACCATGAACCTGCCCTTTCCCGGCGCCGCCGGCCCCGACGCCAGCTTCGAGGTGCCGCTGGAGATGCTGGCCGCCTGCCACGGCCGCATCGAGAAGCAGTGCCGCACGCTCGAACGCCTGGCCGAGCATCTGCCCCGTCACGGTGCCGACGCCGCGGCGCAAGAGGCGGCCGCCGCCGTGCTGCGCTACTTCGACACCGCCGCCGTGCATCACCACGAGGACGAGGAGCAGGACCTGTTCCCGGCGCTGCTCGAATCGATGGCCGGCTCCGACCCGGTGTGCCTGCGCGAGCTGACCGGCGCGCTGCTCGCCGACCACCAGCGCATCGGCGCCGCCTGGCAGCACCTGCGCCCGGGGCTCGCCGCGGTGGCCGCCGGCGATGCCGCAGGCTTCGATGCCGCCGCCGCGCTGCAACTGACGGCCGCGTACCGTGCGCACATCGCGCGCGAGGAAGGCGAGCTGCTGCCGATGGCGGCGCGGCTGCTGGACGATGCGGCGCTGGCGCGCATCGGCCGCGCGATGCGCGCGCGCCGCGGCGTGGCGCTGCCCGACTGAGAGCGCCCCCAGGGCGGGGCTGCGCCCAGCCCTCCCCCCCGGGGGGGTCAAGGACACTCGGGGCGGCCCGGCGCTTCCTCGAGCACCGGCGGGCGCTGTCGCCCGCTGGACGCGCCCGGCGGGCGCGCTCTGCGATCATCCGGCGTCTCGCAACCCGGCGCCGATCGTGATGAACCTCTTCGACTTGAGCGGCCGCGTGGCCGTGATCACCGGCTCGTCGCGCGGCATCGGCCGCGCGATCGCCGAACGCTTCGCCGAGCACGGCGCGAAGGTCGCGATCTCGTCGCGCAAGCTCGAGCCCTGCCGGGAAGTCGCCGACGCGCTCAACGCCCGCCACGGCGCGGGCACCGCGATCGCGGTCGCGGCCAACATCTCGTCGAAGGCGGCACTGCAGCACCTGGTCGACGAAGCCGCGGCAAAGCTCGGGCCGATCGACGTGCTCGTGTGCAACGCCGCGTCGAACCCGTACTACGGGCCGATGGCCGGCATCGCCGACGAGCAGTTCCGCAAGGTGCTCGACAACAACATCCTGTCGAACCACTGGCTCATCGGCATGGTCGCGCCGGGCATGTGCGCGCGCCGCAGCGGCTCGATCGTGATCGTGTCGTCGATCGGCGGGTTGCGCGGCTCGCCGGTGATCGGCGCCTACTGCATCAGCAAGGCGGCCGACCTGCAGCTGGCGCGCAACCTGGCGGTGGAGTACGGGCCGCACAACGTGCGCGTGAACTGCATCGCGCCCGGGCTGATCAAGACCGACTTCGCGCGTGCACTGTGGGAAGACGCGCCGATGCTCGCGCAGCGCAGCGCCGCCACGCCGCTGCGCCGCATCGGCGAGCCCGACGAGATCGCCGGCGCCGCGGTGTTCCTGGCGTCGCAGGCCGGCGCCTTCGTCACCGGCCAGACGATCGTCGTCGACGGCGGCGTGACCATCTGAGATCTGCGATGAGCGAAACCCGGACCCTCGAGGATTTCCGCGCCGAAGCGCGCGCCTGGCTCGAAGCCCACTGCCCGCCCGAGATGCGCGAGCCCATGCGCAGCGAGGACGACTACTGCTGGGGCGGCCGCCGGGCGCGCTTCCAGTCCGAAGCGCAGCGGCTGTGGCTGCAACGCATGGCCGAGCGCGGCTGGACGGTGCCGGCGTGGCCGCGCGCGTACGGCGGCGGCGGGCTCGGCCCGGCCGAAGCGCAGGTGCTGCAGCAGGAAATGCGTCGGCTGAACTGCCGGCCGCCGCTGGCGAGCTTCGGCATCTGGATGCTCGGGCCGGCGCTGCTGAAGTTCGGCACCGAGGCGCAGAAGCGCGAGCACCTGCCGCCGATCGCGCGCGGCGAGATCCGCTGGTGCCAGGGCTACTCCGAGCCCAACGCCGGCTCCGACCTCGCATCGCTGGCCACGCGCGCCGAGGACCGCGGCGACCACTACCTCGTCAACGGCCAGAAGATCTGGACCAGCTACGCCGACTTAGCCGACTGGATCTTCTGCCTGGTGCGCACCGACAGCGCGGCGAAGAAGCACACCGGCATCAGCTTCGTGCTCTTCGACATGGCGAGCCCCGGCGTCAGCACGAAGCCGATCACGCTGATCTCGGGCAAGTCGCCGTTCTGCGAGACCTTCTTCGACGACGTGCGCGTCGAGAAGAAGAATCTGGTCGGCACCCCGGGCGGCGGCTGGGACGTGGCCAAGTACCTGCTGACGCACGAGCGCGCGATGATCGGCGCGATCGGCGAGCGCGCCGAGAGCCGGCCGCTGGGTGCGATGGCGGCGGCGCACATCGGCCGCGACGCGCTCGGCCGGCTCGACGACCCGGTGCTGCGCGCGCGCATCGCCGCCTTCGAAGTCGACGAAGCGGCCTTCCGCGCGCTGATGCAGCGCTTCGGCGAACTGGCGCGCGCGCAGCAGGCGCACGGCGCGTTCTCGTCGGCGCTGAAGTACTACGGCGCCGAGCTGAACAAGCGCCGGCAGGAGCTGGTCATGGCCGCGCTCGGCAGCGATGCGCTCGAGTGGGAAGGCGCGCGTTCGAACGACGGCGCCGCGGCGCGCGCCTGGCTGCGCAGCAAGGCCAACTCGATCGAGGGCGGCACCAGCGAGGTGCAGCTCAACGTGGTCGCCAAGCGCATCCTCGAACTGCCGGAATCCTGATGGACCTGCTGCTGAACGAAGAACAGACGCTGCTGCGCGACAGCGCGCAGGGCTTCCTCGCCGACCGCGCCCCGGTGGCGCAACTGCGCCGGCTGCGCGATGCGCACGACGCCGCCGGGCACGACGCCGGCACCTGGTCGGCCTTCTGTGCGCTGGGCTATGCCGGCGTGCTGGTGCCCGAAGCCCACGGCGGCGCCGGGCTCGGCGCGGTCGAGATGGGCGCGCTGATGGGGCCGATCGGCCGGAACCTGAGCGCGCTGCCCTTCCTGGCGAGCAGCGTCGTCGCCGCGACCGCGCTGCGCGCCGCAGGCGACGAAGCGCAGCAGGCCGCGTGGCTGCCGCGAATCGCCGCCGGCGACGTGATCGCGACGCTGGCCGTCGACGAAGGCGCCCGGCACCGGCCCGAAGCGACGGCGCTGCGCGCCGAACGCCAGGGCGCGGGCTGGGTGCTGCACGGCGCCAAGACCTTCGTGCCCGACGGCCACGTCGCGTCGCTGCTGATCGTCGCCGCGCGCAGCGGCGGCGCGGCCGGCGACACCGGCGGCATCAGCCTGTTCGCGCTGCCGCGCGCAACCGCCGGGCTGGCGGTCGAGCGCACGGTCATGGCCGACGCGCACAACGCCGCAAGGCTGGCGCTCGACCACGCGGCCGTGCCGGCCGCCGCGCTGCTCGGCGAGCCCGGCGGCGGCTGGGCCGCATTGCAGCGCGCGCTCGACTTCGGCCGCGCCGGCGCCGCGGCCGAGCTGCTCGGCATCGGCGACGAGGTGTTCGAGCGCACGCTCGGCTACCTGAAGCAGCGCCGTCAGTTCGGCCGGCTGATCGGCGAATTCCAGGCGCTGCAGCACCGCATGGCAGCGCTCTACATCGACCTCGAGCTGGCGCGCGCCGCGCTCGCCCGGGCGCTGCACGCGCTCGACGCGGCGCCCGCGCAGGCAGCCGAGGCGGTGGCCGTCGCCAAGGCCAAGTGCGGCCGCGCGGCGACGCTGGCGGTGCAGGAAGGCGTGCAGATGCACGGCGGCATGGGCATGACCGACCAGCTCGACTTCGGCCTGTTCATGCAGCGCGCGCGCGTGCTCGACGAGCTGTGGGGCGACGCCGGCTGCCAGATGGACCGGCTGGCGCGGATGCGGGGCTACTAGGAAGCTGCTGGGAAGCTCGCCAGCCGTGACCCCAGCTTCATGCCCCGGGATCGGGCGCGCACGATGGCGAACTACTGACAGCGGGGCTGCGCTGCCCGCGCTGAAGGCGCCGCCTCTTGACTTTCCCGCAGTGGGAAGGCGGATGCTGCGAACATCGCGCCCGCGGCCCTCTCCCCGGGGCACCGCGGCGGGCACTCCCGCCACCGATCCGAACCGCAAGTGCAGGCCTGTGATGAACCACCGACGAACCCTTCTGAAGGCCGCCTCGGCCGCACTGCTGGCGGCGGCAGCCGGCGTGCGCGCGCATGGCGATGCCGAGCACGCGCAGCACGCGCAGCACGCGCCGGCCCCCAAGGAGCAGCACGACTGGGGGGTTGCGGGCGATGCGCAAGCGGTCGCGCGCACGATCGAGGTGCGCATGGGCGACGACATGCGCTTCACGCCGGCGCGCATCGATCTGCGCCTGGGCGAGACCGTGCGCTTCGTGGCCGTCAACGACGGCCGGCTGATGCACGAGTTCGTGATCGGCACGCGCCGGTCGAACGAAGCCCACGCCGCGATGATGCTGAAGGCCCCCGGCATGGAGCACGACGAGCCGTACATGGCGCACGTGCCGCCGGGCCGGCGCGGCGAGATCGTCTGGCGCTTCAACCGCGCCGGGCAGTTCGAGTTCGCCTGCCTGATTGCGGGGCACTACCAGGCCGGTATGGTCGGGGCGATCCACGTCCGGGCCTGAATCCGGCCGGCCGCTGCCGCCCGGACTGATTCGCTTGTCGCTGTCGCTGTCGCGCCGGCCTTGCCGCCCGCGGCGTGACCAGCTTTCGCGATCGGCTCAGAGCACCCAGCCGCCCAGCGCACCGAGGGCAACCACCAGCACCGGCGACACCTTGCCGTAGACCAGCAGGCCGAAGGCCGCGAGCCCGAGGCCGAAGTCGGCGCGGCTCAGGATCGCGCTGGTCCACACCGGGTCGTACAGCGCCGACAGCAGGATGCCGACCACGCCGGCGTTGACGCCGGCCATCGCCGAGCGCACCGCGTCGCGC
>JAFEFZ010000011.1 GCA_018240325.1 Pseudomonadota bacterium
AGGCGCTGCTTCAGGCGCACGATGTCCACCGGCGTCAGCGCGATGTCGATGTTGCTGCAGCAGGCGTTCCAGCAGGCGATGCCCGGGCGGCAGCGGAACTGCAGCGGCGCGTGGCCCTCGAGCGTGGCGGGCACGACCGGGCTGGGCAGGAAGGGGGATGGTTCGGCGAAGGCTTCACTCATGGCGGGCAGCGCGGTCGCGCGGGACTTGAAGCACGGGAAGGAGCGGTGAGCCGCCAGGGCGGCGGCGCCCCGCGAACCTGACACCCTGCGCGCGGCCGCGGCCGCACGCGGGCGATCGGGCGCTCGGCCGATCAGGCAGCCTTCTTGAACAGCTTGGTCTTGTCCACCAGATCGACGTGCCGGCGCTTGAAGCAGGTCCACTTGCGGGTCGTCTTGTCGTAGGTGGAGTTGACGAAGCAGTGCCAGTTCTCCTCGTCGACGAAGTTCTTGTCGGTGCGGTAGTAGAAGCCGGGGTAGCGGCTCTCCTCGCGGAACTGGATGTGCTTCATGTGCGCTTCGGCCGTGAGGATGCGGTGGTAGTTCTCCCAGGCGCGCAGCAGCTCGTGCAGGTCCTTGGCGCGCATCTTGGCCGCGTCCTCCTTGAGCATCTCGAGCTTCTCCTCGGCCACCCCGAGCATCACGTCGTTGGTGTTGTAGTAGGTGGCCACGCCCGCGACGTATTCATCCATGATCTTCTGCAGCCGGAACTGCGCCATCTTGGGCGTGATGTAGTGCGGGTTGATGTCGATCGCGGTGGTGTAGTCCTTGTGCTGCAGGAAGGTGCGCACCGGCTTGTAGATCTGCTCGGCCAGCGTCGCCGCGTCGGTGTCGAGCTCGGGCTGGTGGCCGGCGTTGTCGAGCGCGAACCTGACCATCGCCTTGGCGGCGATGCGGCCTTCGGCGTGCGAGCCACTGCTGAACTTGTGGCCCGAGGCGCCGACGCCGTCACCCGCGGTGAACAGGCCCTTGACGGTGGTCATCGAGCGGTAGCCCCAGTTCCAGCCGCGCGGCAGGTGCGCCGGCACGCCGTCGAGCTCGCCCTCTTCAGCCGTCGGCGCGCCCAGGTCGGTCGGGCCCGAGACCCAGATGCCGCAGCAGCCCGAGTGCGAGCCCAGTAGGTAGGGCTCGGTGGGCATCAGCTCGCTCATCTTCTTCTCGGGCTCGATGTTCTCGCCGACCCAGATGCCGCACTGGCCGACGCACATGTCGAGGAAGTCTTCCCAGGCCTCGGCCTCGAGGTGCTTGACCTCCTTGGGACTGAGCGATTCGCGCAGCTTGGCCAGCGCGCTGACGGTGTCCATGTAGATGGGCCCGCGGCCTTCCTTCATCTCCTGGAGCATCAGGTGGTTGCGCAGGCACGAGGCCGGCACCGCCGCCTGGCCGTAGGGCGGGTACTGGTCGAGCAGTTCCTTGTTCTTGACCATGTAGTCCTCGCCGTAGGCGTTGACGGCCTTGGCCTTGAACAGCAGGAACCACGCCCCCACCGGCCCGTAGCCGTCCTTGAAGCGCGCCGGCACGAAGCGGTTCTCCATCATCGTCAGCTCGGCGCCGGCCTCGGCCGCCATCGCGTAGGTGCTGCCGGCGTTCCACACCGGGTACCAGGCGCGGCCCGTGCCCTCGCCCACCGAGCGCGGACGGAACAGGTTCACGCAGCCGCCGGCGGCCAGCAGCACGGCCTTGGCCTTGTAGACGTAGATCTTGTGCTCGCGCACCGAGAAGCCCACCGCACCGGCGATGCGCGACGGGTCGTTCTTGTCGTTGACCAGCTTGACGATGAACACCCGCTCCTGGATGCGGTCCAGCCCCAGCGCCTTCTTGGCCGCCTCGGCGACGATCCACTTGTAGGACTCGCCGTTGATCATGATCTGCCACTTGCCCGAGCGCACCGGCTTGCCGCCGTCCTTGAGCGCGGGCAGGCCTTCCTTCTGCGACTCGGCGCCGTCGTGGCGCACGCCGTCGTCGTCGGTCTTCCAGATCGGCAGGCCCCATTCCTCGAACAAGTGCACCGACTCGTCGACGTGGCGGCCGAGGTCGTAGGCGAGGTCGTCGCGCGTGATGCCCATCAGGTCGTTGCTGACCATGCGCGCGTAGTCGGCCGGATCCTGCTCGGGGCCGATGTAGGTGTTGATCGCCGACAGGCCCTGCGCGACCGCACCCGAGCGGTCCATCGCGGCCTTGTCGACGAGCTTGATCCTGAGCTCCTGGCCGGTCTCGGCCTTCACGGCCTCGGCCCAGCGCATCATCTCGAAGGCGGCGCCGCAGCAGGCCATGCCGCCGCCGATCAGCAGGATGTCCAGGTCTTCCTGGACGACTTCGGGGTTCTCGAACGTGCCCATGTTGCTTGCCTATCGGGTCAGGGGTTGGTGCCTTGGATGATCACTTCTTGCGCAGCAGTTCGCCGTCGCGGCCGGCGCGGTAGCCGCCGCTTTCGGTGAAGTAGCCCGGCTTGTCGATGTCCGCCAGCCTGGGCATCGTCTTGCCGGCGTAGGGCCGGATCGAGCCTTCCTCCGTCGTGCGCGTGGGGAACTTGAAGCGCTTGAGCGTGCCGTTGCGGAACCGGATCGTCCACATGATCGAGTCGGAGCCGCGCAGCGGCTGCACCGAGCCGCCCAGCGGCACGATGTCGGCGTAGTGGCGCACCTCGATCGCGTTCTGCGGGCAGATCTTCACGCACGAGTAGCACTCCCAGCACTGCTCGGGCTCCTGGTTGAAGGCCTTCATCGGATGCCCGGTCGCCGAGCCGTCCTTGTCGAGCAGCATCAGGTCGTGCGGGCAGATGTACATGCAGGCCGTCTTGTCCTGGCCCTTGCAGCCGTCGCACTTGTCGGTCCGAACGTAGGTGGGCATCGTGGGTCTCCTGGGTCGCGGGGGTTGGCAGGGATCGGGGATCGGGGATCGGGGATCGGGCCGCCGGGCTTCAGCCGGCCTGGGCGTAGTAGGCGCGCAGGATCTGCAGCACCTCGGGGCGGCTGAATTCCGCGGGCACGTCGTGGCCTTCGCTCAGCCACTTGCGCAGTTGCGTGCCGCTGACCTGCAGCCGGTCGGCGTCGCCGTGCGGGCAGGTGCGCGCCGAGGCCATGCCGCCGCAGCGGTAGCACCAGAACGAGAGGTCGATCTTCAGCGGCCGCGTCTGCAGCGCGCCGGCCGGAATCTGGTCGAAGATGCGGTGCGCGTCGAAGGGACCGTACCAGCTGCCGACGCCGGCGTGGTCGCGGCCGACGACCAGGTGCGAGCAGCCGTAGTTCTGGCGAAAGAGCGCGTGCAGCAGCGCCTCGCGCGGGCCGGCGTAGCGCATGTCGAGCGGGTAGCCGGCCTGCACGATCGTCGAGGGCACGAAGTAGTGCTCGGCCAGCGCCGCGATCGCGCGCGTGCGCACCTCGGCCGGGATGTCGCCGGGCTTGAGCGCGCCGAGCAGCGAGTGCACGAGCAGGCCGTCGCAGACCTCGATCGCGATCTTGGCCAGGTACTCGTGCGAGCGGTGCATCGGGTTGCGCGTCTGGAACGCGGCCACGCGCGACCAGCCGCGTTCCTGGAAGAGCGCGCGCGTCTGCCCGGGCGTCATGAACAGCGCGCCGTACTTCTCGGGGAAGCCGCCCTGCGACAGCACCTTCAGCGGCCCGGCCAGGTTGAGCCCGCCCTGCTCGATCACCATCCTGACGCCGGGATGCGCCGCGTCGGTGGTGCGGAACACCGCCGTGCATTCGCGCGCCTTGTCGATCGTGTAGACCTCGGTGACGCGCATCGTCGCCAGCGGCGTGCCGTCGTCGGGGTCGAGCAGCGCGATCTCGCTGCCGGTGCGGATCGCGGCCGCGCGGGCCCCATTGGCCGACAGCGTGATCGGGATCGGCCAGAACAGGCCGCTGGCCAGCCGCATGTCGTCGCACGCGCCGCGCCAGTCGGCGCTCGTCATGAAGCCGTCCAGCGGCGTGAAGCCGCCGATGCCCAGCATCAGGATGTCGCCGCGCTCGCGCGAACTCACGCGCAATCCCGGCAGCGTGGCCGCGCGCCGGCGCTCCTCGGCGAGCGCCTGCCCCGCGAGCAGCAGCGGGCGCAAGGGGCCGCTTCCGTGCGGGTCGACGAGACCGGTCATGGCCGTTGAACCCTCCGCGCCGCGGCAGGCCCGCCTGCGTCGCGCTGCCGCAGGCGCGCCGCGCGCAGGGCAAAACCGGCCTGCCCAATGTGGATCGAAGTTGCAAGCGCCGGGACCGCGGACAGTCATCGACCGGGGTCGCGCGCACCCGCGACGACGAGGCCGATCGTAGGCAAGCACAGGCACGAGGAAAAACGGACAATACGGGTCAGGATGTCCGGAAAAACCGATCAAGCAAGAGATCCGCAGGCGGCGCTGCCGTCAACGCAACAACTGGCCCCGCGGCTGCGCCTGAGCCTGCGCCAGCTCGAGGTCTTCGTCGCCACTGCGCGTGCCGGCTCCACCCGTGCCGCGGCCGACCGTGTGGCGCGCTCGCAGTCGGCCGCGAGTGCGGCGCTGGCCGAACTCGAGGGCGCGCTCGGCGCGCAATTGTTCGACCGCGTCGGGCGGCGCCTGCGCCTCAACGAGAACGGCCGCACGCTGCTGCCCAAGGCGGCGGCGCTGCTGGACCGCGCGATCGAGCTCGAACGGCTGCTGTCCCCCGCCCGGCCGGCGCCCTTGCACCTGGCGGCCAGCCTGACGATCGGCGAGTACCTGCTGCCGGATCTGCTGGCTCGCTGGAACCTGGCCAATCCGGCACAGCCGGTGCGGCTGATGATCGGCAACACGCGCGAAGTGGTCGAGGCCGTGGCGCGCTTCGACGCCGACGTCGGCTTCATCGAAGGCACGCAGACGCACCCGCGGCTGATCGCGCGACCCTGGCTGACCGACGAGCTGGTGGTGTTCGCCGCCGCCGGTCATCCGCTGGTCGGCCGCCCGGCGAGCCTGCGCGAGCTGCGCGCCGCGACCTGGGCGCTGCGCGAGCCCGGATCGGGCACGCGCGAGGCCGCCGAGCGCTGGCTGCTCGAACGGGTCGGCGCGCTGAACGTCGAGTTCGAGCTCAGCAGCCCCGAAGCGATCAAGCGGCTGGTGGCCGCCGGTGCGGCGCTGGGCTGCCTGGCGCGCGAGGTCGTGGCGCAGGAGCTGGCACAGGGTACGCTGGCCGAGCTGCGAACGAGCCTGCCGCGGGCCACGCGGCGGTTGTCGATGGTGCTGCATCGCGACAAGCACATCGGCCGCGACACCGCCGAATTCATCCAACACTGCAACCAGTTGCACGGTGCGCCACGCGACGAGATGCTGCTGGCCGCGAGGCGCCGCAAGCGGCCCGGATGACGGCACCGCCCGCTCGCCGTGGTGCACGTCCCGGTCGCCGATGCGGCCATCGCCGCGGTCTTCGGGTGGGGGTGCACAATGGGGCCGACGTGAGCCGCGGCGTGCAGCGTGCGCGCCGGTTTCCTTCCTGTCCCCATCCTGCATCGGCGCTCGCCCGCCCCACCCCATCGACCCAGATGTCCGTCATCGAGCTGTCCCCATCGACCCCCAGCGCCATGCCGGCGCCGGCCGTCGGGGCGACGTCGGGGCTGCTGGCCGAGATCACCGCGGGGCTGGCGTCGGGCAACGACCTGCACGAACTGCTGGCGCGCTTCCTGCAACCGCTGCTGAACCTGGCCGGCGCCGCCGCCGGCGCGGTGCGCGTGCTCGACGATGCCGGCCAGCGCATGCACCTGGTGGCCAGCCAGGGGCTGCCGGCGCCGGTGCTCGAGGCCGAGCGTGCGGTCGACGGCGACTGCGGTGCCTGCGGCATCGCGCTGCAGGCGCGCCAGCCCGCGTGGGGGCACGACCTGAGCGCCTGCGCAAGGCGCAGCGAGGGTGCCTACTTCGGCAGCAGCTGCCGGCGCATCCTCGCGGTGCCGCTGGCGCATCGCGGGCGCCTGCTCGGCATCTACAACCTGTTCTACGCGGACCTGCACGAGCCCGCGCCGCAGGTGCTGGCGCTGCTCGAGTCGGTGGGCGCCCTGCTCGGGCTGGCGCTCGACAACGCCCGGCTCGAGCGCGAGAACCTGCGCACCGCGCTCGCCGGCGAGCGCCAGGCGATCGCCGCCGATGTGCACGACTCGATCGGCCAATCGCTCGCCTATGTCAAGATGCGGCTGCCGCTGCTGCAGGACGCGATCCGCGGCTGTGACCAGCGCAGCGCCGAGCGCTACTTCGGCGACGTGCGCGAGGCGGTGCGCGACGCCCACGCCAACCTGCGCGCGCTGCTCACGCACATGCGCGCGCCGATGCATCCGCTGGGGCTGGCGCACGCGCTGGCGGCCAGCGCCGAGGCCTTCCGTGCGCGCGGCGGCCCGCCGCTCGACGTCGTCCACGCGCTGGCCGGGCTGGCGCTGACGCCGGCGCAGGAGGAGCAGGTGTACCGCATCGTGCAGGAGGCGCTGGCCAACATCGCGCGCCACGCCGGCGCGCACCACGCCTGGCTGCACGTCGAGCGCGACGGCGACGCGCTCGAGGTTCGCGTCGAAGACGACGGCAGCGGCCTGCCGTCACTGGCCGACGACAGCGACACCCACTACGGTCTGGCGATCATGCGCGATCGCGCCCGCCGGCTCGGCGGCACGCTCGAGGTCGGGCCGCGCCCGGGCGGCGGCACCCGCGTGTGCCTGCACGTGCCGCTGGCGCTGCCGCCGCCCGACGCGGCCGAGGTACGCCCGTGACCGCGCCGCGCCTGGTTCTGGTCGACGACCACTCGCTGTGCCGCACCGGGTTGACCGATCTGCTGCGCCAGCGCGGCGGCATGGACGTGCTGGCCGCGCTCGCCGACCCGGACGAGGTGATCGCCGTGCTGCGCGAGCAGCGCCCCGACCTGCTGGTGCTCGACCTGCGCATGCCGGCCGTCGACGGCCTGACGCTGCTGCAGCGCATCCGCGCCGAGGGCCTGGACACGCCGGTGGTGATCCTGACGATGAGCGACTCCGAGGCCGACCTCGGCGCCGCGCTGCGCGCCGGCGTGCGCGGCTACTTGCTCAAGGACATGGAGCCCGAGGACGTGATCGCCGCGATCGGCAGCGCCGTGCGCGGCAAGCTCGTGGTCGCGCCGGCGATGACCGTCAAGCTCGCCGGGTTGCTGCAAGGCGGCGACGGCAGCCCCGATGCCCGGCGCGGCGCGCTGGCATCGCTGACCGAGCGCGAACGCCAGATCCTCGACCACCTGGCGCGCGGCGAGAGCAACAAGACGATCGCGCGCGCGCTCGACATCAGCCACGACACCGTCAAGCTGCACGTGCGCCACATCCTCGCCAAGCTCAACCTCAGCTCGCGCGTCGAGGCCGCGGTGTTCGCGGTCGAGGCGCGGGTGGCAGGCTCGCGCTGAAGGCGCCGGGGCGATCGGCGGTGCGGCTGCGCCCGATGCCGCCGCACGCACGACTGCTGATGCCGATCAAGGCGGCCACCGGCAAAAGGCGCTAAGAACAGTCCCTCGGGCCCTCGTCCGGGCCCGCAGGAAGGGAGGAAACGATGGACCTCCTGACGATCGTGATCGTGCTGGCCGCTGCCCTCCCGGCGCTGTCGCTGGTGTTCGGCGTGGTGACGATGGCCACCCACCGCCCGGTGGCGCACGGCACTGGGCAACAGTGGATGGTCCGGCGGGTGGCCTTCCAGCTGCTCGCGGTGGCGCTGCTGTTGTTCGCCTGGCTGGCCTCGTAGGCATCGCGGCCGGGGCCGCGCGGGTGCAGCGCGCGCCGGCGCCGAGGGCATCCGCGTCGGCGCATCCGCCATCCGCGGCATCCGGCGCCCGCCGCTGTCGCCAGGCCGATCAGCGCCGGCGAAGCCGCCCTTGCGCGGCCCGCCTGCGCGCCTGCGCAGGTTGCCCGGGCCCGCCAGGGTTCGGCTCGATCCGCCTGGGGGATCAGTACGACTTCGGCAGCCCGAGCGCCTTCTCGGCGATGAAGCACAGGATCAGCTGCGGGCTGACCGGCGCCAGCCGCGGGATCCACGCCTCGCGCAGGTAGCGCTCGACGTGGTACTCCTTCGCGTAGCCCATGCCGCCGTGGGTCAGGATCGCGTTCTCGCAGGCGCGAAAGCAGGCCTCGCCGGCGAGGTACTTGGCCGCGTTGGCCTCCGCGCCGCAGGGCCGGCCGGCGTCGTACAGGCTCGCCGCCTTGAACACCATCAGGTTCGCCGCCTCGAGCTCGATCCACGAGCGCGCCAGCGGGTGCTGGATCCCTTGGTTCTGGCCGATCGGGCGCTCGAACACGATGCGCTCGTTCGCGTACTGCGCGGCCCGCGCCAGCGCCGCCTTGCCCAGCCCCACCGCCTCGGCGGCGATCAGGATGCGCTCCGGGTTCATGCCGTGCAGGATGTACTCGAAGCCGCGGCCCTCCTCGCCAATGCGGTCGGCCACAGGGATGCGCAGCCCGTCGATGAACACCTGGTTGGAGTCGACCGCCTTGCGGCCCATCTTCTCGATCTCGCGCACCTCGATCTTGCTGCGGTCGAGGTCGGTGTAGAACAGCGACAGGCCGAAGGTGCCCCGCGCCTCCTCCACCGGCGTGGTGCGCGCCAGCAGCAGCATCTTGTTGGCGACCTGCGCGGTCGAGATCCACACCTTCTGGCCGGTCACCACGTAGTGGTCGCCGTCGCGCAGCGCACGCGTCTTGAGCTTGAGCGTGTTCAGCCCGGTATTCGGCTCGGTCACCGCGAAGCAGGCCTTGTCGCGGCCTTCGATCAGCGGCGGCAGCCAGCGCGCCTGCTGCTCGGCGCTGCCGTGCACCACCACCGGGTGCAGGCCGAAGATGTTCATGTGCACCGCCGACGCGCCCGACAGCCCGGCGCCGGTGGCCGAGATGGTCTGCATCATCAGCGCCGCTTCGGTGATGCCCAGCCCGGCACCGCCGAATTCGGCGGGCATCGCGATGCCGAGCCAGCCGGCGTCGGCAAGCGCGCGGTGGAAGTCGGCCGGGAAGCCGCCCTCGCGGTCGCGCGCGAGCCAGTAGTCGGCGTCGAAGGGAGCGCAGGCGCGCGCGATCGCGTCGCGCAGTTGTTCCTGGTCGGGAGTGAAGTCGAAGTTCATGCCTTCTCCTGGCAGACCGTCGCGCCGCTGGCCTGCAGCGCGCGGATGTCGTCGTCGTCATAGCCGAGTTCGCGCAGCACCGCCGCCGAATCCTGGCCGAGCCGCGGCGCCGGCGCCGGGTCGGGGCAGGCGCTGCGCGACCACTGCGTGGGGTTGCCGAGCATGCGCATCGGCCCCTCGCTCGGGTGCTGCACCGGGCGAATGAAGCCCACCGCCTGCAGGTGCGCGTCGGCCAGCAGCTCGTGCGGCGAATTCATCGGCATGTTCGGGATGTCGGCGGCATCGAGCAGCGCCTGCCACTCGCGGGTCGTGCGCGTCTTCATCAGATCGGCGACCCAGGCGTAGACCGCGTCGATGTGCGCGGCGCGGCTGGTCTGGCTGGCAAAGCGGGGGTCGTGGGTGAAGCGCTCGGGCTCGCCGATCGCGGCGCAGAAGGCCTGCCAGTGCTTGTCGTTGTAGATCAGCACGCACAGGTGGCCGTCGCGCGTTGCATACGGGCGCCGGTTCGACGTGAGCAGCCGCGCGTAGCCGGGGTCGCCGATCGGCGGCTCGAAGCTCAGGCCGGCCAGGTGGTCGCCCAACACGAACTGCACCATCGCCTCGAACATCGGCACCACCACCGCCTGGCCGACGCCCGAGCGCTCGCGCTCGTACAGCGCGGCGGTCACCGCGTAGGCCGCGTGCAGCCCGGTCACGCGGTCGGCCAGCGTCACCGGCGCATAGCAAGGCGCCTCGGCGCCGTACTCGCTCATCAGCCAGGGGATGCCGGCAGCGCCCTGGATCAGGTCGTCGTAGGCCGGCTTGGCGGCGTAGGGCCCGTCCTGGCCGAAACCGCAGCACGACACGTGGATCAGCCGCGGGTTGCGTGCACGCACCGCGTCGGCGTCCAGCCCCAGCCGCGCCAGCGCCTGCGGCCGCACGTTGGTGATCAGCACGTCACAGCGTTCGGCCAGCTTCAGCGCCGCTTCGCGCGCGGCGGGCTGCTTCAGGTCGAGCACCAGGCTGCGCTTGCCCTGGTTGGCCTGCAGGTAGATGTGGCCCATGCCGCGGTTGCGCATCGGGCCCACGTGGCGCATCGTGTCGCCTTCGGGCGCTTCGAGCTTGATCACCTCGGCGCCCAGCGCCGCCAGGATCTGCGTGGCGAAGGGGCCGAGCACGACCGAGGTCATGTCCAGCACCCGCACGCCCTTCAAGGGGCCGCTCGGGGCGCTGCCCGTGGTGCCGGTGGGCGGGCTGGCGGGTTTGCCGGAATCGGCCATGTGTCTCCTTGCGCGGCTGGGTGCAGGTACGGCCCCGACTCTAGGCAAGTCGCGATCGCCCGTCCAATTGCCGATTCGGCTCGAGCGATTCGCGGCCCGAATCGCAGCCTCGATCAGTGCGCGCCGGCAGCCAGCACCGAGCGCGCGCCATCGACGAAACACGCCAGCGCCGGCGTCAGCTGCGCCGGGTTCCAGGCCAGCACCGCCGGCGACAGCGCGGCAGCGTCGTCGAGCACGGCAAAGCGCACACCGGGGCCGGCGGCGCGGCGCAGGCTGGCCGGCACCAGCGCCACACCCAGGCCGTTGGCCACCATGCCGATGATCGTCAGCCACTGCCGCGCCGCGTGGCAGGTGCGCGGATGCACCTGCGCACGGCTGAAGATCGCGCTGACGTTGTCGAAGTTGGCCGGCGCCACCTCGCGCGCGAACATCACGAAGCGCTCGTGTGCGAGCCGGGCGACGCCGAGCACCGGCTCGCCGGCCAGCGCATGGTGTTCCGGCAGGCAGACCACGAAGGGGTCGGGCGCCAGCGCCAACCAATCCAGCGGCGGCGGTGCGCAGGCTGCGTTAAAGCACCCCGCGTGCAGCTCGCCGCGCAGCAACTGCTCGACTTGCTCGGAGCTGGCCACTTCACGCAGCGCGACCTCGTGGCCGGACATGGCCGCGGCAAAGGCGCGCACCACGGCCGGCAGCTCGCGGTACAGCAGCGAACCGGTCACACCCACGTCGAGCCGGCCGATCCGGCCGCTGGCCGCCGCGCGCGCGGTGTCCTTGGATCGCGCCACGCGCTCCAGGATCACGCGAACGTCGCCGAGGAACGCGGCGCCGGCCGCGGTCAGCCTCACCTGCTTGCTGTCGCGCACGAACAGCTGCACCGCCAGCTCTTCCTCGAGCGCCTTGATCGCCGAACTCAGCGGCGGCTGGGTGATCGCCAGGCGGTCGGCGGCGCGGCCGAAATGCAGCTCCTCGGCCAGGACTGCAAAGTAGCGCAGGTAGTGGAACTTCATGCCGGCCCCGCATCGCGGGCCGGCCGGGCCGCCTGGACGCGGCCCGCTGCCTTCAGCCCTGAGGCCGAATCACCCGATCGGGCGATTCGCCGTACGGCGGACTGTAGATCACGAGCAGCTTGACCGGCTCGTCGCTGGTGACGCGGAACACGTGCATCTGATCGGCCGGGAAGAAGCACATGTCGCCCGGCACCATGTCGAAGGCTTCACCGGCCACCTCGACATGCGCGGTGCCGGCCAGCAGGTAGCAGGCCTGCTCGAGCCCCGGATGCGCGTGCGGCAGCGCCTGGCCGCCGACCTCGAGCGTGCCGAGCAGCACCTCCATGCGGCGCGCGCCGACGTTGTCGGGGCCGATCAGCCGCTGGTTGCTCGTGCCGGTGTGGTTGGCCGGGTGGAAGCTCGGCACGGCGGCGCTGCGCACCAGGTAGCGGGGAGACGTGTTCATCTTCGTTCCTTGCGTCGGGTGCCGCCGGGTTCACTGCGCCGGGATGCCGGCCTGCTGGATCAGCGAAGTCCAGTGGGCGAGCTGGTCGGCCACGTACTTGGCGAATGCCTCGGGGGTCTTGGTCGGCGAGACCTCGAAGCCGATCTGCGCCAGGTGCTCCTGCACGGCCTTGTCGGCCAGCACCACCTGCAGCTCGGCGTTGAGCTTGTCGACCACCGCGCGCGGCGTGCCGGCCGGCGCGAAGATGCCGTTCCACGAGGTCAGGTCGAAGCCCTTGACCGTCTTGCCGATCGGCGGCACGCCCGGCAGCAGCTTGGTACCGTCGGCGTTGGTGGTGGCCAGCGTGCGCACCTTGCCGGCCTGGATCATCGCCATGCCCGAGCCGAGATCGACCACATAGACGTCGAGCGTGCCGCCGATCAGCTCGGTCAGCGCCTGCGGGCTCGACTTGTAGGGCACGCCGACCATGTTGATGCCGGCGATGCGCTTGATCGTCTCGGACGCGACCAGCGAGGTGCTGTTGGGCGTGCCGTACGACAACTTCCCCGGGTGCGCGCGGGCGTAGTCGATCAGTTCGGGCAGCGTCTTCACCGGCAGCGCCGGGTTGACGACCAGCGCAAAGGGCAGCTCGCCGACACGCGCGATCGGCGTGAAGCTCTTGATCGGGTCGTAGCGCAGCGTCTTGAACAGCGACGGGTTGGCCGAATGCGTGGTGTTGGTCGTCATCAGCAGCGTGTAGCCGTCGGGCTTGGCAGCGGCGACGTACTGCGCTGCGAGCTGGCCGCTGGCGCCGGCCCGGTTGTCGACCAGCACCTGCTGGCCGAGCCGTTCGGTCAGGCCCTTGGCCACCACCCGTGCCACCGCGTCGGTGCCGCTGCCGGCGGCAAAGGGCACGACGAGGGTGATCGGGCCGGTCGGGAAGGTCTGCGCCTGGGCGGCGGCCGTGAACAGGCCGATGGCGGCGAACAACAGTGCGGGCAGCTTGATCAAGGGTGTCTCCAGGTTCTACGGCGGCAAGGCGGCCATTGTCGGCCGCAGCGCACGCGCGCGCCAATTCGCAATTCGGCTTCGTCGATTCGGCTCGCGTATCGATCGCGCGCGGCATCCGCCGCGGGCCCGAGCCGCGGACAGCACCGGCGCCGGCAGGCTCAGAGGCCGAGGGGCTTTCGGCCGTACCCGAAAGGCGCACCGGAACGCGTCGGATCCACGCGCAAAGCGCAGCCACAGCTCGGGCTATGGCGAGCATTTGCAACGACGAGCCGGCGTGCTCCGGCGCGCAAGGCGGGCATGGGCGAAAGCCTCTCGGCCTCTCAGTGTTCGCCCTTGGTGCGCAACAGCCCTGCGAGCCGGTTGCCCTGCTTCTGCGGCCCGCCGACCGGGAACAACTCGTGCAGCGCGTGGTTGCTGCCCGCCTGCGCGCCCCAGACGGCGCTGAAGTGGCGGATCATCACGCGCACCTGCGCCTGCACGCCGTGCGTGTGGAAGTGCTCGCGCAGGAAGCGGATCAGCTCCCAGTGGCGCGGGGTCAGCTCCAGCCCTTCGGCCCTTGCCTGGGCCTGCGCGAACTCTTCCGACCAATCGTCCAGGTTGACCAGGTAGCCCTCGGTGTCGGTCGGGATCTGCCGATCCCCGACCTGCAGCAGGCGCTGCGGCTGCGGCCCCTGCCTGCGCTCGCCGTCCTTCATGCGCGCAGCTCCTGTGCCCGATGCCCGTCGTGCCGGTACGCGCCGCGCGCGTGCACGCTGCGCACGAAGCGCACGAAGCGCGCCGCCCAGGCCGTGCCGCCGGCGCTGCGCAGATGGCTGTAGCTCGCGAGCAGGTTGTGCACGACCAGCCCGTCGTTGACGCCGTCGATGCCGTGGCCGCGCTGTACGCGCCAGGCAAAGCGCACGGCGGGGTCCAGGTTCTCCAGGCTCGAGTGGTGGAACTCGTGCCCGCGCACGACGCGGTCGCTGCCGCCCGGCCAGGGCATCGCCGCCGTTTCGCGCAGGTGCACGTAGCCGCGGCCGACGGCGCGCGGCTGCATCACCGCGTCGCCCGGGATCGCGCCGACCATCTGCGCCCGCCGTCCCCGCCAGGTGATCGAGCGCGCCAGATACATCAGGCCGCCGCATTCGGCGTAGGCCGGCAGTCCGCCGACGATCGCCTCGAGGATCGAGGCGCGCATCGAGGCGTTGGCTTCGAGCGCATCGAGGCAGCTCTCGGGGAAGCCGCCGCCGATGACGAGCGCGTCGACCGACGGCAGCGCGCGATCGCCGAGCGTGTCGAAGAACACCAGCTCGGCGCCGGCTGCGCGCAGCGCGGCCAGGTCGTCCGGATAGTAGAAGCCGAAGGCGCGGTCGCGCGCGATGCCGATGCGCAGCACGCTGCGCCGGCCTTGGCGCCGCGGCGGCGGCAGTTCGATCGGCGGCGCCGCCGCGGCCAGCGCGCGCACCCGCGCCAGATCGACCTGCGCGCCGACGATGCGGCCGATCGCCGCGACCCGCTCGCCGGCGTCGCCGACTTCGGCGCAGGGCACCAGCCCGAGGTGGCGCTCGACCATCGCCAGCCGCGGGTCCTCGGCCACCGCGCCGACCACCGGCAGGTCGGTATAGCGCTCGATCACCGCGCGCAGCCGCGCCTCGTGCCGGCTGCCGCCGACACGGTTGAGCACCACTCCGGCGATGCGGATGCCGCGGTCGAAGGCCTGGTAGCCGAGCAGCAGCGGCGCGACGCCGCGGGTCGTGCCGCGCGCGTCGAGCACCAGCAGCACCGGCAGCCGCAGCTGGCGCGCGACCGCCGCGTTGCAGTCGCGCCCGTCGAGCGACATGCCGTCGTACAGCCCGAGGTTGCCCTCCACCAACGCCAGTTCGGCCCCGCGCGCGCCGTCGGCGAAGCAGCGCCGCAGCGCGGCCGGCGTCATCAGGTACGGGTCGAGGTTGTGGCATGCCCGGCCGGTGGCCTGCGCCAGCCACATCGGGTCGATGTAGTCGGGCCCCTTCTTGAACGGCGCCACCACGGTGCCGCGCTGCGTCAGCGCCGCGGCCAGGCCCAGGCTCAGCGTGGTCTTGCCCGACGAGCGGTGGCTGGCGGCAATCAGCATCCGGTCCATGTCAATGCACCTCCGCCAGGTCGTCCTGGGGCATGAAGTCGAGCACGCGCACACCGACCACGGTCAACAGGAAGGCCGCGCCCACGCCGCCGATGCCGAGCAGCCACTCGGGCCACGCGGGCGCGTAGGCCGCGACCGCGCCGTCGGCGAAGCTGCTCGACACCTGCCGGCCGGGGAAGATGTCGAGCGGAAAGGCCTGGCCGCCGACGATGAACACGTACAGCCAGGCGAAGGCGCTGAGCACCACCAGCGCCGCGGCCGCCGTCGTCGCGCGCGCGCCGCCCGGCCGCGGGTGCAGCAGCAGCACCAGCGGCAGCAGCGAACCCAGCCCCACGTAGCCGCCCCAGAACAGCAGCGCGAAGACGCCGCCCCCGCCCTGCCCCAGCAGCACGAAGGCCTGGAAAGCCTGCTGCTTCGCGAAGTAGCTGCCGGTCAGGTGCTGCACCGCCACCAGGAACAGCGACGCCGCGACGAAGATGCCCAGCAGCCGCGCCAGCCGCCGCCCGATCGCGGGATCGAGCGTGCGCCGGCTCCACCCGTACAGCGCCGCCTGCACGACCAGGAACACCGCCATGCCCCAGCTGAAGGACATCACGATGAACAGCGGCGGCAGCAGCGCCGAGCCCCAGGCCTGGCGCGCCACCAGGAACGCGAAGATCGAGCCGGTGCCGGCGGTCAGCACGAAGCGCCAGACCAGCACCGCGATGCCGGCCGGCCGCGACCAGGCGTTGAAGCGGCGCTCGAACATCGTCCACAGGTACAGCGCGACCACCGCCGCCAGGCCGCCGTACAGCAGCACGTTCCACGCGAACATCGAGCGGAAGTTGTAGTTCGTCGCCGCGACGATCACGCGCTCGGGCCGGCCGAGGTCGAGCATCAGCACCATCAGCCCGCCGGCGAGCATCGCCATCGACAGCAGGCCCGTGAGCCGCCCGCGCGCCTTGTACGCCGCCTGGCCGAACACCGAGCCGACCGACGCGACGTTGAGCACGCCCGAGGCCGCCACGATCAGGAAGATCGCGAACACGTGCGGCAGGCCCCACGCCACCTGGTTGTCCATGCCGGTGACGACGTGGCCGCGCTCTTCCATCACGTGCGCCGCGCCCAGCCCCAGCGCGGTGACCGCGGTGCCGAAGGCGGCCAGCGCCCAGAAGGCGCGGGCGTCGGCGTCGGGGCGTTCGTCCATCGTTCAGATCCCCTGGTAGCGCACGCCGGGGTCCAGCTTCAGGTCGGCGCGCAACGCGCTCGCGCCGATCTCGCGCACGCGCCGGGCGATGTCGCTGCCCGGGTCGTTCAGGTCGCCGAACACGATCGCGTGGCGGCCCGCCCGCGCGCAGGCCTCGGCGCAGGCGGTGATGCGTTCGCCGCGGTCGATGCGCTGCACGCACAGCGTGCAGCTCTCGACGCAGCCCTTGCCGCGCGGCACTTCGGGCTTCTGGCCGGTGAGCGGCTCGTGCACGAAGGAGCGTGCCTTGTACGGGCAGGCCATCATGCAGTAGCGGCAGCCGATGCAGCGGTGGCGGTCGACCAGCACGATGCCGTCGGCGCGCTTGAACGAGGCGCCGGTCGGGCACACGTCGACGCAAGGCGGCTCGGCGCAGTGCTGGCACATCACCGGCAACTGCGCCGCGCGGCTGGTCTTCGATTCCTTGACCTGCACGATCCGGATCCACTGCGCCGAGGTGCGCGTGGGCGTCGGGTCGAGGCCGTTCTCGGCGTTGCAGGCCTGCACGCAGGCGTCGCAGCCGGGTGCGCAGCGGTTCGCGTCGATCAGCAGGCCCCAGCGCACGGCCGGGTTCGCGCCGGCCGGCGCCGTGGTCGAAGCCGCCGCCACCTCGACCAGCCGGATGCCGGGCGCGAGCATCACGCCGCCCAGCGCCGCGGCGGCCGCGCCGAGGAAGCCGCGGCGGCTCATTTTCCCGCACTCCCCTGGGCGAGCTTCGCCGGCTTCGGCGTGTGGCACTCGAAGCAGTCGATCTTCACCGCCGCGTACTGGTGGCAGCTCGAGCAGAAGTCGCCGGGCGCGGCCGCGACGCTGCCGGTGGCCGGGCTGGCGTGGCAGTCGACGCAGCCCTGCAGGCTGTGCTTCGCGCCGCGGATGCCGCCGTGCACCGTCTCGTCGCGCTGGTGCTTCAGGAAGCTCATGTGCTGCCGGCGCATCACCTCGGGCGGCTCCACGCATTGCGTGCCCGGCCTGGCCTTGACGATCGCCGGCAGCGGCGTGCGGCCGCGATCGTCGGCCGCACCGGCCGCAGCCGCCGCGAGCGCAACGAGTGCAACCGCCAGCCCGCGCATCGTCACTCGCCCAAGCCCATCTGGATGTAGCCGGTGGGGCACACGTCATGGCAGATGTGGCAGCCGATGCACTTGGTGTAGTCGGTGTCGACGTAGCGGCCGGTGGTCGATTGCGACTTCTTCACCTTGAATACCGCCGTCTGCGGGCAGTAGACGACGCAGTTGTCGCACTCGAAGCACAGGCCGCAGCTCATGCAGCGCTTCGCCTCGGCCTGCGCCTGGGCCTCGAGCAGCGGCAGCATGCGCTCCTCGAAGTTGTCCAGCGCCTGCTCGGCGTTGAGCGTGACGACCCGGCGCCGGTTGCGCGCCACGAAGGGGAAGTGGCCGAGGAACAGCTCGTCGTGCGGGATCACGTAGCGGTCGGAGCGGTTCTCGAAGTTGTGGATCGCGCCCGGGCTCGCGTCGGTGCCGCGCAGCGGCTCGGTGAGCTTCGGCACCTTCTGGCCCTTCTCGGCCAGCTTGCGCATCAGGTCGAAGCTGTGCACGTCGATCTTGGGCCGCTTGTCGAGCGCCTCGCCCTGCAGGAAGCGGTCGATGCCGTCGGCGGCGATCGCGCCGTGGCCGATCGCGGTGGTCAGCAGGTGCGGCCGGATCACGTCGCCGCCGGCAAACAGCCCCGGCTGCCCCGCGACCTGGTAGTTGCGGTCGGCGGCGATCGCGCCCTTGCCGCCGTCCAGGCTCTCCAGCCCGGTGAAGTCGACCGCCTGGCCGATCGCCGAGACGATCAGGTCGGCCTCGATGTCCTCTTCGGTGCCGGCGATCATCTTGACCTCGAGCCGGCCGCCGGTGATCTTGGCCTCGCAGCGCGCGACGCGCAGCGCGGCCGCGCGGCCGTCGGCGGCGCGCACCACCGCCACCGGCGCGAAGCCGCCGCGGATCGCGATGCCTTCGGCCAGCGCGTGCTCGACCTCGTGGCGGCTGGCCTGCATCTTGTCGATCGCGAAGATCGAGGTCAGCGTCACCTCGGCGCCCTGGCGCCTTGACAGCAGCGCGGCGTCGTGCGCGGCGAATCCGGCCGAGCCGGCAATCGCGTGCTCGGGCCGGTCGGATTCGTGCGCCTGCTCGATGTGGCCGAGGCGCCGCGCCACGGTGGCGACGTCGATCGACGTGTCGCCGCCGCCGACCACGACCACGCGCTTGCCCACATGGCGCATGCGGCCGTCGTTGAAGGCCTTCAGGAAGGCGGTCGCGGTCACCACGTTGGGCGCGTCGCTGCCTTCCACCGGCAGCGGCCGGCCGCTCTGCGCGCCCAGCCCGAGGAACACCGCGTCGAACTGCGACTTCAGCTCGTCGAGCGTGAGGTCGGTGCCGATGCGGCAGTTCATGCGCGCGGCCACGCCGAGGTCGAGGATGCGCCGGATCTCGGCGTCGAGCACCGGGCGCGGCGTGCGGAAGCCCGGGATGCCGTAGCGCATCATGCCGCCGAGCTCGGCGCGCTCGTCGAAGATCGTCACGTCGTGGCCGCGGCGCGCCAGCTGGTACGCCGCCGACAGCCCCGCCGGGCCGCCGCCGATCACCGCCACCGACCGGCCGCTGCGCTGTGCCGGCGCCGGAAACTTCAGCCCATGCTCGATCGCCCATTCGCCGAGGAAATGCTCGACCGAGTTGATGCCGACGAAGTCCTCGACCTGGTTGCGGTTGCAGCCGCTCTCGCACGGCGCCGGGCACACCCGGCCCATCACCGACGGGAACGGGTTGGCCTCGGTCAGCCGCCGCCACGCGTACTCCTGCCACGGCATGCCGACGGGCGGCTTCTCGATGCCGCGCGCGATGTTCAGGTAGCCGCGGATGTCCTCGCCCGACGGGCACGAGGCCTGGCACGGCGGCGAGCTCTGCACGTAGGTCGGGCACTTGTGCGAGTGGTCGGCGTCGAAGATCTGCTGCTGCCAGTTGCGCACGCGGTGGTCGCCGTCCTTGAAGCGGCGGAAGGTCAGCGCCTGGACTTCGGGGGGGGTGGGGACGCTGGACATCGCGGTCTCCTTCGGGTCAATGGCTGCCGCCGATCCGGATCGCCTTGCTCACGAGCTGGTGCACGCCGCCGACCATGCCCATGTCGAAGCCGTAGTACGGCAGCACCTTGCTGAACTGCGCCTTGCAGATCGCGCAGATCGTGGCCATGAAGTTCACGCCGTGGGCATCGACGACGGCCTTGAGCGCCTCCATGCGCGGCAGCGCGCCCTTGACGCGCAGCTCCATCAGGTCGTCGGTGAGCAGCCCGCCGCCGCCGCCGCAGCAGAAGGTGGCTTCGCGGGTGGTGCCCGGCGCCATGTCGTGGAAGCGGTTGGCGACCGCCTTGATGATCTCGCGCGGGATCGTGAACTGCCCGCCCGGAAAGTCGCCCATGCGCGACGCGCGCGCGACGTTGCACGAGTCGTGGAAGGTGATCACGCGCTCGTCGTTGCGGTCCTTGTCGAACGCGAGCGCGCCGCGCCGGATCAGGTCCCAGGTGAACTCGCAGATGTGCATCGGCTGCTTGTGGCGGCCGTCGAGCTGGCTTTGCAGCTGCACCGCGAACGGATCCTTCGCGCCGGCGCCGATGCCGACCAGCGTGTTCCAGAAGCTGTAGGCCACGCGCCACGCGTGGCCGCACTCGCCGACCACGATGCGCTTGACGCCCAGCTCGAGCGCCGCTTCGCGGATGCGCAGCGCTATTGCGCGCAACTGCCCGTAGTTGCCGATGAACAGGCCGAAGTTGCCCGCCTCGCTGGCCTTGCTCGACAGCGTCCAGCTGATGCCCGCGGCGTGGAACACCTTGGCGTAGCCGATCAGGCTCTCGACATGCGGCTCGCTGAAGAAGTCGGCGCTGGGCGTGACCAGCAGCACCTCGGCGCCGGCCGCGTCCAGCGGGAAGCGCACGTCGACGCCGGTCTCGTCCCGGGTGTCCTCCTCGAGGCCCTGCAGCGTGTCCTCGAGCGCCGGCCCGGGGATGCCGAGGTTGTTGCCGATGCGGTGGACCTTGCCGATGATCTCGTTCGCGTACTTCTGCCCCAGCCCGACCGAATCCATGATCTCGCGCGCGGCCATCGTGATCTCGGCGGTGTCGATGCCGTAGGGGCAGAACACGCTGCAGCGCCGGCACTCGCTGCACTGGTGGAAGTAGCTCCACCACTGGTCGAGCAGTTCCTTGCTGAAGTCGACCGCGCCGACGAGCTTCGGGAAGAACCGGCCGGCGAAGGTGAAGTGGCGGCGGTACACGCCGCGCATCAGGTCCTGGCGCGCCACCGGCATGTTCTTCGGGTCGCCGGTGCCGAGGTAGTAGTGGCACTTGTCGCTGCACGCGCCGCAGTGCACGCAGGCGTCGAGGTACACGCGCAACGAACGGTACTTGCCGAGCAGCTCGCCCATCCTGGCGACGGCGCGCTGCTCCCAGCCTTCGGTCAGTTCACCCGGGAAGCCGATCGCCTCCTGGATCTTGGGCGACGCGACGAAGGGCTTGCTGTGCGCCATCGCCCCTTCGGCGATCAGCGGGATCACCGGATAGGGCTTCAGCGCCGGAGTGTCGAACTTGGCGGCGGCCATCGTCACCAACTCCGCCGGCTCGGCATGACGCACCGCCTTGCGAAACCGCTGCCCTCGCCTTCGGGCAGCCGCGGCGCCGCCGCAGCGGCCCCCCGAACGCCGGCGGCACCGGACGACCGATCGGCCGGACGGGCTCGGCGCCCGCCGTTCGGCCCCTGCGATTCGAAGCCCGCCCGCATCGCCGTCACCTGCGCTCGTCCAGGGCCGCCGCCCACGCGGCCAGGTGGCGCGCTTCGCGCGGATCGTCGGCCTGGTTGCGCGTCGGGCTGAAGAACAGCCCCGGCGCGTGCAGCAGCTTGCTGATCGGGAACACGATCATCAGCAGCGCCACCAGCGCCAGGTGCAGCAGCAGCAGCGGCTGCGCCGGCAGCGGCTGGATCTCCAGGCGCATCAGCCCGAGCATGAAGGCCTTGACGGCGACGATGTCGGTGTGCGCGACGAAGCGCATCAGCAGGCCGGACGCGCCGATCGCCAGCAGCAGCGCCAGGTGCAGGTGGTCCGACGGCGTCGAGATCCAGCGCACGCGGTCGACCAGGAAGCGCCGTGCCCAAAGCCCCGCCAGGCCGACGACCATCGCGAAGCCCGCATAGGTGCCGAAGGGCTGCACCCACACGATCGGCGCCCACACCGGCTGCTGGAAGTAGCGCAGGTGGCGCAGCAGCACCAGCAGCAGCGCGGCATGGAACATCCAGCCGAACAGCCAGGTCCACTTGCTGGACTTGAACAGGCTCTCGAAGAACACCGCCTCGCGTGTGAGCCGCAGCACCACCCCGCCGGTGCTCGTGGGTGCCGGCGTGGTCGGGATCTTCAGCGGCGCCGGCGTGCGCGCGTAGCCCGCGATCTTGGCCACCAGCCCGCCGGCGCAGACCGCGGCCGCGGCGTACAACAGCACGGCGTAGACGAGCGACAGCGTCGACATCGCCGCGCGCCGCTTCAGCAGCCCAGCCGCAGCCGCTCGGTTGCAGCCGCTCAGACGCAGCCGGTCGGCTTGGGCAGCCCGGCGATCTTGCACGCCTGCTTCGCGGGGCCGTAGGGGAACAGTTCGTACAGGTACTTGCTGTTGCCCTTGTCGGGGCCGAGCTGCTTGCCGATCGCCTTGGTCAGCACGCGCACCGCGGGCGCGATCTGGTACTCGTCGTAGTACTCGCGCAGGAAGTTCACGACTTCCCAGTGGTTGGTGCTCATGTCGACGTTTTCCTGCTTGGCGATCGCGTTGGCGACGTCCTCGTTCCAGTCGGCGAGGTTGACGAGGTAGCCCTCCTCGTCGGTCTCGTAGGTGGTGCCGTTGACTTCGATGCTCATCGGGCGCTCTCCTTCCTTCAGATCCACGATTGGTTGCTCGGATGCGCGGCCACCAGCTCGACGAAGCCGTCGTAGCCGACCAGGCCGACGCCGTCGATCAGCCGCCCCGACATGCCGCGCGCGTCGGCGTCGGGCTTCAGCACGTGCACGCGCAGCCGCTTCACGGCGTCGGCCAGCCCGCAGGCCGGGGCCAGCGCCGCGGTCGCGGCGTAGACCGCGTCCTCGATCAGCAGCAGCGCCGCACCGTCCTGCGCGAAGCGCAGGCAACTGGCGAGCGCGGTGGCCTGCGCCGGCGACTTGTTGACGATGTGCAGCATGTGGATGGCTACCCCCGGTTCGCCGCACACGGCGAGCCGCCCCCCGAGGGGGCCTCGCCCGGCTTCGGGCGGCCGGGCGCCGGGCTCGCGGTGGTCGGGCTTGGTCGATTCATGGCTTCAGAAGCTCAGCACGACGTCCTGCGCGGCCATCAGCTCGGCCATCTGCGCGGTCGACAGCCACTCGACGTCGACGATCAGGTCGTCCTCGCCCAGGCCGCGCGCCGCCATCGACTCGCGCTCGACGTACAGCTTCTCGACGTCGTAGCCGTCGAGCGCGCGGTAGGTCTTGCTGTGGTTCTTGATGCCGGTGCCGGCGGTGTCCTGGCCCTTGACCAGTTCGTACACGCCGTCGTCGACGAACACCAGGCTCACGTCCTGGTCGAAGGTGGCGGCGATCAGCACCACCTCCAGGCTCTCGAGCGCATGGATCGTGCCGTAGGGCGCCTTGCGGTTGACGAACATGAACTTCTTCATCGGGCCTCCCGCCGGGCCGCGTCGAGGGCCGCTTCGTGGGCCGCCTCGAGGGACGCCCCGGGCGACAGCCCTGCCCCCACGGGGGGCAGCGGACACAGTGAGCGTGGGTGTCGCATGGCCTGCCTGTGCGTCAGCCGCCGAAGGTCACGGTGCGGTCGGCCTTGATGCCGGCGTCGATCAGCTGGCCCAGCCCGCTGATGCGGAAGCCCGGCGCCAGCACCTCGTCCTTGATGCCGCGGCGCAGCGCGGCGGCGACGCACACGACGAGGTCGACGCCGTGCTCCTCCTTCAGCCGGCTCCAGCGGTTGACGATGTGGCGGTCGTCCTGCGGCGGCTCGGTCAGCCGCGACGCGTGGTAGACCCCGTCGTGATAGAAGAACACGCGCATCACCTCGTGCCCGGCGCGGATCGCGGCGGCGGCGAAGTTCCACGCGGTGTCGCCCGCCTGGTGGGTGTACGGCCCTTCCGAGACCATCAGCGCGAACTTCATCGCCGGCCTACGTCAGAAGCGGATGTGGGTCGACGCGTTCAGGCTGGCGCGCGAGCCGCGCCAGTCGTCGATCAGGTACTTGGTGAACGGCAGTTCGCATTTCTCGAAGAAGCGCGGCCAGCCGATGCGCTCGATCCAGTCGGCCATGCGCTCCCACGAGCGCGCGTCGTCCTTGTAGGTGTGCAGGATCTTCTTGACGATCGCCGACACCTCGGGCCAGCGCGGCGGGTTGTTGGGCAGCCCGGCGGCGACCATCTTCATGAAGGTCGGCTTGCCGCGCGCGTTGCTGTTCTTGCCGCCGACCCAGATCGCGAACTTGCTGTGCTCGGGGTCGTTGATCTGCATCGGCGGGCACGGCGGGTAGCAGGCGCCGCAGCAGATGCACTTCTTCTCGTCCACCTCGAGCGAGGGCTTGCCGTTGACCAGCGCCGGGCGGATGGCCGCCACCGGGCAGCGCGCCACCACCGCCGGGCGCTCGCAGACGTTGGCGACCAGGTCGTGGTTGATCTTCGGCGGCTTGGTGTGCTGGATGATGATCGCGATGTCGGCCTGGCCGCCGCAGTTGATCTCGCAGCAGCTGGTCGACAGCCGCACCCGGTTGGGCATCTGCTCGTGGGTGAACTCCTCGTACAGCTCGTCCATCAGCGCCTTGACGGCGCCGGAGGCGTCGGTCGCCGGGATGTCGCAGTGCAGCCAGCCCTGGGTGTGGGCGATCGACGACACCGAGTTGCCGGTGCCGCCGACCGGGAAGCCGCCAGCGGCCAGCGCGTCGATCAGCGGCGCGACCTTGGCCTCGTCGGCGACCATGAACTCGATGTTCGAGCGGATCGTGAAGCGCACGTGGCCGTCGGCGTAGGTGTCGGCGATGTCGCACAGCTTGCGGATCGTCCACACGTCCATCTGCCGCTGCGTGCCGGCGCGCACCGTCCAGACCTCGTCGCCGCTGTGCGCCACATGGTGCAGCACGCCCGGGCGCGGGCGGTCGTGCCGCTTCCAGTTGCCGTAGTTCTTCAGCAGCGTCGGGTGCAGGAACGGCTTGTTGTCAGGGGCGCCGCTCTCGATCGGTTGTCGCATCGCCATCGTCGTCGCTCCTGGTTCAGCCGGCCGCCTTGCGCGCCTCGATCTTCGCGACCTCGTCGTCCCAGCCGTCGGTGCGCACGTACGGGTTGGTGCGCGGCGTCGCGACCATGTTCGGGTCGATCTCGATGCCCACGCCTTCGAGGAAGTTCACCAGGCCGATGCGCTCGATCATCTCGCCGGTGCGCTCGTGCTCGAGCGCGTTCTCGGCGAAGAAGTCGATCACGCGCCGGCCCAGGTCGACCAGCTGCTCGAAGTCCTCGTCGGTCTTCAGCCGCATGAAGGGCACGGCCACGGTGCCCATCAGGTCGCCGATCTTGAGCGTGCGCTTGCCGCCGATCAGGATCGTCGCGCCGGTGTCGGCGCCGTGCGCGAGCGCGCCGGTCATCACGTTGATGCAGTGCATGCAGCGCACGCAGTCCTTGTTGTCGATCTCGAGCGCGTGCGTGTCGCTGACCTTCACCGTCGTCAGGTGCGCGGCGCCGTCGCCGCTGCGCAGCTCTCTGACCTCCTTCAGCCGGATCGCCTTGGTCGGGCAGCGCACGACCACGTCGTTGACCAGCTCGTTCATGCCGTGCTTGGCGAACCACCGGCGCGCGAGGTCTTCGTCGGCGCGCATGTTGTCGCGCCAGGTGCCGATCACCGCCATGTCGGCGCGCTGGATCGAGTTCATGCAGTCGTTGGCGCAGCCGCTGAACTTGAACTTGAACTTGTAGGGCAGCGCCGGGCGGTGGATGTCGTCGGTGAAGGTGTTGATCACCGTATGGTGCGCGCGCGCCTCGTCGTAGCAGCTCTGCTCGCAGCGCGCGGCGCCGACGCAGCTCATCGCGGTGCGCACCGCCGGGCCGGCGCCGCCGAGGTCGAAGCCCATCTCGTTGATTTCGTCGAAGGCGGCCTGCACGTCGGCCGTCTTCGCGCCCTGGAACATGATGTCGCCGCTCTGGCCGTGGAAGGCGATCAGCCCGGTGCCGTGCCGCTCCCAGATGTCGCACATCTTGCGCAGCACGTCGGTGGTGTAGTGCATGCCCGGCGGCGGCTGCACGCGCAGCGTGTGCAGTTCGGCGGCGTCGGGGTAGACGGGGCTGCCGTCGTCGTTCTTCAGCTCGGTGAAGCGCGGGATCACGCCGCCGCCGTAGCCGTAGACGCCGACGGTGCCGCCCTTCCAGTAGCCCTTCTTCGTGCGGTACGAGGTCTCGAGCGTGCCGAGCAGGTCGACGACGTAGTCCTTGTCCTGCGCGAGCCGCTTGAGCCCGGTGACGAAGCTGGGCCAGGGGCCGGTCTCCAGCTCGTCGAGCAACGGCGTCGGGTGCATCGGCTTGGTCATGCGGCATGCCTCCTGATACGGCCTTCGAGCGCCCCGAGCCCGGGGCCGTGCCCCGCGCCCCGGCGGGGTTGCGGGAGCTCGGCAGCGGCCAGGGGTGCCGTCAGGCGTGGCGAATCGTCGTCCGATCACCTGCCGGCGCCTATCACCCGCGTTGGTAAACCGGATACCCCCTTTGGGCTATGCAGCCGCCACCCGTGCCGGGTATGGACGCTGCCGGCGTGGGCCGCGCTCAATACGGTTGATCCCATGACCCGCATGACTGCCCTGGCCAAGCTGCGCGCCCCGCTGGGCGGGCAGGAGATCGAGCTGCAGCAGATCGAGTTCGACGGCGGCGGCATGCCGCTGCTGCGCACCCGCATCCGCGAAGGCCGCCGCTTCACCATCTTCGACATCGACCCGGTGACGGCCGAAGCCTGGGCGCAGGCGATGCTCGACTGGGCGGCCGCGCAGCGGCGCAGCACATGAGGCGGCCCGTGACCCACCCGTCTGCGGCAGGATCCGGTCTGTCGATGTTGCCTTTGGGTCCTGTCCTGCCTCTCGGAACGTCTGCTGTTCGTCGTTGCGTTTCGGGGCCGTTGAGGCAAAGCCGCCGAGGGGGTAGCCGGCTGCGTTCAGCCAAATTCTTATTCACTCCGCCGACTACC
>JAFEFZ010000120.1 GCA_018240325.1 Pseudomonadota bacterium
CTGCCCACCGGCATCGTCGCCGAATGCCAGGACGACCGCAGCCAGCACCGCAACAAGGCCAAGGCGATGGCGGTGCTGCAGGCGCGGCTGCGCGACCAGGAGCGCAGCGAGCGCCAGGCCAGGGAAGCGGCCACGCGCAAGGGGCTGATCGGCAGCGGCGACCGCTCCGACCGCATCCGCACCTACAACTTCCCGCAAGGCCGCGTGACCGACCACCGCATCAACCTGACGCTGTACAAGCTCGACCGGGTGATGGAAGGCGAGCTCGACGATCTGGTCGACGCACTGCGCGCCGCACGTGCCGCCGAGCAGCTGGCGGCGCTGGAGACCGGGCATTGAAGGTCGCCGCGGCGCTGGCACAGGCCAGGGCCGAGGGCATCGAGCGGCTGGATGCGCAGTTGCTGCTCGCGCACATCCTCGGCCGTGACCGCGCCTGGCTGCTGGCGCACGCCGACGCGCCGCTCGACGCCGCAGCCGCTGCCGCCTATGCCGACGGCTGCGCGCGGCTGCGCGACGACCAGCCGCTGGCCTACCTGACCGGCGCGCGCGAATTCCACGGCCTGCGGCTCGAGGTCGGCCCCGCGGTCCTGGTGCCGCGGCCCGATACCGAGACGCTGGTGGACTGGGCGCTCGAGCTGCTCGGTGGGCCGCTGGCGCAGCCGGCCGTCGCCGACCTGGGCACCGGCAGCGGCGCGATCGCGCTGGCCGTCAAGCATCGCTGCCCACAGGCGCGCGTCACCGCGGTCGAGCGCAGCGCGGCCGCGCTGGCCATCGCGCGCGCCAACGGCGAGCGCCTCGGGCTGGCGGTCGACTGGCGTGCCGGCGACTGGTGGCAGCCGCTGGCCGGGCAGCGCTTCGACCTGGTGCTGTCCAACCCGCCCTACGTCGCCCCCGGCGATCCGCACCTGCACGCGTTGCGCCACGAGCCGCACGACGCACTGGTGCCGCCGGGCCACGCGCTGGCGGCGTTCGAGGCAATCGTCGGCGGCGCCGGCCCGCACCTGGCGCCGGGCGGCCGGCTGCTGCTGGAACACGGCTTCGACCAGGCCGAAGCGGTGCAGCGGCTGTTGCGCGAAGCCGGCTTCGAGGCGGTCGAGGGCCGCACCGACCTGGGCGGCCGCCCGCGCTGCAGCGGCGGGCGCCGGCCCTGACGGCGCGTTGGCGCCGGCACCACAACGGCGCCCGGATTTCACGCCGCAGCGCTGTTGCCGCAGCCCGTCGCACACTGGGGGTGCCGCTGCCGCCGAAGCCGCCGTAGGATGGCCCGACCGTCGGCCCGGCACACACCGTGGCCGGCGTACCGCCAAGGGAGTCCGCCATGATCAGCATCCGTCGCTTGTTGTCGGTCACCGCAGCGCTCGCGGCCGCGATGCCGGCGCTGGCGCAGGACGGGATCAAGCTGCCGGCCGGCCAGACCGCCTGGTCGGCCGCGGCGGACCGGCTGGGGTGGCCGGGCTCGCTGCGAGTCAGCGCCACCGTGGTCGAGACTCAAACCTACGGGCCGGCAGCAGCCGCGTGGGCCTGGCCCGGCATGCGCGCAGCAGGTGGCGCGACGCTGATCGGCGACTACTACTTCTATGCCGCAGGCGAGCCGTCGTCCTGGCGCTCGGGGCTGCGCGCCAGCAGCGGGCTGCTGATCCGGCAGGCAGGATCGTCGTACGCCGATCTGGCACTGTCGTCGCGCGGATCGGGCACGGCGGCTCTGCGCGCACTGCCCTCCGGCGCCGCCGCCTTCGGCAGCGAAGCGGCGGGCGACGGCTATCGCGCCCTGCCCTACCTGGGCCTGGGCTACAGCACGCCGGCAGCGCGCAGCGGCTGGGGCTTCTGGGCCGACGTCGGCGTGCTGGTGCAGAGCCCGGGCGGCGCGGTGGGGGTCACGCGGCTGCTGTCGGGCAGCCAGGGCGCCGACGACGTGATCCGCGAACTGCGGCTCGCGCCGATGCTGCAGCTCGGCGTCAACTACGCGTTCTGAAGGCCGATGCCCTGCGCCCCGCGGCGGCCATTGCCGGCGGCCGGTACTTCAACGCGCGGCTTTGCCGTATAAACGCGGGCTGACTTCGTCTGCGCCGGCTTCGGCGCCACCACCATGAGCGATACCCGAGAACGCATCGAACAACTGGTCAAGAGCCACCGCGTCGTGCTCTTCATGAAGGGCACGGCGGATTTCCCGATGTGCGGCTTCTCCGGCCGCGCGATGCAGGTGCTGAACGCCTGCGGCGTGAACGACCTGATGACCGTGAACGTGCTCGAGGACGAGGCGATCCGCCAGGGCATCAAGGACTATGCCAACTGGCCGACGATCCCGCAGCTGTACATCGACGGCGAGTTCGTCGGCGGTTCCGACATCATGATGGAGATGTACCAGTCGGGCGAGTTGCAGCAGGCGCTCGCCGCAGGCTGAGGCTCGCCGCGGCGCGGCGGCGCACGGCCCGGATCTTCGGCCCTGTTCGCGCGCGGCGGCCGGGCCGGCGCAGCGCAAGCCTTCAGCCGCCGGCCGCTGCGCCCGGCGGCACGCGCTGTGCGAGCGGCGGCGCTTCGAGATGGATCCACTGGCGCCGGTTGGCAAGCACCGCGTTCGGGTATTCGGCACGGCCGCGGCTGCCGTTGTAGCGGCCCAGCGCGAGGAACAGGTCGCCCTTCTCGATCTCGAGGTAGTGGCGCAGGATCACGCAGCCGAAGCGCAGGTTGGTCTGCAGGTGGAACAGCGCCGCGGCGTCGCCGTTGCCGATGCTGCGCGCCCAGAACGGCATCACCTGCATGTAGCCGCGCGCGCCGGCGCGGCTGATCGCGTACTTGCGGAAGGCGCTCTCGACCTGGATCAGGCCGAGCACCAGCGCCGGCTCGAGCCCGGCGCGCTTGGCCTCGTACCACACCGTCTCGAGGAATTCGACGCGCAGCGCGTGCTCGGCCTTGCGCTGCTTGAGCCGCTCGCTCATCGCCCCGAGCCAGCGCAGGTAGGCGAGCCGGTCTTCGATCGCCTCGAAAGCCGGCCGCGGCGGCGCGCTGTCGGCCACCGCCGCGGCGAGCGCGGTGCGCACCTTGTCGGCCAGCGGCTCTTCGAGCTGGGCCCCGGCCGCAGCCGGCCGCGGCGCGATCATCGCCAGCAGCAGCGCCAGCAGCGCCAGCAGCGCGGCGGCCCGGCGGCTGCCCCGCGGCGGCGGCAGGCGGGCGGCTCGCGCCGTCACGCGCGCAGCCGCCTCTGCACCGCCGCCGCCAGGCCGGCCAGCGGCAGCTTCACGGCCTCGGCCTCCTGCCGGCCCTGGACTTCGGCCAGACCGTCCTTCAGGCCGCGCTCGGACAGCACCACGCGCTGCGGGATGCCGATCAGCTCCCAGTCGGCGAACATCGCGCCCGGGCGCTCGCCGCGGTCGTCGAGCAGCACGTCGACGCCGAGCGCGGCGAGCTCGTCGTGCAGCCGATCGGCGGCCTCGCGCACCGCCGCGGCGCGGTCGTAGCCGATCGGGCAGACCACCACGGTGAAGGGTGCGATCGCGTCGGGCCAGACGATGCCGCGCGCATCGTGCCCCTGCTCGATC
>JAFEFZ010000121.1 GCA_018240325.1 Pseudomonadota bacterium
CGGTCCCTGAACGATGCGTCGAACTCGCCGCCGAAGTCAGCTTCTGCGAGGGTGCTTGGTAGTCGCCATGTCCGAGTTGGGTCGCAAGCCGGTGCCGGCGCCGGTCACGCCGACGTCGCTGATCAGTCTGTTCCCGACACTCTCCCAAGCCTTCGTTTGACAATGTAGCCACCAGTGGCTACATTGGGTCGCATGCAACGCGTCGGCATCAAAGTCCTGAAGAACCGCCTCAGCGAATACGTGCGCGCCGCGGCCGCTGGCGAGACCGTTCTGGTCACCGACCGCGGCCAGGTGGTGGCCGAACTGGTGTCGCCGCGCATGCGTGCCGATGCGTCGCCGGCCGAACGCCTTCTGGGCGATCTGCTGCGGCAAGGCCTTCTGGCTCCCGCCAAGGTGCCGCCCAAGGCAAGGCTGCCGCGCCGCAAGCCCGTGGCAAGCATCGAAGGCGTGCTGCGCGAGCTCGAAGGCGACCGGGCGGAACGTTGATCTACCTGGACACGTCGGTGGTGCTGGCGCGCCTCTTTGCCGAGGACCGTTCGCCGCCCGATACCTTCTGGTCGCAGACCTTCGTGGCCAGCCGCCTGCTGGAGTACGAGGTCTTCAACCGTGTGCATGCACGCCGTGCCGCGTCGTCGCACGGCGCTGCTGCGCGCCAGCTGGTGGACCGCGCCAACCTGATCGAGATGTCTGCCGAGGTGCTGGGCCGTGCCTTGCAGCCCTTTGCCCAGCCGGTGCGCACGCTCGACGCGCTGCACCTGGCGACGATGGTCTTCCTGCGCAGCCGCGGCCTGGTGCCCGCGCTGGCCAGCTACGACCAGCGCCTGGCGACGGCGGCGGTGGCCGAGGGCTTCGCGCTCGCCGATTGCTGAGCGCGCGTTGCGCTGCCAGTGCACGCCGCTGAACACCTGCGCGAACAGCTTGCGCGCCAGATCGACCGGCGTCTTCGGCAGCTTGGCCATCTCGGCGGCGGCCTCTTCCTCGCTCAGGCCGCGCGCGGCCGCCGAGTCGGGGAACAGCCGGTAGGCCTGGTTCAGCACGAACTCGCTGACGCCCGGGGCCACCGCCTGCGCCACCGCGCCGGCCAGGCCCAGACCGGTGGCCACGCGCTTGGGCTTGTCGATCACCGCGCGCATCACCAGCTCGGCCGCCTGGTCCGGCGACAGCGTCGGGAAGGCGTCATAGAGCCTGGTGGGCGCGATCATCGGCGTGCGCACCAGCGGCATGTTGACGGTGGTGAAGCGCACGTTGCTGTCGGCAAACTCGGGCGCCGCGCACCACGAGAACGCATCCAGCGCCGCCTTCGACGCCACGTAGGCCGAAAAGCGCGGCGGGCTGGCGAGCACGCCGATCGAGCTGATGTTGATGATGTGCCCGCTCTTGCGCTCCAGCATCTTCGGCGCGAGGCCGAAGATCGGCTTCAGCGCGCCGAAGTAGTTGAGCTGCATCGTGCGCTCGAAGTCGTGGAAGCGGTCGAAGGAGAACTTCACCGAACGGCGGATCGAGCGGCCGGCGTTGTTGATCAGGATGTCGACATGCCGGTGTTCGTCGAGCACGGTCTTGACGAAGCGCTAGCAGTCGGCCATGTCGGCGATGTCGCAGGCATAGGCGTGGGCCTTGCCGCCCTGGGCCTGGATCTTGTCCAGCGTGGCCTGCAGCTTCTGCGGCGTGCGCGCAGCCAGGATCACGGTGGCGCCGGCGGCGGCGAGCTTCAGCGCGCAGTCCTCGCCGATGCCCGAGCTGGCGCCGGTGACGACGACGATCTTGTGTCGCACCCGGCGCCGTCGCCGAAGCACCGCCGCCGGCGCCGCCGCTGCCGGCGGCCGTCAGCGGCGACGAGGCCTTCGACAGCACCCAGTACGGCGCCGCGGTGCCGCCGTGGTCGGCCGCGCACGCCTACACCAAC
>JAFEFZ010000122.1 GCA_018240325.1 Pseudomonadota bacterium
AGGTCGGGGGCGCGCTCGCCGCGGCCGGCGCGCGCCAGTTCTTCGTCGCGCACCTGGACGAAGCGCTGGCGCTGCAACCCCATCTGCCGGCCGATGCCACGGTGTCGGTGCTGCACGGCCCGACGCCCGGAAGCGAGCCCGAGTTCGCCGCCCGCGGCGTGCGCCCGGTGCTCAACAGCCGCGCGCAGATCGACGGCTGGCGCCGCCTGGCGCGCCGGCTCGGGCGCGAGCTGCCGGCCGCGGTGCAGGCCGACACCGGCATGGCGCGCCTCGGGCTGGACGAAGCCGAGCTGCGCGCGCTCGACGGCCGCCCCGACGCCTTCGACGGCGTGCGCGTCGAGCTGGTGATGAGCCACCTCGCCTGCGCCGAAGACCCGGCAAACCCGGCCAACGCGGCGCAGCGGGAGCGCTTCGCCGCCGCGCGTCGGCGGCTGCCGCGCGCACCCGCGAGCCTGGCGAACTCGTCGGGCATCTTCCTCGGCAGTGCCTACCACTTCGACCTGGTGCGCCCGGGCGCTGCGCTGTACGGCATCGCGCCGGTGGCCGGTGCGGCCAACCCGATGCAGCCGGTGGTGCGGCTGCAGGGGCGCGTGATCCAGGTGCGCGAAATCGCCGCGCACACGCCGGTCGGCTACGGCGGCGCGTGGCGCAGCCCGCAGCCGGCGCGCATCGCGACGGTGTCGGTCGGCTACGCCGACGGCTGGCTGCGCGCGCTCGGCGGCCGCGCCAGTGTGAGCTTCGGCGCGGCGCTGCTGCCGATCGTCGGCCGCGTGTCGATGGACACGATCACGGTGGACGCGAGCACCCTGTGCGCCGACGCGATCGCGCCCGGCGACCTGGTCGAGCTGCTCGGCGCGCACGCCGGTGCCGACCGGGTCGGCGCGCAGGCGGGCACGATCGGCTACGAGATCCTGACCAGCCTGGGCGCCCGCTACGCGCGCGTGTACCGCGGTGCCGGCCGGCCTGCTTCGGCGGATCGGGCCGAAGCCGCGCCGCAGGAGCGCCTGTCCGGCAGGCCGATCGCGGGCGACGCGCGCACGCCGCGGCCGCAGGCCCTCGAGGCCTAGCCGAGACTCGCCCGCAGGTTGCGAAGCCGGCGCTGCTGCGCGCGCCAGCGCTCCGATACTCGAGTCGCTGTGCCTGCGCGACGGGTTGCGGATGCCGGGCTGGATCCTGGTCGTGCTCCTTCGCGTCCAGGCAGCGCGCAGGCGCCGCCCGGGCCTTGCGACAGCGATTGCCGCCAACGTCGTGCTCATCGGCCGGTGCGTGCGCCGGGATGCAGTTCGCCGGCGACGATGGGCGGCGAGCCGGAACCCGCCCGGACTTCAGGGTGCCTTGGCTGCAGGCCCGCGCGCCAGATAGTGCGCCATGTCCTCCAGCTCGGCCGGCGACACGCCGGCCAGCGCTTCGGTCATCGCCGGCGTGTAGCCGACGCGGCTGCCGGCGCGAAAGCCGCGCAGCGCATGCAGCAGGTAGTCCTCGCGCTGCAGCGCCAGCCGCGGCACCTGCCTGCCGCCCGCGAGGTCACTGCCGTGGCAGCCGGTGCAGTGCAGCCGCTGCGTCAGCGCTGCGCCGCGTTCCATGCGCAGCGCATCGGCATCGGCCGGCGACGTCGGCGGCGGCGGCAGCTTGCCGATGTGTTCGGAATAGCCGCGCAGGTCGTCGTTGCTCATCTCCCTGGCCACCGCGGTCATCGCCGCGCTGTCGCGGCGCCCTTCGCGGAACAGGAACAGCTGCGTGATCGCATAGAAGGCGGGCTGTCCGGCCAGCGACGGCGTCAGCGGCAGGGCGCTGACGCCCGCGCCGCCGTGGCACGGCGCGCAAGTACGGGCGTAGCGCTCGGCATACGGCTGCGGCTCCTGTGCGAGCGCCGTGCCCGCGCACAGCGCCGCCGCCATCGCGGCAGCGCACCGCGTCGCCAACCCCATCAGCCGCCGTAGCTGATGCGGTAGATGGCGCCGTTGTGGTCGTCGCTGACCAGCATCGAGCCGTCCTTCAGCACCAGCAGGTCGACCGGCCGGCCGAGGTATTCGTTGTTCTCCACCAGCCCGGTCATGAAGGGCTCCATCTTCGCGATGCCGCCCTTGCCGTCGGGCCAGGCGACGACGATGTCGGCCGCGTACTTCAGCGTGCGGTTCCACGGGCCGTGGCGCGCGACGAAGATCGCGCCGCGGTACTTGTCGGGGAACATCTTGCCGGTGTAGAAGCGCATGCCCAGCGCGCCGGCATGCGGCCCGATCAGCAGCGCCGGCTTGGCGTAGTCGTTGCAGTTCTTGCCCCAGCCGTACTCGGGATCGGAGAAGTCGCCCTGGTGGCAGTACGGGAAGCCGAAGTGCTGCCTGCCCGGCTGCGACACGCGGTTCAGCGTGTCGTTGGGCAGGTCCTCGGACAGCCAGTCGCGGCCGTTGTTGGTGAACCAGAGGCTGCCGTCCTTCGGGTCGAAGTCGAAGCCCACCGTGTTGCGCACGCCCAGCGCCACGTTCTCGACGCCGCTGCCGTCGAGCTTCATCCGGACGATCCTGGCGAAGCCCTCGCCCGGGTCGCAGATGTTGCACGGCGCGCCGATGGGCACGTAGAGCTTGCCGTCGGGGCCGAGCTTGATGAACTTCCAGCCGTGCGGGATCTCCCCGGGCAGCTTGTCGTAGACCATCACCGGCTTCGGCGGGTTGTCGAGGCTGGCCTCGATGTTGTCGTAGCGCGTGATGTCCTTCGGCGTGGCCACGTACAGCGCGCCGTCGTGGAACTCGATGCCGTTGGGCAGGAACAGCTTCTCGGCAACGGTCTTGACCGTGCGCTTGCCGCCCTGGTCGGTCACGGCGTAGATCTTGCCGGCGACGAACAGCGAACTGACGAAGACCGTGCCCTTGTCGCCCTGGCGCAGGCCGCGCGCGTCGAGCACGTCGCCGGCCCAGACCTCGGCCTTGAAGCCCGGCGGCAGCTTCATCTTGGCCACGGGCAGCTTGTCGGCCGCGGTGGGGATCGGGAAGGCGGGCACCGGCGCCATCTTCATCGCGGTGTCGGTGCGGGGCCGGCCTTTGGCCCAGAACGGCTCCTCTTCGGCCTTCTGCTGTGCGAAGGCGCCGGCACTGCCGGCCAGTACCAAAGCCGCGACGGCACCACGCCGCCAGCTCTTGGACGGGAAGGACTTCATTGCATGTCTCCTCCATGTGACCGGGCGCCGTATCGCGGCCGGGCCACGCCCATGGCGGGCGTGTGCGCTGCCGGTCGGGCCGGCTTGCGTCGACTATGGCGAGCCGCGCGCTTCAGCGGCGCAGCCTGCGGCCGGTCATCTGCGGGTGCAGCGCCAGCGCCGAGACCGCGAGGAAACCACCGCCGACCACGCCCGGGCTGCCCCGTGGAGATCAAGGACCCTTGGAGCGGCCCGGCGTTTCCTGGAGGACCAAGCGGTCCACGTTGGGCAGGGCCGCCATCTTCCGGTCGAGCGTGAGCGTGCCCAGATCATCGCTGCCGTACTGCAAGACGATCAGGCGATCGAGCAGCCCGCAGCCGCGGTGGGCGGACAGCGCTTCCAACACCGCATCGCCGCCCGATGGGGCCACCAGGCCGCTGCTCAGCACGCTGCGCAACGCCGCTTTCGCGTCGGGCTTGCTGACGCCGTAGTGGTGCTGCAACGCGACGTAGGCCTCGCCGATGACCATGTGGCTGGCGAACAGCGCCACGTGCTCGACTTCCACCCGGTGTGTCAGCGCGGCAACGGTGCGGTCGAAATCGTGCATCGGCTCGCCGGTGACCAGCCGCACCAGGATGGAGGTGTCAATCCCGCAGCGCCGGGTCATGGGCCTGCTCGCGGAAGGCGTGGATGTCGAAGGCTGGTGCGGTGCGGCTCAATTTGCCGCGCAGCGGCGCCAGGCGGCTCGCGTCCACGCGCCTGGCCCGCAGCAGGAAGCCTCCCGGGCTGGGCTGCAGTTCGAGGCGGTCGCCGGGCTTGACGCCCAGGGCCTCCAGCACATGGGCAGGAAATGTGACCTGGCGCTTGGACGTGATGGTGACGAGCATGACCTCAAACCTCCTTACCAGAGCCGCGAATTGTAAGGCAGCCGTGACCGGCCCGCGCCTGCGGCCTGCGACCCTTGCATCGAAGCGGTCCCAAGGAACCGGACCTGCCCGCGCCGGACAGCGCGGCTGCCATGTCGACCGTGCTCGAAGCCGTGTTGGCACCCGGGGGCAGCCTTCGCCGTCGGCTGCGCAACGGTCGGGAGCGCAAGCGGGTCGGTGGTGCGTCGCGTTCGGACCGCGCGATCTGTGCGCCGGCGCGCGCCCGGCAGATCCCCGCCGCCAGGCGCGGCCCGGTGTGCCGAACAACCTGCGCGGCGGCCCGGCCGAAGGCGGTGACCCGGCCGGCCTGCGGCCGTCGCGGCCCAAGCCAAATGCCGGCCGCGGCCGCCCGGCACCGGCGAATCCGTGAAGCGGGTGCCGCCCGGCCGGCGTGCCTACTTCGACTCGCCTGCTGCTGCGCGACCCGGGGCCGAACGGGCGATGCGGCGGATGTCGGCCAGGTGCCTGCGGATCTTCGGATCGTCGTCGTTCGGCCTCGCCGTCCTGTCCAGGAAGGCCTGCACCGCGTCGATCACGCGATCGGCCTGAACGGCATCGATGGGCATCGACGGCGTCTTCTCCAGCGCGCCCAGCCACGCCTTCACCGCGTAGTGCAGCGGCATCTTGCTCGCGCCCGGGCCGTCGGCCTCGGTCCGATCGAGTTCCTCCTGGACGAGATTCGCCATGGCCTGCGCGGCAACGGGCTCGTCCAGCCGGACTCGGTAGTAGATGATGCGGTCGAAATCCCACAGGCTGTGCGCGCAACGCTCGAGATCGGCGTCCGACTCGATGCCGAGCGCCGCGCGGTCGACCGGTGTTCCCTTGGATTGGACGAGGCGCTTCTTGTCGTCGAACTGGTCCACGCTCATCTTCGCGAACTGCAGCGCTTGCGCCAGGTGCGGCGCGCCTTCCGGCTTCGTCAGGCAGAACTCGATATGGCGGATCTCGCGGCAGCGGCGCGCACAGCTCGCTGCGATCGCGCCGAGCGGCGGCGCCGGCTGCGCCCGCTTCGGGCGGCCGAAATCGATGGTGCCTGTTGCGCTGCTTTCGAAGCGGCGCTCCTGCAGCAGGTTCTCGCGCAGGTTGCGCACGTAGCCGTCGAGCTGGCTCAGCAGCTTGCGGTACATCCAGACCTGCCACGGCTGGCAGCACCGCTCGACGACATCGAGGCGCCGCTCGACGGCGAGCAGCGTTTCGCGCGCGCCGTCGTAGCGGCTGATCCAGCCCTGATCGGTGCATTCCACGATCGGCTCGCGGAAGGTCTTGCGCTCGAACAGCGCCTCGAAGCCGGGGAAGACCTCGGATAACGCCGGCGCGGCGACGCCGGCAAGGAACCGGCTCAGCTCCGGCCAGCGCTCCTCGAATCGCGGCCTCATCTGCGCCTCGTCGGCCTGGACGATGCGCCCCAAAGCCTGGACGAGACGCCACGTGCCATCGGCGCTTGCCGGGCTGGCCTGGCTGGGGTTCAGCGGCCCCTTGATGTCCGGCACCACCGGCCCGAGGAAGTACGGCAGCACGCGCTCCGTGCCTGTGCGCAGCGCCAAGCCGGCTTCGAAGTGCAGCCACGGCGACTCCAGGTTCTCGGGCGTGAGGCAGATGACCGCGACATTGGCGCCGTCGAGTTCGCGCAGCAGTTGCGCAAACCACTGCTCGCCGGCGTCGAACTGGGTCGAGATGCCGCAACTCAGCCCACCGCCGCAGACTCCGGGCAGCCAGCTCGACAGCCGCTCGGCAAGCTGCCTGCTGCGCGATCCGGACCAGCAGATGAATGCGCGCATCGGGTACCTCCTGCATCGAGCGCCAGCTGCGGGGGCCGTGGCGCACAAGCCCGGTCGCCCGACGCCCACCGGCGACTCGCCGGCCCTGTACGCCGGCCAGCCCCGTTGCCCTTCGGGCGAACCGGCCCGTGCGCTTCGATCGGCTGCACACGAGGTCGGAATTCTGCGCCGTCGTCGTCGCTGCCGATCGCGTCCGCCGCCCCGTGAGCGCCGCAGCCGCAGGTGCAGGCCTCATTTCAGCGGCACCGTTCCGGCCGGCATCGGCGCGGCGCTCACTCGAGCGTGATCTTGCCGGCGCGGATCACGCGGCCCCAGATCTCGCAGTCGCGCCGCATCGCGGCGGCGAATTCTTCCGGCGTGTTGCCGCCCGGCTGCAAGCCGAGCTCGCCGAGCCGCGCCTGCACGTCGGGCAGCCGGATGATGCGCATCAGCTCGCCCGACAGCTTGCGCACCACTTCGGGCGGCGCGCCGGCCGGCAGCAGCGCCGCGAACCAGCCGTAGGGCTCGAAGTCGCGGCAGCCCAGCTCGGTGAAGGCCGGCACCTCGGGCAGTGCCTTGAAGCGGCGCTCGCCGGTGATCGCCAGCACGCGGATCTTGCCGGCCTCGAGCTGTGCGGAAGCCGAGCTCACGTCGACGAAGGCCGACGTCAGCTGCCCGCCGATCAGGTCGGTCAGCAGCGGCGCGCTGCCCTTGAAGGGCACGTGCGCCAGGTCGAGCCGCGCCTGCGCGTTGAACATCTCGCCGTGGATGTGCGACGAGGTGCCGTTGCCGTAGGAGCCGTAGTTGAAGCGCCCCGGATGGGCGCGCGCCGCCTCGACGAACTGGCCCAGCGACTGGAACGGCGAGCTCGGCGGCACCGCGAACAGGTCGGCCGAATAGGCGATCTGCGTGATCGGCGTGAAATCACGGAACACGTCGTACGGCAGCTTGGGCTGCAGGTGCGGCATCTGGATCAGCGTGGTGATGCCGATCAGCACGGTGTAGCCGTCGGGCGCGGCCTTGGCGACCAGGTCGTTGCCGATCACGCCGCTGGCGCCGGCGCGGTTCTCGACGATCACCGTCTGCCCCCAGGCCTCGCCCAGCCGGGCCGCGAGCGTGCGGCCGATGATGTCGGTGCCGCCGCCGGGCGGATAGGGCACGATGAAGCGGATCGGGCGCGACGGATAGGGCGCCTGTGCGTGCGCCGGCCCGAATGCGGCAGCGCCCAGGGCGCCGGCGGTGGTGATGAACTGTCGGCGTGTGCTCATGGTGGGCGGCCCAGTGGCGGCGATCGATCGACCGGCGCTGCAGCGCCTGCGCGGCATCATAGCTTTCCATGGCGCCCGAGCACCACCCGCGATGCATGCATTGCCGGGTATCCGGCGGCCGCTTCGGGCCGAGCCCCGACCGAGCGCGAACCCGTGCCGCGGGAACCCCCAGAGGATGCGGGGCGTTGCCGCGCGCCGCGAGAGCCGGCTGCAGCCCCGCACCCCGGCAAAGCATCGGTGCTGCCGGCCGATGCGCTCGAGCCGGCCGCCGGTCGGCGTTCACGACGGACAGCCCGCGTCGTCCCGGACCGATTCGCCCGGCGGGCGCGAGCCGTCGTCCGGCGGCGCCAGCGTGGCCGCACTGGACAGCAGCGGCCAGTAGCTCTTGAGCCACAGCAGGAAGGCCGCAGCCCACAGGGCGGCGGCCAGCGCAAAGGGCGGCCCGGGCGGCTGCGGCAGCAGGCCGAGCACCGGCAGCACGCGCAGCGCGACCGCAGCGACCAGCAGCGCCGCCGCGATCCGGGTGGGGCGCGAGAACGCCAGCGGCTGGTGCGCATGCAGCAGGCCGGCGATCGAGAACACGGCCAGCACCGCCAGCCCCAGCCCGCCCATCAGCGCCACGTGCAGCCCGGCCGTCGCCGGCAGCGGCGCACCGAGCTGCGCGATCCCGACGAGGATCAGCCCGGCGCCCGCCAGCAGGCTCGACCCGCCCAGCACCAGGATTTCGGTGCGCAGCGCGGCGCGGCCGATGAAGGCCTCGCCGGTGCGGTCCAAGAAGGCGGCACCGGCGGCGATGATCAAGTAGCCGCCCGCGGCCGGCGACAACCCGGCCAGATCGCCGGCGATCGCCAGCGCGAGCAGCCCCGGCGCGAGGTTCAGCCGCCCCGGATGCGGCCGGAACGGCGAGCTCGCGCGCGTCGGGTCGAGCAC
>JAFEFZ010000123.1 GCA_018240325.1 Pseudomonadota bacterium
CACCCAGACCACGCCGAAGATCACCTCGAGCAGCGCCAGCAGCGCGATCTCGGGCGCCTTGAGCACCCGGGCCACGCGCACCGCCAGCAGGCAAGGCACCGCCAGCTGCACCACGCCGAGCAGGCCGAGCAGCGCCAGGTCACCGCCGGTCGCGGCGAAGGGCAGCGCCGGCGGCAGCGTCAGCAGTGCCGACAGCACGGCACCCAGCAGCACGGCCACGAGCATGTCGGGGGCCGGCGCGTCGTCGTCGCCTTCGCCATGGTGCAGGTGCTGCAGCAGCGTCCAGTTGACCGCGCCGGCCAGCGGCACCGCCAGCGCGATGCCCACGCCGGCCAGGTGCTGCGCATCGGCGGCGCCGAACTGCGAGCCGTACATCCAGGCGATGCCGGCGCCGGCCGCGCCGATCGCGGCCCAGGTGCGCAGCGGCAGCGCGTGGCCGAGCGCGAAGCGCGCGCCCAGCGCGGTGAACAGCGGCCCCAGCGCCATCGTCACCAGCACGTTGGCCACGGTGGTCAGGCTCAGCGCCACCATGAAGGCGGTGAACATCACGGCCCAGCAGGCGCCGCTGATCCACAGCGCGCGCCCGCCGCCGCGCAGCGTGCGCCACAGCGCGCCCGGCCCGCGCATCGCACCGAGCATCAGCGCCAGCGCCAGTGCGCAGAACAAGCTGCGCCAGAAGGTGATCTCGAAGCTGCGCGCGTGCTCCAGCTGGCGCGTGACGATGCCGGCGATGCTCCACATCGCCGTGACCGCCGCCATCAGCAGCACCGCGCGGCGATGCGTCATGCGGCCTCGCGGCTGGCGCGCTTGCGCTCGTGTTCCTTCAGGTGCCGCTTGCGGATGCGGATGCTCCGCGGCGTGATCTCGGCCAGCTCGTCGTCGTCGATGAACTCCACCGCGTACTCCAGCGTCAGCACGATCGGCGGCGTGAGCTTGATCGCGTCCTCCTTGCCGGCGGCGCGGAAGTTGGTCAGCTGCTTGCTGCGCACCGGGTTGACGACCAGGTCGTTGTCGCGGCTGTGGATGCCGATCACCATGCCCTCGTACAGCGGGTCGCCGGGCTTGACGAACATGCGGCCGCGGTCGTCGAGCTTGCCCAAGGCGTAGGTCACCGCCTCGCCGTCGTCCTGGCTGATCAGCACGCCGTTCTTGCGCCCGCCGATCTCGCCGCGGAAGGCCTCCCAGCCGTCGAAGATGTTGCTGATCAGGCCGGTGCCGCGCGTGAGGTTCAGGAATTCGTTCTGGAAGCCGATCAGCCCGCGCGCCGGGATGCGGTAGTCCAGCCGCACCCGTCCCCTGCCGTCGGGCTCCATGTGCGTCAGCTCGCCGCGGCGCTCGCCCAGCGCCTGCATCACCGCGCCCTGGTGCTGCTCCTCGACGTCGGCGGTGACCAGCTCGATCGGCTCGAGCCGCTGCCCGCCTTCGTCGTGAAACACGACGCGCGGCTTGCTGACCGCGAGTTCGTAGCCCTCGCGGCGCATGTTCTCGAGCAGGATCGTCAGGTGCAGCTCGCCGCGGCCGGCGACCTCGAACACGCCGTCCTCGCTGGTCTCGGCCACGCGCAGCGCGACGTTGCTCTGCAGCTCGCGCTGCAGCCGGTCCCAGATCTGCCGGCTGGTCACGAACTTGCCTTCGCGCCCGGCCAAGGGGCTCGTGTTGACGCAGAAGTTCATCGTCAGCGTCGGCTCGTCCACCTGCAGCATCGGCAGCGGCAGCGGCTGCTGCGGATCGGTCAGCGTGACGCCGATGCCGATCGACTCGACGCCGTTGACCAGCACGATGTCGCCCGGGCCGGCCTGCTCGGCGGCGCGGCGCTCCAGGCCCTCGAACATCAGCACCTGGTTGACCTTGGTGAGCACCGGCGCCGCCTCGGGCCCGGCGTACACCGCCACCACCTGACCGGGCGCGAGCGTGCCCTGGTTGATCCGGCCGATGCCGATGCGGCCCACGTAGCTCGAATAGTCGAGCGAGCAGATCTGCAGCTGCAGCGGCGCGGCGGCATCGCCCTCGTGCGCCGGCACGTGGCGCAGGATCGCGTCGAACAGCGGGCCCAGGTCGGTGCCGGTCACGCCCGGCTGGTTCGCGGCCCAGCCGTTCAGGCCCGACGCGTAGACCACCGGGAAGTCGAGCTGCTCCTCGGTGGCGTGCAGCTTGTCGAACAGGTCGAAGGTGGCGTTGACCACGTAGTCGGTGCGCGCGCCGGGGCGGTCGACCTTGTTGACGACGACGATGGGCTTCAGGCCCAGCGCCAGCGCCTTGCGCGTGACGAAGCGGGTCTGCGGCATCGGGCCTTCGACCGCGTCGACCAGCAGCAGCACGCCGTCCACCATCGACAGCACGCGCTCGACCTCGCCGCCGAAGTCGGCGTGCCCGGGCGTGTCGACGATGTTGATGTGCGTGCCCTGCCATTCGACCGCGCAGTTCTTGGCCAGGATCGTGATGCCGCGTTCGCGCTCCAGGTCGTTGCTGTCCATCACGCGCTCGGCCACCTTCTCGTGGCTGCGGAAGGTGCCGCTCTGGCGCAGCAGCTGGTCCACGAGCGTGGTCTTGCCGTGGTCGACGTGGGCGATGATCGCGATGTTGCGGATGGGTCGGTTCATGGGCACAGGGCCTGCACTTCGGCGGGCGAAAGCAGCCGGTCGGGAATCAACTCGCCGGCGGTGATGTGGGCGGCGCCGAGCAGCGCCTCGTGTTGCGGGCCGTAGACGCGCACCTGCGGTGCGTCGGCCGCGTCGATGCGCCGGCGCAGCCCGGTCAGGAAGCGCGCGGCCTCGTCGGCCGGCAGCCGGCATTCCGGCCAGCCGGCGAGCAGCAGGTCGGGCGGGTGCAGCAGCGCCAGGCGCCCGGCGTCGTCCAGCGCCTGCAGGGCCTCGACGGTGACGGCGTCGTCCACCCGCAGCGCGCCGCTGCCGGTGCGTCGCAGCGCCGCCAGGTGAGCGCCGCAGCCGAGCGCGCGGCCGATGTCCTCGGCCAGCGTGCGGATGTAGGTGCCCTTGCTGCAGCGCACGTCGATCACCAGCAGCGGCGGCTGCCAGCCGACCACGTCGATCGCGTCGATGCGCACCGGCCGCGGCCGGCGCTCGATTTCGACGCCGGCGCGCGCGTAGTCGTACAACGCGCGGC
>JAFEFZ010000124.1 GCA_018240325.1 Pseudomonadota bacterium
CGCGCAGCGCGCCGAACACGAAGCGCATCGCGCCTGGCACTTCCAGCAGATCGTGCAGGGCGGCAGGCTGTACGCGCAGCCCTTTTCCGAGGGCGGCGCCGCATCGGCCGGGCGTGCGCCCTGGGGCACGCGGGCGCGCCGGGTCGACGGCGGCTACCGCGTCAGCGGCCGCAAGATCTTTGCGTCGCTGGCCGGCGCGGCCGACGCCTACGGCGTGCTGTGCACGCTCGAACGCGCCGGGGCGTCGCTGGCCGACGCGCTGTACCTGGCGGTGCCGGCCGATGCCGCCGGCGTGCGCGTGGCGGGCGACTGGGATCCGCTGGGCATGCGCGCCACCGCCAGCCGCTCGCTCGAACTGGACGACGTCTTCGTGCCGGATCGCGCGCGGCTGCTGCCCGAGGGCCTGTACGCGCAGGCGGCGCAGCGCTTCCCGCACATGAACTTCACGCTCGCGTCCACCTATTTCGGCATCGCCCAGGCAGCCTACGACTTCAGCGTGCAGTACCTGCGCGCCGAGCTGCCGGGCATGGTGCCGGTCAAGCGCCGCATGTACCCGACCAAGCAGGTGGCGGTGGCGCAGATGCGCATCCGCCTCGAACAGACCCGGGCGCTCTTCCTGCAGACGCTGCGCGACGCGCGCATCGACCCCGACGACGACGCGCGCCAGCGCCTGTATGCGGCGCAATACACGGTGATGGAGAACGCGCAGGCGATCGGCGCGCTGGCGCTGCGCACCTGCGGCGGCCAGGCGATGCTCAAGTCGCTGCCGCTCGAGCGGCTGTACCGCGACGCGCGCTGCGGCGCGCTGATGCTGCCGTGGACGGCCGAGCTGTGCCTGGACCGCCTCGGCCACGAGTGCCTGTACGCCCGCGCCGAGCACGACGAGGCGATCGACTGAGGCCGGTTGCCGCCGCAGCCGCGCTTACCCCCATCGGGGGGGCGACGGCGCAGGTCCAGGCCCTTACCATCGCCCCCCGATCGCAAATCACCGCGTGGAGGTGCACATGGAACGCTCGAAGCAAACATCCAGGGCTCGCGATGCGACACTGGGCTGCGCGCTGCTGCTCGCGCTGGCCGGCGCGGGCCCAGCCCACGCCCAGGAGATGGGCGGCGGCAGCAAGGGGGCGGTCACGGGCGCGGCCGGCGGCGCCACGGCCGAAGGCGCGAACAGCGCGCTCGAGCGCTGCGACCAGGCGCTGGGCACGATCGGCGTGGTCGAGGACCAGAGCGCGCCCTGGTACCACACGCTGCAGAGCTACAAGCTCGGCTCCACCGTGCCGGTGCTGCGGATGATGATCCAGCAGTCGAACTGCTTCGTCGTCGTCGAGCGCGGCGCGGCGATGCGCAACATGCAGATGGAGCGCAACCTGCGCGATTCGGGCGAGATGCGCGCCGGCAGCAACATGGGACCGGGCCAGATGGTGGCGGCCGACTACACGATGAACCCGAGCATCCAGTTCAGCCAGAACACCGGCGGCATGGGCGGCGGGCTCGCCGGCCTGAGCCGGCACCTGGGGGTGATCGGCGCGATCGCCGGCGGCATCAAGACCAACGAGGCCTCGACCACGCTGATCATGATCGACAACCGCTCGGGCGTGCAGCTGGCCGCTGCCGAGGGCACGGCCAAGAACACTGATTTCGCGCTCTTCGGCTCGACCTTCGGCTGGGCCGGCGGCGCTGCGGCCGGCGGCTACACCAGCACGCCCGAGGGCAAGATCATCATCGCGGCCTTCGCCGACAGCTACAACCAGCTCGTCAAGGCGGTGCGCAACTACCGCGCACAGACGGTCAAGGGCGGCCTGGGCACCGGCGGTGCACTCGGCGTGCAGGGCGGCTCGACCCCGGCTTCGCGCGGCAAGTAGGCGCGCCAGGGCCGGGCTGCGCCCAGCCCGGCCCCTTTTCCGGGCGAGGGATTCGCAAGCGGCCCTCGCTGGCCGAAGGTGCTGCGGCTGCCGCAGCGTCGCCGCCGGCCGGCAGGTGCCGGGGCCCCGCCGCCCCGGGTGCAGCCGCCGACCTTGAAAACCCCGGCGGCTGCCCCAGATCCGCATGAGTCGGAGGAACCACTCATGCGGATCGACAAGCTCACCACTGCCTTCCAGCAGGCCCTGGCCGACGGCCAGAGCCTGGCCGTCGCGCGCGACAACCCCTACGTGGAGCCGGCACACCTGCTGGCGGCGATGCTGGCGCAGCCCGACGGCCCGAAGGCGCTGCTCGACCGCGCCGGCGCCGACACGGCGGCGCTGAAGACGGCGATGGACACGGCGATCAACGCCTTGCCCAGCGTGCAGGGCGGCGGGCCGGTGCAGCCCGGGCGCGACCTGATGCAGCTGCTGCAGGCGGCCGACAAGGAGGCCACCAAGCGCGGCGACCAGTTCATCGCCAGCGAGATGTTCCTGCTGGCCGCTGCCGATTCGAAGGGCGATTTCGGCGGCATCGTGCGCGGCCACGGCCTGACGCGCAAGGCGCTGGAAGCCGCGATCGACGCGGTGCGCGGCGGCAGCAAGGTCGACTCGGCCGAAGCCGAAGGCCAGCGCGAGGCGCTGAAGAAGTACACGCTCGACCTGACCGAACGTGCGCGCTCGGGCAAGCTCGACCCGGTGATCGGCCGCGACGACGAGATCCGCCGCGCGATCCAGGTGCTGCAGCGGCGCACCAAGAACAACCCGGTGCTGATCGGCGAGCCGGGCGTCGGCAAGACGGCGATCGTCGAGGGCCTGGCGCAGCGCATCGTCAACGGCGAGGTGCCGGAGACGCTGAAGGACAAACGCGTGCTCGTGCTCGACATGGCAGGCCTCTTGGCCGGCGCCAAGTACCGCGGCGAGTTCGAGGAGCGGCTCAAGGCGGTGCTCAAGGAAGTCGCCGCCGACGAGGGCCGCATCATCCTGTTCATCGACGAGCTGCACACGATGGTCGGCGCCGGCAAGGCCGAGGGCGCGATCGACGCCGGCAACATGCTCAAACCGGCGCTCGCGCGCGGCGAGCTGCACTGCATCGGCGCGACGACGCTCGACGAATACCGCAAGTACGTCGAGAAGGACGCCGCGCTCGAGCGCCGCTTCCAGAAGGTGCTGGTCGACGAGCCCAGCGTCGAGGCCACGATCGCGATCCTGCGCGGGCTGCAGGAGAAGTACGAGGTGCACCACGGCGTCGAGATCACCGACCCGGCGATCGTCGCCGCGGCCGAGCTGAGCCACCGCTACATCACCGACCGCTTCCTGCCCGACAAGGCGATCGACCTGATCGACGAGGCGGCGGCCAAGATCAAGATCGAGATCGACTCCAAGCCCGAGGCGATGGACCGGCTCGACCGCCGGCTGATCCAGCTGAAGATCGAGCGCGAGGCGGTGCGCAAGGAAAAGGACGAGGCCTCGGTCAAGCGCCTGGGCCTGATCGAGGACGAGATCGCGAAGCTGGAGCGCGAGTACGCCGACCTCGAAGAGATCTGGAAGGCCGAGAAGGCGATGGCGCAGGGCTCCGAGCAGGTGCGCAAGGACATCGAGCAGGCGAAGTTCCAGATCGAGGAGTGGAAGCGCAAGGGCAACTTCGACAAGGTGGCCGAGCTGCAGTACGGCCGGCTGCCCGAGCTCGAGAAGAAGCTGCACGCGGCGCAGGCCAAGGAGCAGGGCAAGGGCAAGGCCGCCAAGGACGGCAAGGGCGGCCCGCAGCTGCTGCGCACGCTGGTCGGCGCCGAGGAGATCGCCGAAGTCGTGTCGCGCGCCACCGGCATCCCGGTCGCCAAGCTGATGCAGGGCGAACGCGACAAGCTGCTGCAGATGGAAGACAAGCTGCACGAGCGCGTCGTCGGCCAGGACGAGGCGATCGTCGCGGTGGCCGACGCGATCCGGCGCAGCCGCGCCGGCCTGTCCGACCCGAACCGGCCGCTCGGCAGCTTCCTGTTCCTGGGCCCCACCGGCGTCGGCAAGACCGAGCTGTGCAAGGCACTCGCCGGCTTCCTGTTCGACAGCGACGACCACATGGTGCGCGTCGACATGAGCGAGTTCATGGAGAAGCACAGCGTGAGCCGGCTGATCGGCGCGCCGCCGGGCTATGTCGGCTACGACGAGGGCGGCTACCTGACCGAGGCGGTGCGGCGCAAGCCCTACAGTGTGCTGCTGCTCGACGAGGTCGAGAAGGCGCACCCGGACGTGTTCAACGTGCTGCTGCAGGTGCTCGACGACGGCCGCCTGACCGACGGCCAGGGCCGCACCGTCGACTTCAAGAACTGCGTGATCGTGATGACCAGCAACCTCGGCTCGCACATGATCATGCAGATGGCGGGGCAGGATCCCGAGCTGATCCGCGAGGCGGTGATGGGCGAGGTCAAGCAGCACTTCCGCCCCGAGTTCCTGAACCGGATCGACGAGACGGTCGTGTTCCACGCGCTCGGCCGCGAGCACATCGGCGCGATCGCCAAGATCCAGCTGCAGGTGCTCGAACGGCGGCTCGAGAAGATGGACATGCGCCTCGAAGTGTCGGCGGCGGCGCTGGACGAGCTGGCCAAGGTCGGCTTCGACCCGGTGTTCGGCGCCCGGCCCCTGAAGCGCGCGATCCAGCAGCGCATCGAGAACCCGGTGTCCAAGTTGATCCTGCAGGGCCGCTTCGGGCCGAACGACGTGATCCCGGTCGACGTGGACAACGGCGAGTTCAGCTTCGGCCGGGTGGTGCACTGAGCCGGCTGCCGGCGGCCCGGCCTGCGGGCCGTGGGCGCCGGCTTCAGCCGGCCGGCGCCGGCAGCGTCTGGTCGATCTGGTGCAGCGCCGCGCGCACCGCGCCGAGGTTGCCGTGGCTGCGCTCGATCACCAGGTGCAGCGCAACGTTCGGCCTGCCCGGCAGCGGGCGCAGCAGCAGGTAGTGCTCGGCCAGCGTGACCGCCGCATCGGGCGGCGCCGAACCCAGCGCCAGCGCGTCGGCGGCATCGGCCATCACCGCGAGCAGCATCGCGCCCTTGGCCGCGAGCCGCTCGGCGCTGCGTTGCGCGCCGCTGTAGGCCAGCGGCCGCTGCCGATCGACATCGAACACGCAGGCCTGGGCCACGCCCTTGATCGCGGCGCAGCGCTGCACGTAGCCGGTCCAGACGACGGCATGGCCCGGGATCTGCGGCTGCGCGGCCGCAGCGCGCGCCGGCGGCATCGGGGTGAGCTCGAGCGGCTGCGTCGGCGCGTAGGCCGCGGCGGTCGGCGGCGGCTCGTGCGCGTCCAGGTCTGCGGATGCGGCCCTGAACGCGACGCTGCGTGCAGCCGGCACGGTGCCGGACTGGAACGAAGGCGCGCGCGCCGCCAACCCCGGGCCGGCGGCCGGCGCCGCCGGCGCAGTGCCGTCGGCCGCATTCAGCCGGTTCCATGCGCCGGTGATGAAGGCCCAGGCTTCGGCCGGCCGGCCGACCTGCGGGGTGCAGCGCACCATCACGCCGCCTGCGCCGTCCAGGCTGGCGGCTTCGGCCGGCAGCGACGGCGCATTGCCCATCGGCATCAGCAGCAGTTGGCGGTTGGGCCAGGGGCCGGCGGCGATTGCCTGACGCAGCGGCTCGAGGCTGCTTTCGAGCGCGTGCGGCGGCAGGTCGCCGACCATCACCACGGCGAGCCGGCTGTGCGCCAGCAGCAGCTGCGCCAGTTGCTGCCGCGTCTGGGTGTCGGCGTCGATCCGGGTCGTGTAGATCCGCAGCAGCTTGCCGCTGGGCAGCGGCAGTTCGGCGAACTCGATCGTCGCCAGCGCGGTGCCGAAGCCCTGGCGCCGGATCACCAGCTTCTGCATCTTGCGCGCCGAGGCAGCCGCCACCGCGGCCAGCAGCCGCGCCGAGATCGCGGCGCCCAGGTCGTGGATCGCGATGAAGTCGGGCGCCAGCTGCGCCAACTGCTGCTGCATCGCCTCGGCCGGCCGGCAGACGACGAACAGCTCGTGCTGCTCGTCCGACACGCGCCGGCCGATGTCGCTGGGGGCGTTGTCGAGGTAGGCTTCGCGGTCGCTGACGAGCTGCGTGGCCGGCATCAGCAACTCGGTGTCGCGCGGCCCAGGCGCGCTTGCGCCGGAGCCGGCGGCGGGATACGGCGGGCGTCGGGCCTGGAGGGTGTCGGGCATGGCGGCTCCTGCGCCATCGGTGGGCCGGGGCCGCTCGCCATCCGGCCGCTGCGGCGGCCCGGCAAAGTGTAGGGTCCGGCCGCCGCCAGCGGGTGTGCGATCCGCCACGCCGGCGGCCGCGCCGCGCGTGCGCCCCGGTACCCGCGACGCATGGTGGACAATGCGCGCCTCGGTTCCTGCCTGACTGCCCGATGCCGCCCGCGTCGCCGCCCAACCCGTCCGACCCCGTCGTGATCGTCGGTGCCGGGCTCGCCGGCTTGGCGGTGGCCCTGCACCTGGCCGATCGGCGGCCGGTGGTGGTGCTGGCCAAGCGCGGCCTCGGCGAAGGCGCCACCAGCTGGGCCCAGGGCGGCATCGTCGGCGTGCTCGGCGACGACGACAGCATCGATTCGCACGTGCACGACACCCAGGAGGCCGGCGCCGGGCTGGTCGACGCGCAGGTGGCGCGCTGCATCGCCGAGCACAGCGCCGGTGCGATCGAGTGGCTGGTGCGCCAGGGCGTGCCGTTCTCGCCCGACCCCGCCGGCCCGCTGGGGCTGCACCTGACGCGCGAGGGCGGGCATGCGGTGCGCCGCATCGCGCATGCGGCCGACGCCACCGGACGCGCGATCCACGAGGCACTGCTGGCCAAGGCGCGCGCGCACCCGAACATCGCGCTGCGCGAGCGCTGGATGGCGGTGGACCTGATCACCTCGCGCCACTTGCGGCGCGACGAGACGCCGCATTGCTACGGCGTGTATGCGCTCGACATCGCGCAGCGCCGGGTCGAGACGCTGCGCGCGTCGGCGGTGGTGCTGGCCACCGGTGGGCTGGGCAAGGTCTACCGCTACACCAGCAACCCCGACACCGCCACCGGCGACGGCGTGGCGATGGCCTGGCGCGCCGGCTGCCGGGTGGCGAACATGGAGTTCGTGCAGTTCCACCCGACCTGCTTGTACCACCCGCAGGAGCGCAGCTTCCTGATCACGGAGGCGTTGCGCGGCGAGGGGGCGCAGCTGCGCCTGCCCAACCTCGACGGCGACGCCGGGCGCTTCATGCTGGCGCACGACGCGCGCGCCGAATTGGCACCGCGCGACATCGTGGCGCGTGCGATCGACTTCGAGATGAAGCGCCACGGCCTGGACTTCGTGTGGCTCGACGCCACGCCGATCGTGCGCGACAAGGGCGAGGCCTTCCTGAAGGAGCATTTCCCGACGATCCACCAGCGCTGCGGCCAGCTCGGCATCGACATCGCGCGCCGGCCGATCCCGGTGGTGCCGGCGGCGCACTATTCCTGCGGCGGCGTGGTCAGCGACCTCGAGGGTCGCACCGACCTGGGCGGCCTGTATGCGGTGGGCGAGACCGGGTACACCGGCCTGCACGGCGCCAACCGGCTGGCGAGCAATTCGCTGCTCGAATGCGTGGTGGTCGGCACCGCCTGCGCCGAGCGCATCCTGCGCACGGCATCCGACGCGGCCATCGATGTCCCGCCGTGGGACGAGAGCCAGGTCGAGGACGCCGACGAGCAGGTGGTGATCGCGCACAACTGGGACGAGCTGCGCCTGCTGATGTGGAACTACGTCGGCATCGTGCGCACCACGCGCAGGCTCGAGCGCGCGCTGCACCGCATCGAGCTGCTCAACGGCGAGATCGACGAGTACTACGCCAACTTCCGCGTGACGCGCGACCTGCTCGAGCTGCGCAACCTGGTGGTGTGCGCCGAGCTGATCGTGCGCTCGGCGCTGGTGCGCCACGAAAGCCGCGGCCTGCACTACAGCCGCGACTTCCCGGCGACGCTGCCGGTGAGCCTGCCGACGGTGCTGACGCGCCGCGCGCGCAGCAGCCGCAGCGGCTCGGGCGCGCCGCGGCGGCACGTCGACGGCGAACCCTGATCAGCCGGGCACGCGCATCGAGTAGTCGATCGCGCGCACGTCCTTGGTCAGCGCGCCGATCGAGATGCGGTCCACGCCGGCGGCGGCGATGTCGCGCAGCCGCTCGAGCGTCACGCCGCCCGACACCTCGAGCAGCGCGCGCCCGGCGTTGACGCGCACCGCCTCGCGCAGCGCGGCCGCGTCGAAGTTGTCGAGCAGCACGCTGGCCGCGCCGGCGTCCAGCGCCTCGACCAGCTGCGCGACCGTCTCGACCTCGATCTGGATCGGCACCGCGGCGCGCAGCGCGACCGCCGCCTGCAGCGCTGCCGCCACGCCGCCGGCGGCGGCGATGTGGTTCTCCTTGATCAGGATGCCGTCCCACAGCGCCAGCCGCTGGTTGCGCCCGCCACCGGTGCGCACCGCGTACTTCTGCGCCTGGCGCAGACCCGGCAATGTCTTGCGCGTGTCCAGGATCGCGCAGCCGCGCGGGTTGGGCGACGCGCCTTCGATCGCCTGCACGTGGCGCCGCGTGGCGGTGGCGGTGGCGCTGAGCAGCTGCAGGAAGTTCAACGCCGGCCGCTCGGCCGACAGCAGCGCGCGCGCATCGGCGTCGATCCGGCACACGGTCGAATCGGCGGGCATGTCGGCGCCTTCGGCGAACTGCCAGTGCACGCGCGTGGCGGCGTCGACCGCGTGCATCACGCCGTCGAACCAGTCGCGGCCGCACAGCACGGCCGCCTCGCGCACGCGCACGGCCGCCTGCACGCGCCGGCCGGCGGGCACCAGCAGCGCGGTGCGGTCGCCGGTGCCGATGTCTTCGCGCAGCGCGTCGGCGATGTTGCGCGCGCGCGCCTGCTCGAGCGTCTCGTCGTGGTCGAAGTGCAGCGTCACGCGACCCCCACCTCGGGCACGAAGCCGGCCTGCGGCTGCGCGATGCTGTCGGGGTGGCGTTTGACGAAGTCGAGCATGCGCTCGATGCAGCCCAGCGCCTGGCGGCCGGTTTCGGCGGGCACCCGGATCTCGCCGGCGCCGGCCTCGAGGCACGCGAGCACGCCCTGCAGCGAATTCATCGCCATCCACGGGCAGTGCGCGCAGCTCTTGCAGGTGGCGCTGTTGCCGGCGGTGGGTGCCTCCAGCAGCGTCTTGCCGGGCGCGAGCTGGCGCATCCGGTGCATCAGCCGGTTGTCGGTGGCGACGATGTATTCCTGTGCGTCGCCTTCGACCACCGCGCGCAGCAGCTGCGAGGTCGAGCCCACCACGTGCGCCTGGCGCACCACGCCGGCCGGCGACTCGGGGTGCACCAGCACCATCGCGTCGGGGTGCTCCTTGCGCATCAGCTCGAGCTCGATCGCCTTGAACTCGTCGTGGACGATGCACTCGCCCTGCCACAGCAGCATGTCGGCGCCGGTCTGCTCCTGGATCCAGCGGCCCAGGTGCCGGTCGGGCGCCCACAGGATCTTGCGGCCCTGCGCGTGCAGGTGGCGCACGATCGCCAGCGCGCACGAGCTGGTGACCATCCAGTCGGCACGCGCCTTCACCGCCGCGCTGGTGTTGGCATAGACCACGGCGTCGCGGTCGGGGTGCGCGTCGCAGAAGGCGGCGAACTCGTCGGCCGGGCAGCCCAGGTCGAGCGAGCAGGTGGCGTCCAGGTCGGGCATCAGCACGCGCTTGTCAGGCGACAGAATCTTGGCGGTCTCGCCCATGAAGCGCACGCCGGCCACGACCAGCGTGCGCGCCGCGTGGTCGCGGCCGAAGCGCGCCATCTCCAGCGAATCGGCGACGACGCCGCCGGTGGCCAGCGCCAGGTCCTGCAGGTCGCCGTCGACGTAGTAGTGCGCCACCAGCACCGCGTCGTGCTGCCGCAGCAGCGCGGCGATGCGCGCCTTCGCGTCCTGCCGCTGCGCCGGGCCCAGCGCCGGCGGCACCTTGGCCCAGGCGCGCAGCGTGCAACTGGCGCCGGTGGCGTCCTGGCGGGTGACGTCGTATTGCACATCGCTCATCGCGGATCCTCCATTGGATACTCTATGCGAAGCCGGTCAGCGCATGGCGAAGAAGCGGCTCGGCGGCTGGCCGACCGCGCGCCGCACCATCGCCGAAAAGGCGCTGGGGCTGGCGTAGCCCAGGTCGGCGGCGATCAGCCCCATCGGCCGGCCCTGGGCCGCGAGCCGCAGCGCGTGCGCCAGCAGCACCTGCTGGCGCCACGGGCCGAACGAGGTGTCGAGCTGCTGGCGGAACAGCCGCGCCACGGTGCGCGGGCTGGCCGCGGTCTCGTGCGCCCAACCGTCCAGCGTGGCGTGGCGCGACGGATCCTGCAGCACCGCCTCGCACAGCGCGCGCAGCCGGCGGTCCTGCGGCAGCTCGATGCCCAGCCGCAGCGGCGCCGCGCGGCGCAATTCATCCAGCACCAGCTCGCCCAGCCGAGCCTCGCGCTCGAGCGCCGGCGCTCCCAGCGGCGCCTGGCCGTCCATCGTCACGTCCATCTGCAGCACCAGTTCGCGCAGCAGCGGCGATACCTCGAGCACGCGGCAGCCGCGCCAGGGCTCGCAGTCCCGGCGCGCCACCGCCGGCCCGGGGCGGTCGGGCTCCTGGTGGATGTACAGCGTGCGCAGCTCGGCCGCCTCGAGCGCCGTGACCACGTGCTCGACGCCCGGCGGGATCCACACCGCGCGCCAACCGGGCACCAGGTAGGTGTGGCGCCCGGCGGTGATGCGGGCCACGCCGGCGATCGAGATCGCCACCTGCGCCCACGCATGGCTGTGCGGCTGGATCTGGGTGTCGGGCGCGAGCCGCCGCAGCTTGGCGCGCACCGGCCGTTCGCGCGTCGGACTGAAGCGCAGCGGATCGAGCGGCGCGACGGCCGCGCGGCGGCGGGAGGGTGCGGACACGGGTGGCATGTTCTCGACAGATGTTGTCAATGTATCGCAAGCTCGCCTTGCGGGTGCGGCCTACGATTGCCCCCGGGCAGCCGGGGCCGCACGCAGCGCGGATGCGGCCGCTCCCGAGCCAAGAGCACTGCGCATGACCACCATGACCCTGCCGGGAACCCCGGTACGCCAGGACGCCGCCGTGATCGGCCTGGTCGGGCTCGCGCATTGCGTCAGCCACTTCAGCCAGCTGCTGCTGGCGCCGCTGTTTCCGTGGCTGCGCGACGCCTTCGAGGTCAGCTATGCGCAGCTCGGCCTGCTGCTGACGATCTTCTTCATCGTGTCGTGCACGGTGCAGGCGCTGTCGGGCTTCGTTGTCGACCGCCACGGCCCGCGGCCGGTGCTGTTCGGCGGGCTCGCGCTGCTCGGGGTGGCGGCGCTGGGCTTCGCCGCGAGCCGCAGCTGGTGGATGCTGGCGCTGTTCTCGGTGGTGGCCGGGGTCGGCAACGGCGTGTTCCACCCGGTGGACTACACGGTGCTCAACCGCAAGGTCGGCAAGGCCCGGCTCGGCCATGCCTACAGCGTGCACGGCATCACCGGCAGCCTGGGCTGGGCGCTGGCGCCGGCGATGCTGGTGCCGATCACGCTGGCTTTCTCGTGGCGGGTGGCGCTGCTGAGCGCGGCGGCGCTGATCTTCGCGGTGCTGGCGCTGCTGGTGTGGCGACGCGACACGCTGCAGGTGCCGCCGCTGCCGAGCCCCGCCCCGGGTGCAGCGCACGCCGGTGCCGCCGAAGGGCCCTTCGATTTCCTGAAGCTGCCGGCGGTGTGGACCTGCTTCGGCTTCTTCCTGCTGTATGCGGGCGCGCTGTCGGTCGTGCAGAGCTTCGCGCCGGAAGCCGCGCGCCAGTTGCACGCGATGCCGGCCGCCTGGGTCGGCACCTGCCTGACGGTCTACATGGTCAGCGCCGCGGCGGGCATGGTGCTGGGCGGCTTCCTGATCGCCGACCCGCGGCGCAGCGAGCGCATCGTCGCAGCCGGCTTCGGCCTGGCGATGCTGGTTGCGCTGACGGTGGCCTGGGCCAGCGTGCCGGCGTGGCTGGTGCTGGCGCTGTTCGGCGCGATGGGCTTCTTCACCGGCACGGCCGGGCCTTCGCGCGACATGCTCGTCAAGGCCTCGACCCCCGACAACGCGTCCGGCCGGGTGTACGGCGTGGTCTATGGCGGGCTGGACATCGGCCAGGCGCTGATGCCGCTGCTGACCGGCGCGCTGATGGACCGCGGCGCCTACCGCGGCGTGTGGCTGGTGCTGGCGGCGGTGCAGGGCGTGCTGATCCTGACCGCATTCAACGTGCGCCGCGCGCGCCGCACGCCGCTGCGCGCGGCCCAGGTGCGCCGATGACGCCGCGCCCGGCAGGCCACGCGCTGGTCGAGGCGCTGATTGCCCAGGGGGTGCACACCGTCTTCGGCGTGCCCGGCGAGAGCTACCTGGCGGTGCTCGACGGTCTGCACGAGCACCGCGGCCGGATCCGCTTCGTCGCCTGCCGGCACGAGGGCGGCGCCGCCTTCATGGCCGAGGCCCAGGGCAAGCTCAGCGGCCGGCCGGGCATCTGCTTCGTGACCCGCGGCCCGGGCGCGAGCAACGCCGCGATCGGCGTGCACACCGCGTTCCAGGATTCGACGCCGCTCGTCCTGTTCGTCGGCCAGGTGGCGTCGGACCAGCGCGACCGCGAAGCCTTTCAGGAGCTGGACTACCGCCAGATGCTCGGCCCGGGCACGCTCGGCATGGCCAAGTGGGCGGCCGAGGTGCAGCAGGCCGACCGCCTGCCCGAATACGTGGCGCGCGCCTTCCACACCGCCTGCCAAGGCCGGCCGGGCCCGGTGGTGCTGGCGCTGCCCGAAGACATGCTGGCCACCCCGACCGCGGCGCCGGTGCTGGCGCGCGTGCAGCCGGCCACGGCCTGGCCGGCGCCGCAGGCGCTGCACGAGTTGCGCGAGCGGCTGGCCGCGGCCGAGCGCCCGCTGCTGATCGCCGGCGGCAGCGGCTGGGATGCCGAAGCCTGCCGCGCGCTGCAGCGCTTCGCCGAGAACTGGCAACTGCCGGTGGCCTGCGGCTTTCGCTTCCAGGACACCTTCGACAACCGCCACCCGCTGTACGCCGGCGACGTGGGCATCGGCATCAACCCGAAGCTGGCGCAGCGGGTGCAGGCGGCCGACCTGGTGCTCGCGCTGGGGGTGCGCCTGGGCGAGATGACCACCGGCGGCTACACGCTGTTGCGCGCGCCGCGGCCGGCGCAGCAACTGGTGCACGTGCACGCCGGGCCCGAGGAGCTGGGCCGGGTCTACGCCGCCGACTTGCTGGTGCAGGCATCGCCCGGTTGCGCCGCCCGCGCGCTGGCCGGCTTGGCCGCGCCGCAGGCGCCGCGCTGGCAGCAGTGGGCGCAGGACGCGCACGTCGACTACGAGGCCACCCACGACGCGCCGCCGGTCCAGCCGCTCGACCTGGCGGTGGTGATGAAGACGGTGCAGCGCCTGGCGCCCGCCGACACCATCTACACCAACGGCGCCGGCAACTTCAGCGGCTGGCTGCACCGCTACGTGCGCTATCCCGGCCTGCAGCACCACGGCCGCACGCAACTGGCGCCGACCAACGGCGCGATGGGCTATGGCCTGCCGGCCGCCGTGGCGGCCGCGCTGCTGCACCCCGAGCGCACGGTGGTCAACGTGGCCGGCGACGGCGACTTCCTGATGAACGGGCAGGAACTGGCCACCGCCACCGGCCACGGCGCCGGGCGTGGGGCCGGCAAGCTGATCAGCCTGGTCGTCGACAACGGCAGCTACGGCACGATCCGCATGCACCAGGAGCGCGAGTACCCGGGCCGGGTCAGCGGCAGCGAGCTGTTCAACCCCGACTTCGCGGCGCTGGCGCGCGCCTACGGCTGGCAGGCGCACTGCGTCGACGCCACCGCCGGCTTCGAGCCGGCCTTCGCCGCCGCGCTGGCCGCCGATCGGCCCACGCTGATCCACCTGAAGCTCGACCCCGACGTGATCACCAGCCGCACCACGCTGGGCGCGATCCGGGCGGCGGCGCTGCGCCGCTGAGCGGCCGAGCTGCCGCGCTTCGGTATGCTTGCGCCGGATTCGGCAAGCAACCCGGAGCGACGATGACCGACAAGATCCCCGCCACCTGCGACCTGTGCGACGCGCACAAGGGCGACACCGACGGCGCCTTTCGCGTGCTGGCGCCGGTGTTCCGCGACTTCGGCGGCCGGCAGGTCTTCCACGGACCGGTGAGCACGGTCAAGTGCTTCGAGGACAACTCGCTGGTCAAGGCGGCGGTCGAATCGCCGGGCGAGGGCAGGGTGCTGGTGGTCGACGGCGGCGGCTCGCTGCGGCGTGCGCTGCTGGGCGGCAACCTGGGCGCGGCGGCGGCCCGCAACGGCTGGGCCGGTCTGGTGATCGACGGCGCGGTGCGCGACGTGGCCGAACTGGCCGCCTGCGGCGTCGGCATCCGCGCCCTGGCGCCGATCCCGCTGCCCACCGAGCGCGCGGGCCAGGGCCTGCGCGACGTGCCGCTGCTGATCCGCGGCACCTGGGTGCGGCCGGGCGACTGGCTGGTGGCCGACGCCGACGGCATCGCCGTGATGGCATTGCCGGCCTGACCGGGCAGCGGGCGGGCGCAGATCCAGGGATCAAGGGTGCAAAGGACGATTCGATGAGCACGACGATGGATGACGCGCAGTGGCAGGTCGTCCCGGCAACGCCGGAACAGATTGCAGCCGCGGCCCAGCAAAGCCGGCGCATGGTGTCGCGGCGTGCGCTGCTGGCCGCGGGTGTCGCGATGGTGCCGCTGCCGGGCATGGACTGGCTGGTCGACGTGGGCATCCTGGTCAAGCTGCTGCCCGACATCAACCGGACCTTCGGCCTGACCCCCGAACAGGTGGAGCGGCTGGCGCCCGACCGCAAGCTCGTGGTGCTCAAGGCCGTGTCGGCCGGCAGCGCGCTGCTCGTCGGCCGGGTGTTCACGCGCGAGCTGGTGATGAAGCTGCTGCGCCTGGTCGGCGTGCGGCTGACCACGCAACAGGCAGTCAAGTTCGTGCCGATCGCGGGCCAGGCGCTGTCGGCGGTGCTGACCTACAGCGCGCTGCGCTACGTGTGCGAACAGCACATCAAGCAGTGCATCGCGATCTGCGAACAGCTGCAGCTGCCGGCCCCCACCGTCGTGCCCGAAGCGCAGGCGGCGGATTGGCCGGCGCCTACAATCGCGGCCCACGTCGGGGTGTAGCGCAGCCTGGTAGCGCATCTGCTTTGGGAGCAGAGGGTCGCACGTTCGAATCGTGTCGCCCCGACCATCCAACCCGCGGCCGCAGCGTCCGGCCTGCCGACCGCCGACGCCTGCGCGTCCTCCCCCTGATTGCCTCGATTGGCCCTGAGCCGCCGTGGGCTATCCTGCATTTAGCATTTAGCTATTGAATATTTGTATGCGATAGCATATAATGCGCTCCAGAGAAGCCCGAACGGCTTCGCACGAGTCCCAGGTTCCCAACCCGAAACCCCCAGAAGGAGCACCATGTCCCTGATCAACACCCAAGTCCAGCCGTTCAAGGCGCAGGCCTTCCACAACGGCAAGTTCATCGAAGTCAGCGACCAGAGCCTGAAGGGCAAGTGGTCGGTGCTGATCTTCATGCCGGCGGCGTTCACCTTCAACTGCCCGACCGAAGTCGAGGACGCAGCCGAGCATTACGCCGAGTTCCAGAAGCTCAAGGCCGAGGTCTACATCGTCACCACCGACACGCACTTCTCGCACAAGGTGTGGCACGAGACCAGCGACGCCGTGCGCAAGGCCAAGTTCCCGCTGGTCGGCGACCCGACGCACCAGCTGACCAACGCCTTCGGCGTGCACATCCCCGAAGAGGGCTTGGCGCTGCGCGGCACCTTCGTGGTCAACCCTGAAGGCGTGATCAAGACGATGGAAGTGCATTCCAACGAGATCGCGCGCGACGTGACCGAGACGCTGCGCAAGCTCAAGGCCGCGCAGTACACCGCCGCGCACCCGAACGAGGTCTGCCCGGCCAAGTGGAACGAAGGCGCGAAGACGCTGACGCCGTCGCTGGACCTGGTCGGCAAGATCTGAGGCCGGTATCGGCCCGCGCCTGCGCGCGGGCCGTGCGCCGGCGACGCCCCGCGCCTGCGTGCGCGCGGCCCGAACAGACTCGACAAGACCCTCGGGCCTTGTCGCGAGCGCCCGCCCACGGGTGCTGGCGACCGGGCCCGCAGCCCACCGCCGATGAAGGAGACGGACATGCTCGACAGCAACATCCAGGCCCAGCTGAAGGCCTACCTCGAGCGAGTGCAGCAGCCGATCGAACTGATCGCCAGCCTCGACGACCGCCCGGCTTCGGCCGACGTGCGCGAGCTGCTGGAAGAGATCGCCGCGCTGAGCGACAAGGTCACGGTGCGCCTGGACGGCGCCGACGAGCGCCGCCCGTCGTTCCAGGTCACCCGCGCGGGCGCCGACATGGGCGTGCGCTTCGCCGCGGTGCCGATGGGCCACGAGTTCACGTCGCTGGTGCTGGCGCTGCTGCAGGCCGGCGGCCACCCGCCGAAGGTCGAGCCCGATGTGATCGAGCAGATCCGCGCGCTCGAAGGCGACTTCGTCTTCGAGACCTGGATGAGCCTGACCTGCCACAACTGCCCCGACGTGGTGCAGGCGCTCAACCTGATGGCGGTGCTCAACCCGCGCATCCGCCACGTGGCGATCGACGGCGGCCTGTTCCAGGACGAGGTCGAGCAGCGCCAGATCATGGCGGTGCCCACCGTGTTCCTGAACGGCGAATTCTTCGAGTCGGGCCGGATGGAGCTCGACCAGATCCTGGCCAAGGTGGACACCGGCGCGGCGGCGCGCGATGCCGCGCGCCTGGCCAAGGCCGAGCCCTACGACATGCTCGTCGTCGGCGGCGGCCCCGCGGGTGCCGCTGCGGCCGTGTATGCGGCGCGCAAGGGCATCCGCACCGGCATCGTCGCCGAGCGCTTCGGCGGCCAGACGCTGGACACGCTGGCGATCGAAAACTACATCTCGGTGCTCGAGACCGACGGCCCGAAGTTCGCCGCGGCGCTCGAGGCGCATGTGCGCGCCTATGACGTGGACATCATGAACCACCAGCAGGTTCAGGCGCTGGAGCCGGCCGCCCAGCCCGGCGGCATGGCCAGCGTGAAGCTCGCCAACGGCGCCGTGCTGCAGGCGCGCTCGGTGGTGCTGGCCCCGGGCGCGCGCTGGAAGAACGTCGGCGTGCCCGGCGAGGCCGAGTACCGCACCAAGGGCGTCGCCTACTGCCCGCACTGCGACGGGCCGCTGTTCAAGGGCCGATCAGTGGCGGTGATCGGCGGCGGCAACTCCGGCGTCGAGGCGGCGATCGACCTGGCCGGCGTGGTCGGGCACGTAACGGTGATCGAGTTCCTCGACCAGCTCAAGGCCGACGCGGTGCTGGTGCGCAAGCTGCACAGCCTGCCCAACGTGACGGTGCACCTGAACGCGCAGACGCTCGAGATCACCGGCGACGGCAGCCGGGTCAACGGCCTGCGCTTCAAGGACCGCACGAGCGGCGTGGAGCAGACGGTGGAGCTGGCGGGCGTGTTCGTGCAGATCGGCCTGGTGCCCAACACCGAGTTCCTGCGCGGCACGGTGGAGCTGAGCCGTTACGGCGAGATCGTGATCGACGCGCGCGGCGCCACCAACGTGCCGGGCGTGTTCGCGGCCGGCGACGCGACCACCGTGCCCTACAAGCAGATCGTGATCGCCGCGGGCGACGGCGCGAAGGCGGCGCTCGCGGCCTTCGACCACCTGATCCGCACGTCGGCGCCGGCCTGAGCGCTGCGCGGCCGCGGCGCGGGCATGAAATACTCGGTGCCGACCGGGAGGTACTGCCATGCTCGAATCCGCCGAAGTCGGCAACCAGGTGTCGAAGGAGGACTACAAGGCCGCGCTGCCGGAGTTGCGGCTCGGGCTGGTCGACGCACAGTACAAGCTGCGCGAGTCCGACTTCCCGGTGGTCATCTGGATCGCCGGCGACGACAGCATCGCCGCGCACGAGATGGTCAACCGGCTCAACGAGTGGATGGACACCCGGTATCTCGACACCCGGGTGTTCGCCGACGAGAGCCAGGAGGAGGCCGGCCGGCCCGCGCTGTGGCGGCTGTGGATGGCGCTGCCGCCCAAGGGGCGGATCGCGATCTTCGCCGGCGGCCTGATGCGCATGGCCACGATGCGCGCGAACGGCACGATCGACGAAGAGCAACTCGGCGCCCGGCTGCGGCACTTGGCGTCGACGCAGACGTCGCTGATCGCCGACGGCGTGCTGCTGCTCAAGTTCTTTCTGCACACCCCGGAGAAGGCGCAGCGCAAGAAGCTGCGCAAGGCCGAGAAGGATCCGTACACCGGCTGGTGGATCGACCAGCGCGACTGGGCCGCACTCGACCGGCTGGGCCCGACCTGGCCGATCGCCGAGCGCATCCTGCGCGACACCAGCGCCCCCGGCGCGCCTTGGACGATCGTCGAGTCCACCGACGCCCGCTACCGCGACCTGTTCGTCGGACGCGCGGTGCTCGCGGCCATCACGCAGCGGCTCCAGAGCAAGCCGCCCGGCACGCCGGCGCTGGCCGAGTCGGTCTATGCCGACCGCGACAGCGATGCGACGGTGCTGTGCCGCGCCGACCTCAGCCTGAAGCTGGACAAGCAGACCTACCGGGAGAAGCTGGCGGCCCAGCAGACCAAGCTGTACCGGCTGGCGATGGAGGCGCGCGACCGCGGCATCAGCACGGTGCTGGCCTTCGAGGGCTGGGATGCAGCCGGCAAGGGCGGGGCCATCCGCCGCGTCACACGCTCGCTCGAGCCGGGTGAGTACCGCGTGGTGCCGGTGGCCGCGCCCAGCCCCGAGGAGGCGCAGTACCCGTACCAGTGGCGGTTCTGGCGGCGCCTGCCCGGGCCCGGCCGCTTCACGATCTTCGACCGCACCTGGTACGGCCGGCTGCTGGTCGAGCGGGTCGAGGGCTTCGCCGATCCGGCCGCGTGGCAGCGGGCCTACGACGAGATCAACGACTTCGAATCGCAGCTCGTCGAGCACGGCTGCTTCGTCGCCAAGTTCTGGCTGCACATCTCGCCCGAGGAGCAGCTCGCCCGGTTCGAGGCACGCGCGAACACCCCGTACAAGCAGCACAAGATCACCGAAGAGGACTACCGCAACCGCGAGAAGTGGGACGACTACGTGCAGGCGGTCGACCAGATGGTGCAGCGCACCAGCAGCCGCGACGCACGCTGGCACGTGATCCCGGCCAACGACAAGTACTACGCGCGGGTGGCGGTGCTCGAGGCGATCACCAAGGGCCTGAAGCGTACCCTGCGCCGGCAGTAGGGCCGGCCCCGGCTTCAGGCGGGCGCAACCGCGGCCGCGCGGCTGCGCCGCCAGCCGTCCAGCGAGTACAGCGCCAGCGCCGCCCAGATGCAGGCGAAGCCGGCCAGCCGCGATCGGCTGAAGGGCTCGCCGAACACCCAGATGCCCAGCGCCAGCTGGATGCTCGGCGACAGGTACTGCAGCAGCCCGACCGTGGCCAGCGGCAGCCGGCGCGCGCCGGCGGCAAACAGCAGCAGCGGCAGCGCGGTCAGCGGCCCGCCGACGACCAGCCAGGCGTCGAGCGCGGCGTCGCCGCGCGCCATCGCGCCCTGGCCCGACAGCGTCCACCAAGCCAGCGCCGGCAGCACCAGCGGCGCGAGCAGCATCGTCTCGAGCGCCAGGCCTTCCAGCGCGCCCAGCGGCGCCGTCTTGCGCAGCAGGCCGTACAGGCCGAAGCTGAAGGCCAGCGCCAGCGCGATCCACGGCGGGTGCCCGGCCAGCCAGCCCAGCCACAGCACGCCGCAGCCCGCCAGCGCCACCGCCGCCCATTGCGCGGCGCGCAGCCGCTCGTGCAGCACCAGCACGCCCAGCAGCACGTTGACCAGCGGGTTGATGAAGTAGCCGAGGCTCGCCTCGACGACGCGGCCGCTCTGCACCGCGTACACGTAGACCAGCCAGTTGCCCGACAGCAGCAGCGCGCTGAAGGCGAAGAAGGCGAGCCGGCGCGGCTGCGCGGCGAAGGCGCGCAGCCAGCCCCAGCGGCGCAGCCACGCCAGCAGGCCCAGCACGAACAGCAGCGACCAGGCCGAGCGGTGCAGCACCACCTCCAGCGCCGGCACCGACGCGATGCGCTGGAAGTACAGCGGGAACAGGCCCCACATCACGAAGGCGAGGCAGGCGTAGCCGATCCCGGGATTCATCGCGCCCGATTGTCCCAGCCGGGCGCTACGATCGCGGTGAAGGAGGCTTCTCGCATGAAGCGACTGGCAGTGCTCACCAGCGGCGGCGACGCGCCCGGCATGAACGCCGCGATCCGTGCGGTCACGCGCATGGGGCTGGCCGGCGGCTGGCAGGTCTACGGCATTCGCCACGGCTTCAGCGGCCTGATCAAGGGCGAGCTCGAGCTGCTCGGCGCGCGCGACGTCGGCGGCATCATGCAGCGCGGCGGCACCATGCTGGGCACCGCGCGCTGCCCCGAGATGAAGACCGAGGGCGGCCAGGTCGAGGCGCTGCGCCAGCTCGGTGCGCGCGGCATCGAGGCGCTGGTGGTGATCGGCGGCAACGGCTCGCAGACCGGCGCGCATGCGCTGCACCAGCGCGGGCTGCAGGTGGTGGGCGTGGCTTCGACGATCGACAACGACCTGCTGGGCACCGACATCACGATCGGCGCCACCACCGCGATCGACGTGGCGCTCGAGTCGATCGACCGCCTGGGCGTGACCGCGTCGTCGCACCAGCGCGGCTTCTTCGTCGAGGTGATGGGCCGCGACTGCGGCTACCTGGCCACCGTGGTGGGCATCGCCGGCGGCGCCGAGTCGATCGTGGTGCCCGAGCAGGACACCAGCCCCGAGGCCGTGGCCACCGAGATCCGCGACGCCTACCGGCGCGGCAAGACGCACGCGATCATCGTCGTCGCCGAAGGGGCCAAGTACGGCGCCGACGCGCTGGCGCGCTACTTCGACGAGCACGAGGCGCAGCTCGGCTTCGACATGCGCGTGTGCAAGCTCGGCCACGTGCAGCGCGGCGGCGTGCCGGGCGCGGCCGACCGGCTGCTGGCCACGCAGCTGGGCGCGGCAGCGGTGGAGCAGCTCGATGCCGGCAACCACGGCGTGCTGGTGGGCATGCGCTGCGGCCAGGTCAGCACCACGCCGCTGGCCGAGGTGGTCGGCGCGACCAAGCCGCCCGACACGCGGTTGCTGCAGCTGGCGGCGGTGCTGACGCGCTGAGCCGGCGGGCAGGCCTGCACGGGCACAATGCCCGCATGGACCGCCGCCCCGACCTCGACGACCCGCTGCACGACCACGAGGTCGGCCGGCGCGATGCCACGCTGGACCTGACGCGTGTCGACGACGTGCGCATCGGCGCGGTGCGCCCGCTGATCACGCCGGCGCTGCTGCAAGAGCGCGTGCCGCTGCACGACGACACGCTGGCGCTGGTCGAGCGCAGCCGCCGCGCGATCGCCGACGTGCTGCACGGCCGCGACGACCGGCTGGTGGTGGTGGTCGGGCCCTGCTCGATCCACGACCACGGCCAGGCGATCGAATACGGGCAGCGGCTGAAGGCGGCGGCCGGCGGGCTGGCGGCCGAGCTGCTGGTGGTGATGCGCGCCTACTTCGAGAAGCCGCGCACCACGGTGGGCTGGAAGGGCTACGTCAACGACCCGCACCTGGACGGCAGCTTCGCGATCAACGAGGGCCTGGAGCGCGCGCGCCGGCTGCTGCTGGAGCTGACCGCGCTCGGGCTGCCCACCGGCACCGAGTTCCTGGACCTGCTCAGCCCGCAGTACACCGCCGACCTGATCGCCTGGGGCGCGATCGGCGCACGCACCACCGAAAGCCAGACGCACCGCCAGCTGGCCTCGGGGCTGAGCTGCCCGGTGGGCTTCAAGAACGGCACCGACGGCGGCGTGCAGGTGGCGGCCGACGCGATCCAGGCCGCGCGTGCGCCCCACGCCTTCATGGGCATGACCAAGATGGGCATGGCGGCGATCTTCGAGACGCGCGGCAACGACGACTGCCACGTGATCCTGCGCGGCGGCCGCGCGCCCAACTACGACGCGGCCAGCGTCGAGGCCGCCTGCGCCGTGCTGCGCGCCGCCGGCCTGCGCGAGCAGGTGATGATCGACCTGTCGCACGGCAACAGCGCCAAGCAGCACCAGCGGCAGGCCGTGGTGGCCGCCGACGTGGCCGCGCAGGTGGCGCAGGGCGACCGCCGGATCATCGGCGTGATGATCGAGAGCCACCTCGAGGAAGGCCGGCAGGACCTGGTGCCCGGCCGGCCGCTGCGCCACGGCGTGTCGATCACCGACGCCTGCCTGGGCTTTGCGCAGACGGTGCCGGTGCTGCAGCAGCTGGCGGCGGCGGTGCGGGCGCGGCGCGGCGCGGGGGGCTGAACTATCGGGCCGGACTTGCGTCCCGGGCCTGTTCCCCTGTACGGCAAGTGGCCTCATTCAGCCGCCTCGAACGCGGTCATCGACGCGCTTCGGCCTCTCGCTGCGGCCGTCCAGGCGCCTCCTCGCGACTGCGTCATCGCTTCGGCGGCGGCCTCGACACGGCGCGCAACCGGCGCGACGACGCGAGCGGCGCGGTCTGCGCGTCGTCAAGCGGCGCGCCGACACGCTCGGCTACGCTGTCGATATGCCCGAACGCGCCGTGCGTCCCTGGATCCGCCGTGCTCTGATCGCGCTGGGGCTGCCGGCATTGGCCGCCGCGGCCGTGTGGTGGCTCGGCCGGCCCAAGCCGGTGCCGGTGCTGGTCGAAACGGTGTCGCGCGGCAGCGTCGAGGCCAGCGTCGCCAACACCCGCGCCGGCACGGTCGAGGCCTGCCAGCGCACCAGGCTGTCGACCATCGCCGGCGGGCGCATCGAGGTGCTGGCCGTCAAGGAAGGCGACCGGGTCAAGAAGGGCCAGCTGCTGATGCGCCTGTGGAGCGACGACCAGCGCGCCGAGAAGGCCTACGCGCGCGCGCAGCTCGAGACCACGCGCAAGCGCGTTGCCGAAGCCTGCACGCTGGCCGGGCTGGCGCGACGCGAGCTGCAGCGCCAGCAGCAGTTGTTCGAGCAGGGTTTCATCTCCGAGGGCGGCCTGGACACCGTGCGCGCGCAGGCCGACGCGCGCAGCGCCGCCTGCGCCACCGCGCGCTCCGACGTCGCGCAGGCGCAGGCGCGGGTCGACCTGGTCGGCACGGCCAGCCAGCGCACGGTGCTGGTCGCGCCTTTCGACGGCACCGTCGCCAAGATCGTCGGCGAGGTCGGCGAATATTCGACGCCGTCGCCGCCGGGCGTGGCGATGCCGCCGGCGATCGACCTGATCGACGACTCGTGCCTGTACGTGGCCGCGCCGATGGACGAGGTCGACGCGCCGAAGATCCGCGTCGGCCAGCCGGTGCGCATCACGCTCGATGCCTTGCCCGGGCGCAGCTTCGCCGGCAAGGTGCGGCGTGTCGCGCCCTACGTGACGGCGGTGGAGAAGCAGGCGCGCACCGTCGAGATCGAGGCGGACTTCGACGATGCCGCCTCCGCCGGCCGGCTGCTGGTCGGCTACAGCGCCGACGTCGAGGTCATTCTCGACCGGCGCGACGGCGTGCTGCGCGTGCCCAGCTCGGCGCTGCTGCAGGGCGGCAGGCAGGGCAGCGGCCCTACGGGCCGCGTGCTGCTGCTGCAGGACGGCCGGCTGGTCGAGCGCGCCGTCAAGACCGGCCTGGCGAACTGGGAGCACACCGAGATCACGCAGGGCCTGCAGGGCGGCGAGCGCATCGTCACCTCGCTCGACCGCGCCGGCGTCGCCGCCGGCGCCGCCGCGGTCGCGGACGCCGCATCGGCGCCGAAGTAGCGCCATGGCGGCGCAGATCGAGCTCGACGGCATCGAGCGCGTGTTTCACCTCGGCGACAGCGTCGTGCACGCGCTGGCCGGCGTCGACCTGCGCATCGACGCCGGCGAGTACATCGCGGTGATGGGGCCGTCGGGATCGGGCAAGAGCACGCTGCTCAACGTGCTGGGCTTGCTCGACCGTCCCGACGCCGGCCGCTACCGGCTCGAAGGCCGCGACGTGACCACGCTGTCGGCCGACGAGCAGGCGCGCGTGCGCAGCCGGCGCATCGGCTTCGTGTTCCAGAGCTTCCACCTGGTGCCGCGCCTGAGCGCGGCCGAGAACATCGCGCTGCCGATGGTGCTGGCCGGCATCGCGCCGCGCGAGCGCGACGCGCGCGTGCGCGCGGCGCTGGCGGGCTTCGGCCTGGCGGACCGCGCCGGCCACAAGCCCGACGAGCTGTCCGGCGGCCAGCGCCAGCGCGTGGCCATCGCGCGCGCGACGGTGATGCAGCCGGCGCTGCTGCTCGCCGACGAGCCCACCGGCAACCTCGACCGCGCCACCGGCGACGAGGTCGTGCGCCTGCTCGAGCAACTCAACGCCAGCGGCATGACGCTGCTCGTGGTGACGCACGACGCGGCGCTGGGTGCGCGTGCGCGCCGCCGCCTGCTGATGGAGGACGGCGCGATCCGCACGGACGAGCGCCGCGACGAGCGCCGCCCCGCGGCCGATGCCGATGCGCACGACTGACCTGCTGGCCTTCGCCGTCGGCGCGGCGCGCGGCCATCGCACGCGCACCGCGCTGCTGATGCTGGCGATGGCCATCGGCGTGGCCGCGGTGGTCACGCTCACCGCGCTCGGCGACGGCGCGCGGCGCTACGTGGTGCGCGAGTTCAGCGCCATCGGCTCGAACCTGGTGATCGTGCTGCCCGGCCGCACCGAGACCGGCGGCATCAACCCCGGCAGCTTCGTCAGCGGCACGCCGCGCGACCTGACGGTCGACGACGCCCAGGCGCTGCTGCGCGCGCCGGCGGTGCGGCGCGTCGCACCGCTGACGGTGGGCACCTCGGAGCTGTCGGCCGGCGGGCGCCTGCGCGAAGGCATGGTCGTCGGCACCACCGCCGAACTGCTGGAGGTGCGCCAGTTCAAGATGGCGCAGGGCCAGTTCCTGCCCGCGGACGACTGGAACCGCGCCGCGCCGCTGATGGTGCTGGGCGCGACGCTGCGCGCCGAACTGTTCCCCAACGAAGCGGCGCTCGGCCGCTTCGTGCGCGTCGGCGACCGGCGCTTCCGCGTCATCGGCGTGCTCGCCGCCAGCGGCAGCGGGCTCGGCATGAACACCGACGAGTTGGCGATCGTGCCGGTGTCGGCGGCGCTGGCGATGTTCAACACCAACACCTTGTTCCGCGTGCTCGTCGAGGCGCGCAACCGCGACGCGATCGAGCCGGCCAAGCAGCAGGTCGGCGCCATCGTGCAGGCGCGCCACGACGGCGAGCAGGACGTGACCGTGATCACGCAGGATGCGCTGCTCGCCACCTTCGACAAGCTGCTGGGCACGCTGACGCTGGCCGTGGCCGGCATCGCCGCGATCAGCCTGGCCGTGGCCGGCATCCTGGTGATGAACGTGATGCTGGTGTCGGTGTCGCAGCGGCGCAGCGAGATCGGCCTGCTCAAGGCGCTGGGCGCCGGCGGCGGCACGATCCGGCTGGCCTTCCTGGTCGAGGCGGCGCTGCTGTCGGCCGCGGGCGCGCTGTTCGGCTGCGCGCTCGGGCTTGCGGGCGCGGCGCTGATCCGGTGGCTGTACCCGCTGTTCCCCGCCTATCCGCCCGACTGGGCGGTGCTCGCGGGCCTGGGCACCGCGCTCGTCACCGGCGTGCTGTTCGGCGTGCTGCCGGCGCGCTCGGCCGCGCGGCTGGACCCGGTGGCGGCGCTGGCGCGGCGCTGAGGGCGGCGATGAAGGCGGCGATGAAGGCGGCGATGACGGCGGCGATGACGGCGGCGATGAACCTGCGCGCACGATGATCGCCGCCGACGCCGCCCGCTACGCCTGGCGCGCCGTCAGCGCGCAGCGCACGCGCAGCCTGCTCACGCTGGCCGGCATCGCCGTGGGCATCAGCGCGGTGATCCTGCTGACGTCGATCGGCGAGGGCGTGCACCGCTACGTGCTCGGCGAGTTCTCGCAGTTCGGCACCAATGTCGTGGCCATCGCGCCGGGCCGCGCCGCGGCGCGCGGCGGCGCGCCGCCGGGGTTGCCGACCTCGGTGCGGCCGCTGACGCTGGACGATGCGCGCGCGCTCGAGCACGTCGGCGGCGTCGTCGGCGTGATGCCGACCGTGTCGGGCAACGCCGAGGCGCAGGCGCAGGGCCGGCTGCGGCGCACGATGGTCTACGGTGTCTCGGCGGCGGCGCTGCCGGTGTTCAACATGCGCGTCGCGACCGGCCAGTTCCTGCCCGCCGAGGGCGCGCAGGCGGCGCGCAGCCTCGTCGTGCTCGGCTCGAAGCTGAAGCACGAGCTGTTCGGCAACGCCAATCCGCTCGGCGAGCGCCTGCGCCTGGGCGGGCAGAGCTTTCGCGTCATCGGCGTGCTCGCGCCCAAGGGCCAGTTCCTCGGCATGGACCTGGACGACACGGCCTTCGTGCCGGCGGCGCGCGCGATGGAGCTGTTCAACCGCGACGGCCTGAGCGAGATCCACCTGTCGCATGCCGAAGGTGCATCGTCCAAGGCCGTGGCCGCGGCGGCCGAAGCGGTGCTGAAGGCGCGCCACGGCCGCGCCGACTTCACCGTGACCACGCAGCAGGAGATGCTGAGCACGCTGTCGAACATCCTCGACATGCTGACGATGGCGGTGGCGGCGCTGGGCAGCATCTCGCTGCTGGTGGGCGCGGTGGGCATCGTCACGATCATGACCATCGCGGTGGCCGAGCGCACGCACGAGATCGGGCTGCTGCTGGCGCTGGGCAGCCGGCGCGGCACGATCCTGCGGCTGTTCCTGGGCGAGGCGGTGGTGCTGGCCGTGCTCGGCAGCCTGCTCGGCGTGGCGGTGGGCCTGGCGCTGGCGCAACTGCTGCGGCTGCTGCTGCCGGCGCTGCCGGTGAGCACGCCGCTGCACTTCGTGCTGCTGGCCGTGGCCAGCAGCGCGCTGATCGGTCTCGTCGCCGGCGTGCTGCCGGCGCAGCGCGCCGCGCGGCTCGATCCGGTGCAGGCGCTGCGCTCGGAGTAGAGCGGCGTGCGCGGGGCGCATGGCGCCGTCGTCGGCGTGCATCGTCCCGTTGCGGCGCGGGGTGGCGCTCGGGCGGGCGTCTTCGGCCATGCCTCGTCGGGCGCCGCCAGCGTCCAGACTCGCTTCAACGGAATCAGCGCGCGCAGGTCGGCGTCGAGCTTGTCGCACACGCGCAGCCGTTCGTCGACCAGGTCGTCGGCGTCCCACAGCCCCGCGCCAGTGGCCGCAGCGGGATCGACATCCCGCCGCTGTCAGCCGGACGCACACGCGCCCTGTCGGCGCGACCGGCCGAGTTGCAGCATGCGGCGTCGGTGGTCGCCAGGGGGGCGAACGAGGCACCGCGATCCCCGAATGGCCCCAGCCCCGCTGCTGCTGCGCGCCGAGGGAGCGCAGACTCGTGCAGCGCTCCGGGACCATCCTGGCCTGCGACTCCGCGCCAGTGCGGCCTTCGTGGGCTGTCGCGGGATGTCGAGGCGCTGCCCGGGACGATCGGGTGGCCTGCCCGGAGGGACTCGAACCCCCGACCTGCTGCTTAGAAGGCAGCTGCTCTATCCGGTTGAGCTACGGGCAGGTGCGGCGGGCCGCTGCAGGCCGGCGCCGGCGCGATTGTCGCGCCGGCGGCATGCTCCACAGACTCTCAGTGCTTGCGGTACTGGGTCGCGCCGAACAGCACTTCGCGCGCGCGCTCGTCGGTGATCGGGCGGCGCCGGTCGGCCAGCACTTCCACGCCGCGCATCACCGCCGGACGCGCCGCGATCTCGTCGAACCAGCCCTTCAGGTGCGGATGGTCGTTCCAGTCGATGCCCTGGTTCTTCCACGAGCGCAGCCACGGGAAGACGGCGATGTCGGCGATCGAGTATTCGGGCCCGCCGAGATAGCGGCTCTTGGCCAGCCGCGTGTTCATCACCGTGTACAGCCGGCGCGCCTCGTTGGTGTAGCGCTCGATCGCGTAGGGGATCTTCTCGGGCGCGTAGATGCGGAAGTGGTGCGCCTGGCCGAGCATCGGGCCGACGCTGCCCATCTGGAACATCAGCCACTGCAGCACCTCGTACTTGGCCGCCGTGCCCTCGGGCAGGAAGCGGCCGGTCTTGCCGGCCAGGTACAGCAGGATCGCGCCGCTCTCGAACAGCGAGATCGGCCGGCCGTCCGGGCCGTCGGGGTCGACGATCGCCGGGATCTTGTTGTTCGGGCTGATCGCCAAGAAATCGCTTTGGAATTGCTCGCCGCTGCCGATATCCACCGCAACCGCCCGGTACGGCAGCCGGCATTCCTCCAGCATGATGTGGACCTTGTGGCCGTTGGGCGTGGCCCATGAATAGACGTCGATCATCCGATCCTCCTTCCCGCGCGCCGCTGCGGCGGCAGCGCCGCAACCGACTCTAAACCATGCTCGATTCGATCAAACGCTGGCTCGGCCCCGGCCGCGCCTCGCGGCGCGACTGGCCGGCGCAGGCCGCGTGGGCGCAGTCCAACGGCTGGCAGCTGCGCGGCGTGCGCGACGCCGAAGGCTTCGTGATCGACGGCCACTGCGGCACGCTCGCCTGGCGGCTGGAATGGGGCCCGTCGCAGCGCAGCTACATCGCCGGCAACGAGCTGCGGCTGCGCGCCGAGCTCGAGGTGCCGCGCGAGCTGCAGGCGCTGGTGCTGGACCGCGTGCTGATGGAGTCGATGGAGCGGGCGGTGTTCGACGAGTACGTCGAAGACGTGCAGACGCGCATCGATACCGGCACGCCGGCCGAGATGCGCTGGCTGGTGATGCACCCGAAGCTCAGCGGCACCGAGCTGAAGGCGCTGCGCGACGACTGCAGCGCGCTCGGCAACTCCAAGCCCTGGCTGCAGCAGTGGCTGGACGGGCCTCTGGGGCCGGCACTGGCGCAGCGCGCGCAGGCCCGCGACCAGGCGCTGGTGTTGATGGTGGCGCGCCGGCGCCTGAGCCTGCGCACCGCATTGGCCGATCCGGCGCCGGCCGCGCTGCAGGCCTGGCATGCGCTGTTCGACTGCGCGCTGCAGCAGGCGCGCCGCGTCAACATCGACTTCGCCGAGCCCGAGGCTGCGAACACGCAGCCCAGCCTGTTTCCGCCGTCGACACTGCGCGCGCCGGCGCAGGCGTCTTCCTGAGCGCGCCGTTCAGCCGCGCTGCGCGAACTGCCAGCCCAGCTCGGCCAGCGGCTTCGCGCCGGCGCCGGTCGCGCGCGCCTGTTCGCTGGCTGCGGTGCCGGCCTCGACCCGCTTGGCGATGCCCTGCACGATCGCGGCGATGCGAAACAGGTTGTAGGCCATGTAGAAGTTCCAGTCGGCAGCCAGCGCCTGCGGCGTCGCGCGCCCGCTGCGCTCGCACCAGCGGCGGATGTAGTCGGCCTCGAGCGGGATGCCCAGCGCCGCGAAGTCCAGCCCGGCGATGCCGCGGAACACGCCCACCGGGATGTGCCACGACATGCAGTGGTAGCTGAAGTCGGCGATCGGGTGGCCGATCGTCGACAGCTCCCAGTCCAGCACCGCGAGCACGCGCGGCTCGTCGGCGTGGAAGATCAGGTTGTCGAGCCGGTAGTCGCCGTGCACCACCGACACCATCGACTCGTCGCGCCCACTGGCCGGGATGTGCGCCGGCAGCCAGTCGATCAGCCGGTCCATCGCGTCGTTCGGGCCGGTGACCGAAGCCTGGTACTGCTTGGTCCAGCGCCCGATCTGGCGCTCGAAGTAGTTGCCCGGCCGGCCGTAGTCGGCCAGCCCGACCGCCGCCGGGTCGAGCCGGTGCAGCGCGGCGATCACGCGGTTCATCGCGTCGTAGATCGCCGCGCGTTGGGCAGGGGTCATGCCGGGCAGCGCCTGGTCCCACAGCACGCGGCCGGCGACGAACTCCATCACGTAGAAGGCGCGGCCGATCACCGCCTCGTCGTCGCACAGCAGGTGCATGCGCGGCACCGGCACGTCGGTGGCGGCGAGCGCGCCCATCACGCGGAATTCGCGTTCGATCGCGTGCGCCGACGGCAGCAGCTTGGCCGCCGGGCCGGGCTTGGAGCGCATCGCGTAGGTCGCGCCCGGCGTCACCAGCTTGTAGGTCGGGTTCGACTGGCCGCCCTTGAACTGCTCGACTGTGAGCGGTCCGGCAAAGCCGGGCAGGCGCGCTTGCAGGTAGGCCTGCAACGCGGCGGTATCGAAGGCGTGCGCGCCGCTGGGCGCCTTGGTGCCGGTGAAATGCTCCATCGTGTCTTCCTGTGAGGCGGCGCTGCGGCCGCAGTCAGCGATCGGCGATCTGCAGCAGCTTGTCGCGCGACAGCACGACCAGCCGCGTGGGCTCGACGCGCACCGCGCCTTCGCGCTCGAAGCCCTTGAGCTCCTGGTTCACGCGCTGGCGCGACGCGCCCAGCAGCTGCGCCAGGTCTTCCTGCGCCAGCGCCAGGCCGATGCGGATCTCGGCGCCCTGGGCGATGCCGTAGCTCTTGGCCAGCAGCAGCACCTGCTTGGCCAGGCGCGAGCGCAGCGGCCGGGTGTTCAAGTCCTCGATCTGGTCGAACATCAACCGCAGGCGGCGGCAGTTCAGCCGCAGCAGCGCGTCGTACAGCTCCACGTGCTGCGCCAGCAGCGCCTTGAAATCGGGCTTGCGCACCGCCAGCAGCGTGGTCGGGCCGTGCGCGTCGGCGTCGTGGGTGCGCGGCAGGCCGTCGAACAAGGAAATGTCGCCGAACCACACGCCCGGCTCGCAATAGGTCAGCGTCACCTGCCGGCCCGCGAGCGACACCGAGCTGATGCGCACCGCGCCCAGCGCCACGCCGCACCATTCCTCGGCGGCGGCGCCGCGGCTGGTCAGCGTCGCGCCGTCCTTCAGCCGGCGCACGTAGGCTCTGGACAGGATCGCCTCCCGCAGCGGCGCCGACAGCTTCGAGAACCAGGCGCCGGTCTCGACGTTGTGCAGCTCTTCCGGGGACAGGCTCGGGACGGACATCGGCAATCGGCAAGGGACACGGACGCGGGGCCGGCAGCGCGCGGCTCGCGCGCCTGTACGGGCCAATGCTAACCGTGCAATGTGTCGCGCTTGCCCGGGCGCGCGTGCGTGCCGGGCTCGCAACCCCGATGCTAGAGTGCCCGGGCCGCCATGCCCGAGCCGCGCCCCGCATGCCTCCGTTGCCGTTGAGCCGGGCGATCGCCCGTGTGCCGGCCTGCGCGCTCGGCGTGTTTGCGGCCTCGACGGCAGCCGCGATCGGCTTCGGGCCGGGGCCGGATTCGGTCGCGTACGGCCGGCCGCTGGATCTGTCCATCGCGTTGCAGCTCGCGCCGGGCGACCCCGCCGTGCCGGGCTGTCTGGCGGCGCAGGTGCTGCTGGGCGAACAGCGGCTGCCGCCGCAGGCGCTGCAGCTGCATTTCGAGCCAGGGGCCGGCGGCGGCACGGTGCGCCTGCGCAGCGCGGTGGTGGTGCGCGAGCCGATGGTCACGGTGGATCTGCGCGTCGGCTGCAAGGGGGCCGCATCGCGCCGCTTCGTCGTCTTTGCCGATCCGTCGCGGGCTGATGCCGTGCCGGTTGCGGCACCACCCAAGGCACCCGGGGCGGTGTTGCGCAATGCCACCCTGGCGGGCGCCCGCGACGGTGCAGCGCTGGCCGAGGCTGCGCAGGCGGCCCAGGCCGCCCACGCAGCGCAGGCCGCGGCCGAGGCTGCCGAGGCCAGGGTGGACGAGCTGCAAGCCGCGATGCGCACGTTGCGCGCGCAGGCCGACGCCAGCCAGGAGAACTTGCAGCAGTTGCGCGACAGCCTGGCGCAGGCCGAGGCGCGCAGCCGGCAGCAGCCGCTGGGGTGGGCGCTGGCCGCAGTGCTGGCGGCCTCGACCTTCTGGTTCGGCTGGCGCCTGCGCCGCGTGCGCGTCGAGGCGGTCGCGGCGGCAGCAGGGCCGCACGCGGCTGCTGCGGGTGCCGCGCCGGCGGGCGCGCAGCATGAGCGGGCGCGCAGCGGGCTGCCGGACGCGCCGCCTGTGCACCGGGCCCTGGCGCCGGTGGCCGTGGTGCCGCCGGATCCGCCGCCGGCCGAGCCCCCCGATGGCGGCGCCGGGCAGGCCGCAGCCGGCGCTGATGAACTGATCGACCTGGAGCAGCAGGTCGACTTCTTCCTGGCGCTGGGCGAGGCCGATTCCGCGATCGACCTGCTGCTGGCGCACCTGCGCAGCGGCGGCGGCAACAGCCCGGTGCCCTACCTGAGGCTGCTCGAGATCCACCGCAGCCGCGGCGACGACGCGGGCTTCGAACGCACGCGCGCGCGCTTCAGCCGGCGCTTCCGGCTCCCGGCATCGGCCGACGGCCACGGCCCCGACGGCGGCCGGGAGTTGATCGAGTACCCGCAGGTTCTGACGTCGTTGCAACGGTGCTGGCCGGCGCCCGCCGATGCGATGACCGAGCTGGAGGACTTGCTGTTCCTGCGCAGCGGCGACGAGCTGCTCGATCTGCCGGCCTACCGCGACGTGCTGCTGCTCTACGCGGTGGCGCGCGACCGGTTGCTCGCAGGCCGGGGCGTCGTGCGGCAGGTGGACCTGCTGCTGCCGGACGAGGGCGACGAGCCGCCCTGCGACCCCTTCGTCACGGCGGCGCTGCCGAGCAGCCCGATGCCGCTGGCGCCGGCAGCGCCGGCGCATCAGGGTCGGGCGCCGCCGCCGATGGACCCCGATCCGGCCCCGGATTCGGGCCTGTACGTGGCCGGCGCCATCGCCGCGCGCGGCGCGCAAGACCCGGCGCCGGGCTGAGAGCGCCCGCCGGGCCGGGCCGCGCGCCCAAGAGCGTCCTGCGGGGATCAAGAAGACCTGGGGCAGCCCGGCGTTTCCTCGGGGCCGTCAGAGCACGGCGAGCCGCTCGAGTGCGGCCTGCAGCGTCTCGTCGCGCTTGGCGAAGCACAGCCGCGCGATGCGCTGCTCGAAGCCGTCGGCGTAGAAGGCCGACAGCGGGATCGCCGCGACGCCGATCTCGGTGGTCAGCCATTCGCAGAAGCCCACCTCGGGCAACTCGCTCACCGCCGCATAGTCGACGCACTGGAAGTAGGTGCCCTGGCTGGGCAGCAGCTTCAGCCGGGTGGCCGCCAGGCCGGCGCGGAACAGGTCGCGCTTGCGCTGGTAGAAGGCGGCCAATTCCAACGCCGGGCGCGGGTCGGCCATGTAGCGCGCCAGGCCGTGCTGCATCGGCGTGTTCACGGTGAACACGTTGAACTGGTGGACCTTGCGGAACTCGGCGCTGAGCGCGGCCGGCGCCGCCACGTAGCCGATCTTCCAGCCGGTGACGTGATAGGTCTTGCCGAAGCTGGAAATCACGAACGCGCGCTCGGCCAGGCTGTCGATGGCGGCGGCGCTGACATGCGGCGCGCCGTCGAACACCATGTGCTCGTAGACCTCGTCGGCGATCAGCACGATGCCGGTGGGCGCGAGCAGGCGCGCCAGTTGCTGCATCTCGGCCGCGCTCCAGACGGTGGCACTCGGGTTGTGGGGCGTGTTGACGATCAGCGCCCGGGTGCGCGGCGTGATCGCTGCCGCGATCGCATCGAAGTCGGGCCTGAAGCTGCCCGCTGTCAGCGGCACGCGTACCGCGGTGCCGCCGGCCAGCTCGACGCTCGGGCCGTAGCTGTCATAGGCCGGTTCGAGCAGGATCACCTCGTCGCCCGGGTGCACGCAGCACAGCACCGCGGTCAGGATCGCCTGGGTCGCGCCGGCGGTGATCGTGATTTCGGTGTCGGGGTCGTAGGCGCGGCCGTACAGCGCGTGCACCTTGTGCGCGACCGCTTCGCGCAGCGCGGGCACGCCGGCCATCGGCGGGTACTGGTTCCAGCCTTCGCGCATCGCCGCGACCACCGCGTCGGCCAGGTGCGGGTCGCAGTCGAAATCGGGGAAGCCCTGGCCGAGGTTGACGGCGCCGTGCTTCGCGGCCAGCGCCGACATCAGCGTGAAGATCGTGGTGCCGACTCGCGGCAGGCGGCTTTGCAGGTGCAGCGGCGATGGAATCGGCATGGTGCTCAGAGCTCGTAGGCCTCGCCGCCGCCGCCCATCGCGCGCTGGATCAGCGCACGGGTGAGCCGGTCGGACAGCGATTCGGCAAAGGTATAGACAAAGTGGCGCAGGTAGGCGCCGCGGCGGAAGGCGATGCGCGACACGTTCTGGCCGAACAGGTGGCCCACCGGCCGCGCGACCAGGTCGCCCGGGTCGTCGCGCACCGCCATCTCGGCGACGATGCCGATGCCCAGGCCCAGCTTGACGTAGGTCTTGATCACGTCGGAGTCCAGCGCCTCGAGCGCCACCTGCGGATGCAGCCGTGCGCGCGCGAAGGCCGCGTCGATGCGCGAGCGGCCGGTCACGGTCGGGTGGTAGGTGACCAGCGGCTCGGCTGCGATCTGCTCGAGCGTCGGCCGCTCGACCGCGGCCAGCGGGTGCTCGCGCGGCACCACGATCGCGTGCTGCCATTCGTAGCAGGGCAGGGTGATCAGGTCTTCGTAGCCGCTGAGCGCCTCGGTGGCCAGGCCGATCTCGGCGGTCTCGGCCAGCAGCATCTTCGCCACCTGGTCGGGCGTGCCCTGGTGCAGCACCACCTGCACCTTCGGGTAGCGGCGGCGCAGCGCCGCCACCGGCCCGGGCAGCACGTAGCGCGCCTGGGTGTGGGTGGTGGCGATCGACAGCGTGCCGGCATCCTGCTTGGAGAACTCGTCGCCGATGCGCTTCAGGTTCGCCACCTCGCGCAGGATGATGTCGATGGCCTTGAGCACTTCCTGCCCCGGCTCGGTCACGCGCCGCAGCCGCTTGCCGTGGCGCGCGAAGATGTCGATGCCGAGCTCCTCCTCGAGCTCGAGGATCGCCTTGCTGACCCCCGGCTGCGAGGTGTGCAGCGCCTTGGCCGTGTCGGTCAGGTTCAGGTTGCGGCGCACCGCCTCCTGCACGAAGCGGAACTGCTGCAGGTTCATCGCGCGTCGTCCTTCGCGCCGTCGTCCAGCGCCTGCGCCGCCACCGCCGCCATCGCCGCCACCAGCGCTGCGTGTTCGCCGGCGGCCGCGCACAGCCGGAAGTGCACCTGCGGGTGCGCCGTGTGCAGCGCCTGCACCTGCCGCGGCAGGTCGCGCTTCAGGTGCGCGCCGCGGCCGAGGAACAGCGGCAGCACCGCGACCGAGCGGCAGCCCGCCGCGCACAGCTGCGCCGCCGCCTCGGCCAGGCTCGGCGCCATCAGCTCCAGGTAGGCCAGGCGAACCTGCGCGTGCGGGCGTGCGGCGCACACCTGCGCGGCCACGGCCTCGAAGGGCTCAGCCCACAGCGGATCGCGCGAGCCGTGCGCAAACAGGATCAGGCCGCAGCGGTTCACGGGACGACCTTTCGCACGGCGTGCTCCGGCATTCGCGCTCGGGAGCGGCCGGGCGCGCCCTGCCGGACGACCCTTCGCACGGCGTGCTCCGGGATTCGCGCTCGGGAGCGGCCCGGCGCGCTCATCGGTAGCGCACCAGCCACGCGAACGAGGCCATCGACAGCAGCAGGTAGAACAGGCTCGGCGTTGCAGCGGCCAGCCAGGGCGCCCAGCCTTCGAGCAGCCCGATGTGGCCCGACAGGTTGTTCAGCAGCACGAACGAGATGCCGAGCATGATGCCGCCGAAGACCTTCAGGCTGATGCCGCCGCTGCGTGCGTGCAGATAGGCGAACGGCAGTGCCAGCGCGACCATCACCAGGCAGGCGAACGGGTACAGCGCCTTCTGCCAGAACTGCAGCTGGTAGCGCGCGGCCGCCTGCTCGTGCGACGCGAGGTGGCGCGCGTAGCGCCACAGTTCGACGGTGGACATGATCTTCAGCGGCAGCACCGCCGCCGACACCACGCCCTGCGACAGCGTGCTCGGCCACTCCAGCTCGGCATCGTGCTCGTGCAGCACCTGGTCGCTCGAGCCCGCGTGCTCCGACGGCCAGCGCATCACCTGCACGTCCCGCAGCGTCCACGCGCCGTCGGTGCCAACGGTGGCGCTCGCCGCCTCGATGCGCGCGCGCTGGTCGCCGTCGCCGTCGAACTCGAAGATCCGCACCCGCTGCAGCGCACCGCTGCCGTCTACTGCTTCGACGCTGACCATGTAGGCGCGTCCGTCGGGGCGGTTCTCGCGCAGCCACGCACCGGTGGGGCCCAGCTGGCGCCCGCCGCGGAACTTGGCCTTGAGCAGCTCGGCTGTGCGCGCGGTGACCGGCACCACGTAGTCGCCCATCACGAAGTTCAGCGCGCTGAAGAACAGGCCCGCGCCGGCCAGCAGCGCCAGCGCGCGGCTCGGGCTCAGCCCGCCGGTGCGCAGGATCGTGAACTCCGACGCCTGCGCCATCCGCGCCATCGCGTAGATCGTGCCGATCAGCACCGCGAAGGGCAGCAGCTCGTACAGGTTGCCGGGTGTCTCGGCCAGCGCGGACAGCATCGCCTGCGCGGCGGTGTAGCCGCCCGTGCCGATCTTGCGCATCTCGTCGACGGCGTTGATGAACAGCGACAACGCCAGGAAGGCGACCGCGACGAAGGCGACCGACGCGCCGATCTCGCGGTAGAACATCCGGCGAACCGTCCTCATGCGGCGGCCCGGCGGGATTGGCGGCGGCGCCAGGGTGCGGCGACGGCCGCGTGTTCGCGCCACCACAGCAGCAGCAGCGCCAGCGCGAACATCGGCAGGTGCAGGCCGGTGAAGGCCGTCGCGGCGTCCGCCCGGCCGGTCGCGACCCAGCTCTGCGACAGCGTCATCAGGTTGAAGTAGACGACGACGCCGAGCAGCGCGAACACCAGGTTCCAGTTGTTCGGCCGGCGGCTGTTCGTCTCGGCCAGCCCGATCGCGAACAGCGCCAGGTTGATGGAGCCGGCGAACAGGCCGAAGCGCCAGACCAACTCGCCCCGGGACGGTGCCGCCTGGTCGCGCAGCAGTGCCAGCGTGCTCACCGTCTGGGGCGGCAGCGTCGTCGCGCGGCGCTGCAACGCCGGCTGCACGAGCATGCGGAAGTCTTCGAAGCGCGCCAGCGTCGATTCGCCGCTGCGTTCATTCTGGTCGCTGCGCTGGCCGCGCTCGAGCACCAGTTCGCGGCCGCCGGGTTGCTGCTCGACGTGGCCGCTGCGCGCCGACAGCACGGTCTCGGTGTCGTCCTTGCGCGACAGCACGAACACGTTGCGCGCGGCCAGCGTGTCGTCGGGATCGCGCTCGACGAAGAACACCCGCCGCCCGCCCGGCGTGCTCTGGAAGACGCCGGGGGTCACGCGCGACAGGTCGGCACGCTGCGCGTAGCGGTCGCGCAGCTCGAAGGTGCTGCGGTTGACCCAGGGCCACGCAAAGACCAGCAGCGCCGCGATCACCAGCAGCACCGGCCAGAAGGTCAGCGCCACCGGCCGAATGAAGCGCGTGAGCGGCAGCCCGGACGCGAACCACACCGCCATTTCGCTGTCGCGATACATGCGCCCGAGCGTGACCAGGATGGCCACGAACATCGAGATGCAGATGACGATCGGCGAGTAGCCCAGCGTCGCGTAGCCCAGCATCAGCAGCACGGCGCCCGGCTCGATCAGGTCGCTGGCCGCCAGCGACAGCGTGCGCACCAGCATCATCGTCAGCACGATCGTCAGCAAGGCCACCAGGGTTGCGCCGAAGGCGCGCGCCAGGTCTCGTCTGAGCGTCGTATCGAATAACATGCCCGCCTCTTATCGCTGGAACCGATTATGGACTTCGAGGTCGTTCAGGCAGCGCCCGGCAACTGGTGCGAAGCCGTCTGCGATGCGTTGCTGGTGGTGGTCGACGAGCACACGGCGCCCGAAGCACTGGGGCAGGTGCTCGGCGGTGCGCTGAAGCAGGCGCTGGCCGACGGCGACTTCGCGTTCAAGGCCGGGCGCACGCTGTACCTGCACCATCCGGGCGGCGTGAAGGCGGCGCGCGTGGTGTTTGCCGCCGCGGCATCGGCCGCGCCGAAGGCGCTGCGCGCAGCGGTGCTGGCGGGCGTCGGCGCGGTCAAGGGCGGCGGCACGCGCGATCTGCTGGTGGCGGCGGCACTGGGCGAGCCCTTCGGCGCGGCGCACGCGCAGGCCGTGGTGGCCGCGGTGCACGATGCGGTCTATGTCTATCGGCACACCAAGCCGTCGGCGAACGAGGTGCCCAAGCTGCAGCGCGTGCGGGTGGCGTGCGGTGCGGATCAGGAAGCGGCCGTGCGCTCGGCACTGGCGCGCGGCGAGGCGATGGCGGCCGGTGTGGCCTTGGCGCGCGAGCTGACCAACCGGCCGGCCAACCATTGCACCCCGTCGGACCTGGCCGGCGAGGCCCGGCGGCTGGGCCGCGAGCACGGCCTGCACGTCAAGGTGCTGGGGCGCAAGGAGATCGAGGCGCTCGGCATGGGCTGCTTCCTCGCCGTGGCCCAGGCCACGCATCAGCCGCCGAAGTTCATCGTGCTCGAGTACCGCGGCGCGCCGAAGGCGGACAGGCCGGTCGTGCTGGTGGGCAAGGGCATCACCTTCGACACCGGCGGCGTGTCGCTGAAGCCGGCGGCGGACATGGACGAGATGAAGTCCGACATGGGCGGTGCGGCCAGCGTGCTGGGCACGCTGTGCGCGGTGGCGTCGGCCAAGGCGCGGCTCAACGTGATCGGCCTGATCCCGAGCTGCGAGAACATGCCCGGCGGTGCCGCGGTCAAGCCCGGCGACGTGGTGACCAGCCTGTCCGGCCAGACGGTGGAGATCCTGAACACCGACGCCGAAGGCCGGCTGATCCTGTGCGACGCGCTGACCTACGCCGAGCGCTTCAAGCCGGCGCTGGTGATCGACATCGCCACGCTGACCGGCGCCTGCGTGATCGCGCTCGGCCACCTGCGCAGCGGGATGTTCTGCGCCGACGACGCGGTGGCCGCGGCGCTGCTCGACGCGGGCGAAGCCGCGCTCGACCCGTGCTGGCGGCTGCCGCTGGACGACGAGTACGGCGAGGCGCTGAAGAGCAACTTCGCCGACATGGCCAACGTCGGCCCGCGCGCCGCCGGCGCCGTGACCGCCGCGATGTTCCTGAAGCGCTACACGGCCAAGTTCCCGTGGGCGCACCTGGACATCGCCGGAGTCGCGTTCAAGGGCGGCACGAACAAGGGGGCGACCGGCCGGCCGGTGCCGCTGCTGACGCAGTTCCTGCTGGCGCGCGCCGGCTGACCGGCGCAGGCTGATCGGCACAGGCCGGCGCGGGCCGCGCAGTGGCGCCCCAGGTCGAGTTCCACACCGGCGTGGCCGACCCGGTGCACTTCGCGTGCCGGCTGCTGCGCAAGGCCTATCGGCAGCGCTCGACGCTGGCGGTGCGCGCGCCGGCATCGACGCTGGCCGCGCTGGACCGCGCGCTGTGGGTGTTCGAGCCGCAGGATTTCGTGCCGCACCTGCTGCTGCACGCGGGCAGCACCGACGCGGCGGCACTGCGGCGCACGCCGATCTGGCTGGTCGAAGGCGCCGTGCCCGATCCGGGGCCGGCGGTCCTGGTGAACCTCGGTGCCGAGATCGACGCGGCCGACGGCCGCTTCGCACGGCTGATCGAGATCGTCGGCACCGATGCCGACGCGGTGCGCGCGGCGCGGCAGCGCTGGCGCCGCTGCGAGCAGTTCGGCTGGCCGATCCGCCATCACCCGGCCGGCGGCGCCAAGGCATCCGGCTGACGCCGCCGCTGCCTGCGTCCCGCGCCTGCGACCCCCTCGCTGACCCTAACTCTTGGCTGACGGGCCTTCCCTTATGATGCTCGATACCCCTCAATTCACAGGAACCGGTACATGAACAAGCTTTCCTTGACGGTGATCGCGTCGGCGGCGGTGCTCCTCGCCGCCTGCGGCAAGAAGGAAGAAGCGCCCGCGACCGCTGCCGCGCCGGCAGCGTCGGCCGCCGCCCCTGCCGCGCCGTCGGAGATCGTCGTCAAGATCGGCCACGTCGGCCCGACCAGCGGCGCGATCGCTCACCTCGGCAAGGACAACGAGATGGGCGCGCGCATGGCGATCGACGACCTGAACGCCAAGGGCGTGACGATCGGCGGCTCCAAGGTCAAGTTCGAACTGCTCGCCGAAGACGACGCGGCCGATCCGAAGCAGGGCACCGCGGTCGCGCAGAAGCTGGTCGATGCGCACGTGCAGGGCGTGGTCGGGCACCTGAACTCGGGCACCACGATCCCCGCCTCGCAGATCTACAACCAGGCCGGCATCCCGCAGATCTCGCCGTCGTCGACCAACCCGAAGTACACCCGCCAGGGCTTCAACACCGCCTTCCGCGTGGTGGCCGACGACGTCCACCTGGGCGGCACGCTGGGCCGCTACGCCGTCACCGACCTGAAGGGCAAGACGATCGCCGTGATCGACGACCGCACCGCCTACGGCCAGGGCCTGGCCGACGAGTTCGACAAGGCTGCCAAGGCCGCCGGCGGCAACATGCTCGAGCGCCAGTTCACCACCGACAAGGCGACCGACTTCACCGCGATCCTGACCGCGATCAAGGGCAAGAAGCCCGACATCGTGTTCTTCGGCGGCATGGACGCCGTGGGCGGGCCGATGCTGCGCCAGATGAAGCAGCTGGGCATCAAGGCCCACTTCATGGGCGGCGACGGCATCTGCACCGGCGAGTTGCCCAAGCTCGCGGCCGGCGCGATGGCCGACGGCCAGGTGGTCTGCGCCGAGGCCGGCGGCGTCGAGGGCGAGTACAAGGTCGGGATGGAGCAGTTCCGCGAGAAGTTCAAGGCCAAGTTCGGCACCGACGTGCAGCTGTACGCGCCCTACGTGTACGACGCGGTCAACGTGCTGGTCGGCGCGATGGAGCGGGCCGGCTCGGCCGAACCGGCCAAGTACCTGCCGGAAGTCGGCAAGACCGACTACAAGGGCGTGACCGGCACGATCGCCTTCGACGAGAAGGGCGACATCAAGAACGGTGCGCTGACCCTGTACACCTACAAGGACGGCAAGCGCGAGCAGATCGCGGTCGTGCACTGATCCGCACGCTGCGCAACCCGCAAAGGCGCCCGGTCGGGCGCCTTTTTCGTAAGGCGCGCGTCTGCGCGCGCAGCGCTCACCGTGTGCCGCCACAGCCGCCAGCCATCATGTACCTGCCATCGCACTTCGCCGAGACCCGCCCGGATCGGCTCGCGCGCCTGATCCGCGAGCACCCGCTGGGCATGCTCGTGACCCATGGCCCCGACGGGCTGGACGCCGATCACATCCCCTTCGAGTTCGATCCGGCGGCCGGCGCGCACGGGCGGCTGACCGCGCATGTCGCGCGCGCCAACCCGCTGTGGCAACGGTGTGCCGGCGGCGCCGAGGTGCTGGTGGTCTTTCGCGGCCCCGACGGCTACGTGTCGCCGAACTGGTACCCGAGCAAGCACGAGGCGCACCGCCAGGTGCCGACCTGGAACTACGAGGTGGTGCATGCGCACGGCCGCCTGAGCGTGCGCGACGACGAGCGCTTCGTGCGCGGCATCGTCGCGCGCCTGACCCGCCACCACGAAGCGGCCGAGCCGCAGCCGTGGAAGATGGGCGATTCGGCGCCGGCGTACATCGACCAGATGCTGCGCCAGATCGTCGGCATCGAGATCGAGGTCAGCGCGCTCGTGGGCAAGGCCAAGCTCAGCCAGAACAAGGAGCCGCGCGACCGCCTCGGCGCCGCCGAAACGCTGGCGCAGCGCGGGCACGAAGCGCTTGCGCGCGCGATGCGCGAAGCCGGCTGAGAGGCTGCCGCTGCCGGGTGGCCGCCGCCAGGCGGCGCCCGACGGGCGCCGAATCGGCGCCCGTTCGCCGCTTCAGCGCGCCGCGATCCAGTTGCCGTGAAAGCCGGGCGGCACGCGGTGCGGGATCGTGATGCGCGCCTGCGGCGCCTTCTCGAAACGCGCGGCGTCGAGGATCACCAGATCGGTGGTCGCGCGCGCCGTGTCGATCACGAAGCCCATCAACCAGCCGTCGTCCTCGGCGGCTGCCGCGTTGCGCGGCACGAACACGAACTCGCCCGGCACCTGGCCGGCGCCGAAATCGTGCACCTGGCGCGTGCCGGCGGCCAGGTCGTGCTTGTACAGCAATTGCGCCTCGACGAACGCCGGGTTGTCCTCGTCGGGCAGCGCCACCGTGTAGGCGAAGCGGTAGGGCAGGCCCGTGCGCCGCTCGTCGATGCGCGGGAACTCCTGCGGCGCCGCGTCGACGACCGCGCGCTCGACCCGGCGCGCCGCCGGTTCCAGGGTCCAGCGCTCGAAGGGCACGTGCTGTGCCACGGGGCCGGCATGGTCGCCGTCGAACATCCGGTCGTGCACGCACGCGTCGAAGATCACGCGGCCGTCGTCGGACTCATAGGCGTTGGCCGGGTGGAACACGTAGCAGGGCTCGACCTCGCACCAGATCGTGTCGGCGCCGCGCCCTTCGCGCGGCAGCAAACCCACGCGCGCCGGATGCCCCGGGTTCCAGCGGTACGGGAAGGCCTGGCCCGCCAGCAAGGCCTTCATCGAGAAGGTCACCGGCAGGTCGAGCACGATCACCCAGCGCGGCGTGATCATGCAGTCGTGGATCGACGGGCCGTGCCGCACGGCGATCGGCTCCTCGCGGCGCACGCGGCCGTCGGTGCCGACGACCACGTGCCACACCTGGTCCTGCACCGTGCCCTGGTAGCAGATCGCGTGCAGCTCGCCGCTGGCCGGGTCGAGGTGCGGGTGCGCCGAGAACGCGTGCGTCAGCGTGCCGCCGAAGGGGTCGTGCGCGATCGTGTCCAGCTCGGGACCGATCCGCACCGGGTTGCCGCCGGCCTCGACGATCGCCCACAGCGCACCGGCATGCCCGATCACGTTGGTGTTGGGTGCATCGAAGCCCTCGGTGCGGATGCCCGGCGCCGGCGGCTCGCCGAGCGCTTCGCTGACTTCGCGGCCGCGGATCCAGCGGTTACGGTACCAGCGTGCGCGGCCGCCTTCGATGCGCACGCCATGCACCATGCCGGTGCCGGTGAACCAGTGGTGGGTGGCCGGGTTGGGCGGCCTGACCGGGTTCGGCCCGTTGCGCAGGTAGCTGCCGTCCAGATCGGACGGGATCGTGCCGCTCACCGCCAGGTCGGTCAGCGTGAATTCGGCGGTCATCGGCTGGTGGATGCCGCTCAGGTACGGGTTCGGTCCGTCGGCGCGGCGGTGGTCGCGGTTGAACTCGGCGATCCGGGTCACCGCCTGCGTGACCACGCCGCGGATCAGGTTCTCGATGGGGCGGGTCATCCGGGGCTCCTCGCGGTGCGCAGGCTGCGATTGTGGCGGGCAGCGCGCAGGCGCGCCCGGGCTGGGCTGCGGGCGGCCTTCAGCCGCGCGGCCACGCGAGCCGGCCCGGCGGCGTGCGGTCGTACAGCCGGCCCAGCGTGGACATCAGCCGCGCGAGTTCGGCCGTCAGCGCGCCGGGCGGCAAGCGCCAGGTCCACCAGCCGCTGCTCTGGCCGGGGAAGTTCATGCGCGCGCGGCTGTCCAGACCGAGCAGGTCCTGCATCGCGACCACGGCGGTGTCGGCCACCGACGCGAAGGCCGTGCGCACCATCGTCGCGGCGATGTCGTGGCCGTTCACCCCCAGGTAGGCCGCGGCGAATTCGCGCTCGTGCGGCGTGGCCGTGGCCCACCAGCCGACGCAGGTGTCGTTGTCGTGGGTGCCCGGATAGACCACGCTGTCGAGCTCGTGGTAGTGCGGCAGGAAGCGGTTGTCGGCGCCGCCGCCGAAGGCGAACTGCAGCACGCGCATGCCGGGGAAGGCGAAGCGCCGGCGCAGCACCTCGACATCCGGCGTGATCAGCCCCAGGTCCTCGGCGATGACCGGCAACCGCCCGAGCGCGGCTTGCACCGCGGCGAACAGCGCTTCGCCCGGCCCTTCGCGCCAGCGGCCGTTGACGGCGGTGGGTTCGGCGGCCGGGATCTCCCAGCAGCCGGCAAAGCCGCGGAAGTGGTCGATGCGCACCACATCGACCAGTTCAAAGGTGGCGGCCAGCCGCTGGATCCACCACGCGTAGCCGTCGGCGGCGTGCGCGCTCCAGCGGTACAGCGGGTTGCCCCAGCGCTGGCCGGTGGCGCTGAAGTAGTCCGGCGGCACGCCGGCCACCACCGTGGAGCGCGCGCCGGCATCGAGCTCGAACAACGCCTGGTGCGCCCAGACGTCGGCGCTGTGGCGGCCGACGAAGATCGGCGCGTCGCCGACGATGCGCACGCCGCGGGCGTTGGCATAGCCGCGCAGCGCCAGCCACTGGCGATGGAAGCACCACTGGCCGAAGCGCCAGAAGTCGCAGCGCGCGGCGTGGCGCTCCCGTGCCTGCGCCAGCGCCTGCGGCTCGCGCGTCACCAGCGCCGGCTCCCAGTCGGCCCAGTCGATCCAGCCGTGGGCTTCGCTCAGCGCCATGAACAGCGCGAAATCGTCGAGCCAGCCGGCGTGGCGCACGCAGAAGGCCTGGTAGTCGGCCCAGCGCGGATCGCCGGCGCCGCGCTCGAAGAAGCGCTGCGCCGCGCGCTGCAGGCGCTGCTCGCGAAACGGTGCCACGGCCGCGAAATCGACCATCGCGTCGCGCAGCCCGGCGTCGGGCAGCAGGTCGTCGGCGTCGAGCCAGCCGCAGGCCTGCAGCTCGTGCAGGTCGACCAGCATCGGGTTGCCGGCGAAGGCCGACGGGCTCGCATAGGGGCTGTTGCCGGCGCCGGCGACGCCCAGCGGCAGCACCTGCCACAGCGCCACGCCCGCCTGCACCAGCCAGTCGACGAAGCCGTAGGCGCCGGCGCCGAAGTCGCCGCTGCCGTGCGGCCCGGGCAGCGAGCTCGGGTGCAGCAGGATGCCGCTGGCGCGGGGCAGGCGCATCGGGGTTTCAGCGGTCCAGCCGGCGCAGCAGCCGCACGCCGTGCGCCGGCAGCGGGCACCGGCCTGCCAGCGGCGGCGTCGCGGTGTCGCCGCCCTGGCCCACGACCACGCCGGCGGCGGTGTCCAGCACCAGCCGCCAGCGGCCTTCGGGCAGTTGCATGTCGGCGTCGTCGCGCCCGCCGTTGACCAGCAGCAGCCACGGCGGCCCGCCGTCGGCCGGGGTGCCGAACAACGCGCCGAGCACGCGGTCGGTGGGGTCGTGCCAGTCGGCGGGCGCGAGCGGCTGGCCGTCGGCCCGCAGCCAGGCCAGGTCGGTGCGGCCGGCGGCGTCAGCCTGGCCGTTGAGCCACGCATCCGGGAACAGGCGCGCGTGCCGGCGCAGCGCGACCAGCGCCGCAGTCCATTCGACGAGGGCCTCGTCGGCCTGCGCCCAGGCCAGCCAGCTCAGCTCGTTGTCCTGGCAGTAGGCGTTGTTGTTGCCGCGCTGGCTGTGGCCCAGCTCGTCGCCGGCACCCAGCATCGGCGTGCCCTGCGCGAGCAGCAGCGTCGCCAGCAGCGCACGCTGCAGGCGCGCGCGCCGCTGCCGCACCGCCGGGTCGGCGCTGTCGCCTTCGGCGCCGCAGTTCCAGCTCAGGTTGTGCGCGTGGCCGTCGCGGTTGTCCTCGCCGTTGGCCTGGTTGTGGCGCTGGTCGTAGCTGACCAGGTCGCGCAGCGTGAAGCCGTCGTGCGCGGTCACGAAGTTGACAGAGGCCGACGGCAGCCGCAGGCGCTGCTGGAACCGGTCCGACGACGCGCACAGCCGCTGCGCGAAGCCGCCGCGGTCGGCCGGGTGGCCGAGCCAGAACGCGCGCACCGTGTCGCGGAACTGGTCGTTCCACTCGCGCCAGCCGGTCGGGAAGTTGCCGAGCTGGTAGCCGCCCGGGCCGATGTCCCAGGGCTCGGCGATCAGCTTCACGCGCGCGAGCACCGGGTCCTGCGCGAGCGCGGCGAAGAAGGCGGCGCGGCGATCGAAGCCGGCGTCGCCGCGGCCGAGCACCGGCGCCAGGTCGAAGCGAAAGCCGTCCACGTGCATCTGCTCGACCCACCAGCGCAGGCTGTCCATCACCATCTGCAGCACGCGCGGCGTGCGCAGGTCGAAGGCATTGCCGCAGCCGGTGGGGTTGTCGTAGCGCGCGCGGTCGTCGGGGTCGAGGCGGTACCAGCCGGCGTTGTCCAGGCCGCGCCAGCTCAGCGTCGGGCCGAGCTCGTCGGTCTCGGCGCTGTGGTTGTAGACCACGTCGAGGATCACTTCCAGCCCGGCGGCGTGCAGCCGGCGCACCATCGTGCGGAACTCGTTGCGCAGCGCCTGCCCGCCGCCGGCGCTGCCGTAGGCCGGGTGCGGGCAGAAGAAGCCGAGCGTGTTGTAGCCCCAGTAGTTGGCCAGGCCCAGGCGCACCAGCCGCTCCTCGCTGATGAACTGCTGCACCGGCAGCAGGCTGAGCGCGGTCACGCCCAGGCGCCGGAAGTGCGCGATCGCGGCGTCGCCGGCGAGCGCGGCGAAGCTGCCGCGCTGCGCCGCGGGCACGCCGGGGTGGCGCCGGCTGAAGCCGCGCACATGCACTTCGTACAGCACGGTGTTCGCCCAGGCGGTGCGCGGCGACGCATCGTCGCCCCAGTCGAAGCCGTCGTCGCCGACCACGCGCGCCTTGCAGGCCACGTCGGCGTTGTCGCGCGGGTCGGGCCGCGCCGGGTCGGCCGCGTCGTCGCCGCGGTGGCGCGGGTCCCAGCGGAACTCGCCGACGATCTCGCGCGCCCAGGGGTCGAGCAGCAGCTTGGCCGGGTTGAAGCGCTGGCCTTCGCGCGGCGCCCACGGGCCGTGCGCGCGCAGCCCGTAGACCAGCCCGGCGCCGGCGCCGGGCAGCCGGCCGTGCCACACGTCGTCGGTGCGCGCCGGCAGCGGCGCGCGCCAGCGCTCGCTGCGGCCGTCGTCGCCGTACACGCACAGCTCGATCGCGGTGGCGTGCGTGCTGGGGACGGCGAAGTTGATGCCGTCGGCGTCGAGGCTCGCGCCCAGCGGCCAGGGGCGGCCGGCGTCCAGGCGCTGCGCCGGCCCGCTCAAGCCTGCCACTCGAAGAACACGCTGGCCAGCGGCGGCAGGTCGATCAGGATCGACTGCGGCCGCTCGTTGCAGCCGACCGGCTCGCTCCACGCGACCGGGGTGCCGACGTTGCTGCCGCCGTAGTGGGCCGAGTCGGTGTTCAGCCGCTCGTGCCAGCCGCCCGGCCGCGGCACGCCGACGCGCCAGCCGCGCCGCACGACCGGCGTGAAGTTGCACAGCACCAGCACCGGCGCGCTGCCGTCGCGGCCGTGGCGCACGAAGCTGAGCACGCTGTGGGCGGCGTCGCTGTGCGCGATCCACTCGAAGCCTTCGGCGCGCACGTCGTACTCGTGCAGCGCCGGGCAGGCGCGCAGCAGCCGGTTCAGGTCGCGCACGAGGTGCTGCACGCCGGCGTGCAGCGGCTCGTGCGTCAGGTGCCAGTCCAGGCTCGAGTCATGATCCCATTCGCGCTGCTGCGCGAATTCGCCGCCCATGAACAGCAGCTTCTTGCCCGGGTGGCCCCACATGAAGCCGAAGTAGGCGCGCAGGTTCGCGAATTGCTGCCAGCGGTCGCCGGGCATCTTGCCGAGCAGCGAGCCCTTGCCGTGCACCACCTCGTCGTGCGACAGCGGCAGCACGAAGTTCTCGCTGAACGCGTACATCAGGCCGAAGCTCAACTCGCGGTGGTGGTGCCGGCGGTGCACCGGGTCGCGCGCGATGTAGCGCAACGTGTCGTTCATCCAACCCATGTTCCACTTGAAGTGGAAGCCCAGCCCGCCGGTGTAGGGCGGGCGCGACACGGCGGGGAAGGCGGTCGATTCCTCGGCCACGGTGATCGCCTGCGGGCACTGCTCGCCGATCACCTGGTTGGCGCGGCGCAGGAAGCCGATCGCCTCGAGGTTCTCGCGCCCGCCATAGACATTGGGCACCCATTCGCCGGGTTTGCGGCTGTAGTCGCGGTACAGCATCGACGCCACCGCATCGACGCGCAGCCCGTCGATGCCGTAGCGCTCGATCCAGTACAGCGCGCTGCCGACCAGGAAGTTGCGCACCTCGGTGCGCGCGAAGTTGTAGATCAGCGTGTGCCAGTCGTGGTGGAAGCCTTCGCGCGGGTCGGCGTATTCGTACAGCGCACTGCCGTCGAAGCGCGCCAGGCCGTGCTCGTCGGTGGGGAAGTGCGCCGGCACCCAGTCGACGATCACGCCCAGGCCGGCGTCGTGCGCGCGCTGCACGAAGCGGCGCAGGCCTTCGGGCGGGCCGAAGCGCGCAGTAGGCGCGTACAGCCCCAGCGTCTGGTAGCCCCACGAGCCGTCGAAGGGGTGCTCGGTCACCGGCAGCAGCTCGAGGTGGGTGAAGCCCATCCACGCGGCGTAGGGCACCAGCTGGTCGGCCAGCTCGTCCCAGTCGAGCCAGCGGTTGCCTTGCTCGACCACGCGCCGCCACGAACCCAGATGCACTTCGTAGATGCTGATCGGCGCATCCAGCGCATTGGCGCGCCGGCGCTCGGGCGCCGGCGCGGCCGGCGCCGGCAGCGGCGCGACGATGCTGGCGCTGGCCGGGCGCAGCTCGGCCTGGCGCGCGTACGGGTCCACCTTCTGCGGCAGCGCTTCGCCGTGCGCGCCGACCAGGTCGAACTTGTAGCGCGCGCCGGCGGCCACGCCGGGCAGGAAGATCTCCCACACGCCGCATTCGCGCCGCAGCCGCATCGGGTGCTGCACCGGGTTCCAGTGGTTGAAGTCGCCGACCACGCTGACCCGGCGCGCGTTGGGCGCCCACACCGCGAAGCTGCAGCCCTCGACGCCTTCGTGCACGCGCGGCGTCGCGCCCAGGATCAGATAGGGCCGCAGGTGCGAACCCTCGGCCAGCAGCCAGGCGTCGACCTCGCCCAGCACCGGGCCGAAGCGGTAGGGGTCGTCCTGCAGCGTCGGGCCGCCGCTGCGCCGGTGCACGCGCAGCCGGTAGCCGCCGGCGGCCGCCAGATCCGCTTCGATCACGCCTTCGAACAGGCCCGCGTCGTTGCGCGGCGCCAGCTCGGCCAGCAGCGCGCCGCCGTCGCCGGCCACGGCCTGGACCGCTCGCGCGCCGGGCAGCAGCACCGCCAGCCGGCGGCGGCCGTCGGGCAACGCGTGCGGCCCGAGCGCGGCGAAGGGGTCGGCGTGGCGCCCCTGCGCGAGCAGCCAGGCATCGTCCTCGCTCAGCATTGGGCCGCCCCAGGCCCGACGGCAGGCGCCACCGCCCAGATGTCGCGCGCGTACGCGCGGATCGTGCGGTCGGCCGAGAACGGGCCCATCGCGGCGACGTTCAGGATCGCGGCGCGCGCCCACGCGTGGCGGTCGCGGAAGAGCTCGTCCACCCGGTCCTGCGCGGCGATGTAGGCGTCGTAGTCGGCCAGCAGCTGGTAGTGGTCGCCGCCGTCGAGCAGCGACGCCACCAGATCGCGGTAGCGGCCGGGCTCCTCGGGCGAGAAGCCGCCCGAGTCGAGCGCGCCCAGCACCGCCGGCAGCCGCGGGTGCGCATCGTGCAGCTCGCGCGGGCGCCAGCCGGCGGCACGGCGCTCGGCCACCTGCGCGGCGCTCTGGCCGAAGATGAAGATGTTGGCGTCGCCTACCGCCTCGCGGATCTCGATGTTGGCGCCGTCGTCGGTGCCGACGGTCAGCGCGCCGTTGAGCGCGAGCTTCATGTTGCCGGTGCCCGAGGCCTCGGTGCCGGCGGTGGAGATCTGCTCGGACAGGTCGGCGCCGGGCATGATCACCTCGGCCACCGACACGCCGTAGTTCGGCACGAACACCACCTTCAGCCGGTCGCCGACGCGCGGGTCGTGGTTGACGATGCGGCCCACGTCGTGCACCAGGCGGATCACCTGCTTGGCCATGTGGTAGCTGGACGCCGCCTTGCCGGCGAAGACCGCGGTGCGCGGCACCCAGTCGGCCTGCGGCTGCTCGATGATCTCGAGCCAGCGGCTGATCAGGTGCAGCAGGTTCAGCAACTGGCGCTTGTATTCATGGATGCGCTTGACCTGCACGTCGAACAGGCTGGCCGGGTCGACACGCTGGCCGGTGGCCGCGAGGATCAGCGCCGCGAGCCGGCGCTTGTTCTCGAACTTGACGGCGAGGAAGGCTTCGCGGAAGAACTCGTCGTCGGCGAAGGGCGCGAGCCGCGCGAGCTGGTCCAGGTCGAGCCGCCAGCGCCGGCCGATGTGGCGGTCGAGCAGCGCCGCGAGCCCCGGGTTGCACTGCGCCAGCCAGCGCCGCGGCGTGACGCCGTTGGTCATGTTGGTGAAGCGGTCGGGCCACAGCTGGGCGAAGTCGGCGAAGATCGTCTGCACCAGCAGATCGGAGTGCAGCGCCGACACGCCGTTGACCTTGTGGCTGCCCACGATCGCCAGGTGCGCCATGCGCAGCCGGCGCTCGCCGCTTTCGTCGATCAGCGACAAGCGCTGCAAGAACTCGTTGTCGTAGGGCCGGCGCGCGGTGGCGAAGTCGAGGAAGGCCTGGTTGATGCGCAGGATGATCTCGTAGTGCCGCGGCAGCACGTGCTGCACCAGCGCGACCGGCCAGGTCTCGAGCGCCTCGGGCATCAGCGTGTGGTTGGTGTAGCTGAACGCGCGCTGCGTGATCGCCCAGGCCGCCTCCCACGGCAGCGCGTGCTCGTCGCACAAGAGGCGCATCAGCTCGGCCACGCCGATTGCCGGGTGGGTGTCGTTCAGGTGGATCGCGGCCTTGTCGGCCAGGTTGTCGAAGCGGCGGTGCTCGGCCAGGTGGCGCGCGACGATGTCCTGGATCGACGCGCTCGTGAAGAAGTACTCCTGGCGCAGCCGCAGCTCGCGGCCGGCCGGCGTGCTGTCGTTCGGGTACAGCACCCACGAGATGTTCTCGAACTCGTTCTTGACCGCGGCGGCGCGCGCGTAGTCGCCGCTGTTGAAGGCATGCAGGTCCAGGAAGACCGGTGCCGCCGCCTTCCACAGGCGCAGCGTGCCCACGTGCTCGGTGCCGTGGCCCGGCACCACCATGTCGTAGGCCTTGGCGCTGACTTCGGCCGCCGGCACCCAGCGCGAGATGCCGCCGCTGTGCTCGACGTGGCCGCCGAAGCGCACCGGATAGAGCACGTGCCGGCGCGGAAACTCCCACGGCGTGCCGTCCGCGAGCCAGGGGTCGGGCAGCTCGACCTGGCGGCCGTCGGCGATGGTCTGCGCGAACATGCCGTATTCGTAGCGGATGCCGTAGCCGAAGCAGGGCAGGTCGAGCGTGGCCATCGAGTCGAGAAAGCAGGCCGCGAGCCGGCCGAGGCCGCCGTTGCCCAGCCCGGCGTCGGCCTCCTGCTGCTGCACGTCCTCGAGCCGGCGCGCCAGCGTGCGCAGCGCCGCGGCGGCGTCGCCGGCCAGGCCGAGCGCGTCGAGCGCATTGCCCAGCGCGCGGCCCATCAGGAATTCCATCGACAGGTAGTACACGCGCCGGCTGCCGTGCTCCGCAGCCTGCGAGGCGGCCCAGCGCTGCGACAGGCGCTCGCGCACGAGTTGCGCCAGGCCGATCATCAGGTCGGCATCGGTGGCATCGGCGGGCGCGACGCCCAGGTGGTCGAGCAGCCGGCGCTGCAGTTCGGTGCCCAGCTGGGGCAGGTCGGAGAACTTCATGGTCAAGGCGGGTACGCCGCCGTGCGGCGATGCGCAAGTATCGCGCCACGCCGCCGGCCACCCGATCGGGCGGCACCGGTCTCGCGCATGGTTTTCCCGCTTCCGGCTCCGCGTGTGTCGCGCCGGCTCGGCGGCGCGGGCATCGGCGGGGATGGTGCCGCCGTTGCCGGCGCATGGCGGCTGGCGGCTGGCGCCGCGATCGTGGCGCAGTGACGCGAAGCCGGTCCTTCGCTGTCGGTTCGCGGTCCGTTGCGGCCGTTCATCGTTTCACCACTTGCAGCCGTTCCTACGCGAAAACGTGGCGCACGGGGCCGCCGACGGGGTGGCCAACTCCGTTCAGCCAAATTCTTATTCACTCCGCCGGCCACCCCCTCGTCGGCTTTGCCGGCACCGCCGGCGCGCTTCTTCAGCAAACCCCCACTGCGTC
>JAFEFZ010000125.1 GCA_018240325.1 Pseudomonadota bacterium
CCTTCGGCCGAGCAGTTCATCGAGATCGCCAAGCGCTCGGCGCCCAAGTTCCGCAAGCTCGGCGCGCGCGGCCTGATCAGCAAGGACTACGTGCGCGGCGACGACGGCGCCGGCGGCGTCTACCTGTGGGAGAGCCGCGCCGCCGCCGAGGCCTGGTTCACCGAAGAGAAGCTGGTGGAATACACCGCCACCTTCGGCGTGCGGCCGACGCTGACCTGGTACGACGCGAACCTGACGGTGGACAACAAGGCCGGCCAGACACGGGTCAACGGCGAGCCGATCGCCGAGGGCTGAAGCCCGGACGCGCCGCCGGGCGCGGGCGCCGCAGCGCACATTTCCCGAGCACCCCCGCGCAATCGCGCCGGGGCTCATCAATGCGCGATGCCGATCCGGCCGATCAGGCCCTGCGACGCCGGCGCGACGCGCCGATCAGCGCGATCCCGCTGCCCAGCAGCAACAGCGAGCCCGGCTCCGGGACTTCGCCGATCGGCGCGTAGCTGTTGTCGAGCGTCCACGACAGCACATCGTGGTTGGCATGCGCTGCGCCCGTTCCCGACGTGAATCCGACGAAGGCATTGGTCGTGCCCAACACCGACGCCAAGTTCACCGTATGCGACACGAGAGCCGCACCTGGCCGGGTGCCGGAGCGTGTCAGACGAGCTTCGAGCAACTGGGTCGCGCTGTTGTAGTCCACCCAGGCGTTCCAGATGTCGCCGGCGTTCATGTCGGCCTCCGTGACTTCGGTCAGTGCGACCGAATTCACGTTGCCGTTGAGGTCGATGCCGATGTGGTTGCTGCTGTTGTTGTCGCCGGACCCGTTGTTCCAAGTATCGAACTCGACGCCGACGCTGTTGTTGATGCCCTGGTAGCCGATCCCGCCGCCCGAGCCCCCGACGTTGTTGCCGACCGTCTGCACTACGAACACCAGCCCGTCCGCGCCGCAACCCTGCCCGTCGCACGCGCCCCCCGGACTCGTAAAGCGGAACTGGAAGTGGGTGCTGAAGGACGCGCCCGAAGCGAGCGAAACGGTGCTGGTCGAGAACGCGCTGCCGGACTGGCCGTTGATGGCGGGCGTCACCCGCAACACGCTGCCGACCTGTGCCGCGTTTCCGTTGAGAGTCAGGCCGGCGACGCTGGAGAAGTTGGGATAGTCGACGACGATAGCCGCGCCGGCCTGGGTTGCCAGCAAGAAGCCGCCGGCGATGGCCGTCAGTTTGAACAGGTTCTTCATGGATGCTCCTGAGTGGACGTCGGATGACGCAGCAGCCTTGCAAGAAGCCTGCCCGGACCCTAAGGCACCCGGTTCTGCACGTGAAATCAAAGACTTAGCACCGGCCGATCGCGGCACCGAAGCGCCCGGGGCGAAGCCGCTGTAAAGACGACCGACATCTGCGATCACGGATCCCGACCAGCGACGGATCCCGGCGTGCGGCGCCATCCGGCCCGAGCAGCACCGGCCGATCCGGCGCAGCGCCCACCTGTATCCGAATCGCCGGCGTGCCGGCAGCGCGGCCCGCCCTCAGCGCAGCGCCGCGTTGATCTTCTCCAGCGCGGCCGCGCCCGGGCACAGCTCGGCCTCGCCGAGCCGGTTCAGCGGCGTCGCCGCGGTGTTCAGCGCCGCGTGCAGGTCGGTGGCATCGGGCTCGATGTAGAGCAACCCCGTCACCACCTCGCCGCGCGCCTGCAGCGCGTACACGTGGTTCATCGCCGCGATGCGGTCGGTCGGGTCGTATTCCGGGTGCAGCTTGCGCAGCCGCATCACGCTGCCGTCGCGCTGCGGCAGCTCGAGCACTTCGCCCGGCGCCGGCTCGGCCTTCAGCTCCTGCGCGAGGTCGATGAAGTCGATGCGGCTGACCGCGTCGTTGTGCGCGCGCACGTAGTCGTAGCTGCGGGTGCTGCCCTCGTGGTTGTTGAAGGCCACGCACGGGCTGATCACGTCGATGAAGGCGGCGCCGCCGTGGCGGATCGCGCCTTCGATCAGCGGCACCAGCTGCGCCTTGTCGCCGCTGAAGCCGCGCGCCACGTAGGTGGCGCCGAGTTGCAGCGCCATGCCGACCAGGTCGACCGGCGAATCGGCGTTGACCACGCCCTTCTTGGACTTGGAGCCGCGGTCGGCGGTGGCGCTGAACTGGCCCTTGGTCAGGCCGTAGACGCCGTTGTTCTCGACGATGTAGACCATGCGCACGCCGCGCCGGATCGAATGCGCGAACTGGCCCAGCCCGATCGACGCCGAATCGCCGTCGCCCGAGATGCCCAGGTACAGCAACTCGCGGTTGGCCAGGTTGGCACCGGTGAGCACGCTGGGCATGCGGCCGTGCACGCTGTTGAAGCCGTGGCTCGCGCCGAGGAAGTAATCGGGCGTCTTGCTGCTGCAGCCGATGCCCGACAGCTTGGCCACGCGGTGCGGCTGGATGTCGAGCTGCCAGCAGGCCTGGATGATCGCCGCCGAGATGCTGTCGTGGCCGCAGCCGGCGCACAGCGTGCTGATCTTGCCTTCGTAGTCGCGCCGGGTGTAGCCGACGCGGTTCTTCTGCAGCGTCGGGTGGTGCAGCCGGGGCTTGGCGATGTAGGTCATGTGCTCCTCGCGCGGCGCGCGATCTCGTTGCGGCGCGCCTGCACGTGCAGCTCGATCGCGCGGGTGATGAAGCGCGCGGTGATCGGCGTGCCGTCGTAGTGCAGCACCGCGAACAGCTTGGCCGGCGCGACCCCGAGCTCGTTGATCAACAGGCTCCTCATCTGCGCGTCGCGGTTCTGCTCGACGACGAAGACCTCGTCGTGCGCGTCGATGAATTCGGGCACGCTCGCCGGGAACGGGTACGCGCGCAGCCGCAGCGCATCGACATGGATGTCGTGCCCGTGCGCCAGCCGGTGCAGCGCCTCGTCCATCGCCGGGCTGGTGCTGCCGAAGTAGATCACGCCCAGGCGCGTCTTGCGCGCCGCCGCGCGCGGCACCGGCTGCGGCACCAGCGTGGCCGCGGTGCGGAACTTGTCGGCCAGCCGCTGCACGTTGCGCAGGTAGTCGCGCCCGGTCTCGGAGTAGCGTGCGTACTCGTCGCGCGTGGTGCCGCGCGTGAAGTAGCTGCCGCGGGAAGGGTGCGTCCCGGGCAGCGTGCGCCACGGGATGCCGTCGCCGTCGACGTCCTTGTAGCGGCCGAAGTCGCGGCCCGATTCCAGCATCTCGGCCGTCATGACCTTGCCGCGGTCGTAGCGGCGCGCGTCGTCCCAGGCGAAGGGCTCGCACAGGCGCTGGTTCATGCCGATGTCCAGGTCGGTCATCACGAACACCGGGGTCTGCAGCCGCTCGGCCAGGTCGAGCGCCGCGGCCGCGTGCTCGAAGCACTCGGTCGGGTCCTGCGGGAACAGCAGCACATGCCGGGTGTCGCCGTGCGACGCATACGCGCAGCTCAGGATGTCGGCCTGCTGGGTGCGCGTGGGCATGCCGGTGGACGGCCCGCCGCGCTGCACGTTGATGATCACCGCCGGGATCTCGGCGAAGTACGCCAGGCCGATGAACTCGGTCATCAGGCTCACGCCCGGGCCGGAGGTGGCGGTGAAGGCGCGCGCGCCGTTCCAGCCGGCCCCCGTGACCATGCCGATCGACGCGATCTCGTCCTCGGCCTGCACGATCGCGTAGCGGTGCTCGCCGGTGGCGGGGTCGGTGCGCAGCTTCGCGCACCAGCGCCCGAAGGCCTCGGCCACCGACGACGACGGCGTGATCGGGTACCAGGCGCACACCGTCGCGCCGCCCCACACGCAGCCCAGCGCCGCCGCACTGTTGCCGTCGACCAGGATGCGCCGGCCCACCTTGTCGCGGCGCTCGATGCGCAGCCCCATCGGCAGGTCGCGCAGGTGCTCGGCGGCGAAGTCGCGCCCCAGGTGCAGCGCGCGCACGTTGGCGCCGAGCAGCCGCTCCTTGCCGCGGTACTGCTCGCTGAACAACTGCTCGATCACGCCGATCTCGATGCCCAGCAGCTGGGCCAGCGCGCCGACGTACAGGATGTTCTTGAACAGCTGGCGCTGGCGCGGGTCGTCGTAGGCGGCGTTGCAGATCTCGGTGATCGGCATGCCGATCGCGAGCAGGTCGTCGCGCAGCGCGCTCGCCGGGATCGGCCGGGTCGAGTCGTAGAACAGGCAGCCGCCGGTCTCGACCTCGGCCACGTCCTGCGCCCAGGTCTGCGGGTTCATCGCCACCGCCAGGTCGACGCCGCCGCGCCGCCCGAGCCAGCCGGCTTCGCTGACGCGCGCCTCGTACCAGGTGGGCAGGCCCTGGATGTTGCTCGGGAAGATGTTGCGCGGGCTGACCGGCACGCCCATGCGGATGATCGCCTTGGCGAACAGCTCGTTGGCCGAAGCCGAGCCCGAGCCGTTGACGTTGGCGAACTTGACGACGAAGTCGTTGACCGCGCGGATCGGCTTCACAGCAGCACCTCCACCTCGGTCTCGAGGTCGCGGCAGCCGGGCCCGGCGTGCGTCAGCTGCAGCAGGAACTTCTGCATGTCCCAGGCGCCGGTCGGGCAGCGCTCGGCGCACAGGCCGCAGTGCAGGCACACGTTCTCGTCCTTGACCATCACCCGGCCGGTCTTCAGCGCGCCGCTCACGTACAGCAGCTGCTCGAAGTTTTCGGCCGGCGCCTTCAGCCGGGTGCGCAGCTCGGCCTCGTCGCCGTTGGCGGTGAAGGTGATGCAGTCGGTCGGGCAAATGTCGACGCAGGCGTCGCACTCGATGCACAGCCGGTCGGTGAACCGGGTCTGCACGTCGCAGTTCAGGCAGCGCTGCGCCTCGCGCCAGGCGGTGGCCTCGTCGAAGCCGAGCTCGACTTCGACGCCGATCGCCGCGAGCGCGGCCTCGGCCTTGACCCACGGCACCTTGAAGCGCGCGTCGTCCGACACCGCGTTGTCGTAGCTCCACTCGTGGATGCCCATCTTCTGCGACACCAGCGTGGTCATCGGCGGCGGGCGCTGCGCCACGTCCTCGCCGTTCAGGAAGCGGTCGATCGACACCGCCGCCTCGTGGCCCTGCGCCACTGCGGTGATGATGTTCTTCGGCCCGAAGGCGGCGTCGCCGCCGAAGAACACGTTCGCCCGCGTCGATTGCAGCGTCGCCGCGTTCAGCACCGGCAGCCCCCACTTGTCGAAGCGGATGCCGGCGTCGCGCTCGATCCACGGGAACGCGTTCTCCTGGCCGACCGCCACCAGCACCTCGTCACAGTCGAGGATCGCCTCGCGCCCGGTGGGCTGCAGGCTGCGCCGGCCCTGCGCGTCGACCACCGCCTCGACGATCTCGAAGCGCATGCCGACCAGCCTGCCGCCCTCGTGCACGAAGGCCTTGGGCACATGGTTGTCGATGATCGGGATGCCTTCGTGCATCGCGTCTTCCTTCTCCCACGGCGAGGCCTTCATCGCGTCGAAGGGGCTGCGCACGACGACCTTGACGTCGATGCCGCCCAGCCGGCGCGCCGAGCGGCAGCAGTCCATCGCGGTGTTGCCGCCGCCGAGCACGATCACGCGCGGCTGCACGCGCGTCACGTGCCCGAATGACACCGAGGCCAGCCACTCGATGCCGACGTGGATGTGCGCGCCGGCCTCCCGGCGGCCGGGGATGTCCAGGTCGCGCCCGCGCGGCGCGCCGCAGCCGACGAACACCGCATCGAAGCCTTCGGCCAGCAGCGCCTTCATCGACTCGATGCGCCGGCCGGCGGCGAAGCGCACGTGCGGCATGTCGAGGATGTAGCCGGTCTCCTCGTCGATCACGCTCTCGGGCAGCCGGAAGCGCGGGATCTGCGACCACATGAAGCCGCCGGCCTTGGGCTCGGCGTCGAACACCGTCACCTCGTAACCCAGCGGCGCCAGGTCGCGCGCCACCGTCAGCGACGCCGGTCCGGCGCCGACGCAGGCCACGCGCCGTCCGTTGGCCGGCGCCGACTGCGGCAGCCGCGCGCGGATGTCGTCCTTGTGGTCGGCGGCCACGCGCTTCAAGCGGCAGATCGCCACCGGCTCGGGCTTGGCCAGGTTCTGTTCCTCGACCCGGCCGCGCCGGCAGGCCGGCTCGCAGGGCCGGTCGCAGGTGCGGCCGAGGATGCCGGGGAACACGTTGGCGACCCAGTTGACCATGTAGGCGTCGCTGTAGCGGCCC
>JAFEFZ010000126.1 GCA_018240325.1 Pseudomonadota bacterium
CGACGAGCCCACCAACCACCTCGACCTGGACGCGATCGCCTGGCTCGAAGGCTGGCTGCAGGGCTTCGGCGGCGCGGTGGTGGTGGTCAGCCACGACCGCGCCTTCCTCGACGCGGTGGCCACCACGATCGTCGAGCTCGACCGCGGCCGGCTGCGTACCTACCCGGGCAACTTCGCCGCCTTCGAGCGCCGCCGCGACGAGGAGCTGGCGGCCGAGGCCGCGGCCGCCGCGCGCGCCGACAAGCTGCTGGCGCAGGAGGAAGCCTGGGTGCGCCAGGGCGTCGAGGCGCGGCGCACGCGCAGCGTGGCGCGGGTGCAGCGGCTGCAGGGCCTGCGCGCGCAGCGCGCGCAGCGGCGCGAGGCGCTCGGCCAGGCGCTGCTGGCGATCGACGCCGGCATGCGCAGCGGCCGCATCGTGGCCGAGCTCGAAGACGCCGGCTTTGCCTGGGCACCGGGCGCGCCGCCGGTGGTGCAGGGCTTCTCGGCCACCTTCCTGCGCGGCGACAAGATCGGGCTGATCGGCCCCAACGGCGCCGGCAAGACCACGCTGCTGCGGCTGATCCTGGGCGAGCTCGAGCCCACCGCCGGCCGGGTGCGGCGCGGCACGAACCTGCAGGTGGCCTACTTCGACCAGCAGCGCAGCCGGCTCGACCCGGACGCGACACTGGCCGAAAGCGTCAGCCCGGGCAGCGACTGGGTCGAGATCGGCGGCCGGCGCCGGCACGTGATCGCCTACCTCGGCGACTTCCTGTTCCCGCCGCAGCGCGCGCGCGCGCCGGTGCGCACGCTGTCGGGCGGCGAGCGCAACCGGCTGCTGCTGGCACGGCTGTTCGCGCTGCCGGCCAACCTGCTGGTGCTGGACGAGCCGACCAACGACGTCGACATCGACACCCTCGAGCTGCTGGAGGAACTGCTGCAGGCCTACGCCGGCACGGTGTTCCTGGTCAGCCACGACCGGCGCTTCCTCGACCGCGTGGTCACCAGCACCGTCGCCTGGGAGGGCGACGACGCCCCCGGCCGCTGGCGCGAGTACGAAGGCGGCTGGGAGGACTGGCAGCGCCAGCGGGCGCGCGCGCGGCCGGCGGCTGCGGCAGCGGCTGCGGCTGCGGCTGCGGCCCCGGCCGCATCCGCGGCTGCCGATGCGGCCTCCACGGCAGCAGCCGCCGGCGCAGCCGCGGCATCAGCGCCGCCGCGCAAGCTCAGCTTCAAGGAGCAGCGCGAGCTGGACGAACTGCCCGAGCGCATCGACGCGCTCGAAGCCGAGCAGCGCACGATCGGCGAGCGCCTGGCCGGGCAGGAGCTGTACACGCGCGAGCCGCAGGCGGTGGCGGCACTGCGCGCGCGCTACGCGCAGATCGACGACGAACTGGCGGCGGCGATGCAGCGCTGGGAGGTGCTGGCGTCGCGCTGAGCGCGCGGCCCGCAGCCCGACGAAGCCGGGGCAAGCCGGCGGGCTGCCGGGCGCCTCTCAGTCTCTCAGCCCGGCAGGGCGTCGGTGCTGCGCCAGCCGTCGTTGGTGGCCGCCGGGTGGGCGCGGCTGACGATCAGCGCCGCCTGCAGGTACAGGCCGTTGAGCAGGCGGCGGGCGCGGTCGTCGTCGAAGCCGGGCCAGCGGGCGATGTCGTCGGCCCGCGTCGGCTCGCGCCGCAGCCGCGCCGCGGCATCGCCGAGCGAGCCGCCCGGCGCCGGCAGATGCAGGTCGGCGCCGGGTGCGATGCGGTACGCGGCCTGCCCGGCGATCTCGGGCAGCAGCTCGGCGCGCACGCCGCGCAGCGCGACTTCCCAGCACAGCGCCGGCAGCGGGTGGTACTGCGCCGCCTCGCCCACCAGCGCGCCGACGCGGTCGCCGGGCGGGCGCAGCAGCGCGGGCTCGACGTGCAGCACCTGCAGCTCGTCCAGCGGCAGCGCCAGCAGCTCGGGCAGCGGCACCGGGCTGTGCACCAGCCGCTCGACCGGGAAAAGCGTCAGCGGCAGCACGCGGTCGCGCGCCTGCAGGTGCACCAGCAGCCGGCGCGCGTGGCGGATGCTCGCGGCCAGCACTTCGAGCAGGCCGCTGCCCTGGCCTTCGTGCTCGAAGCGCATCAGGTCCAGCAGCAGCGACGGGCTCAGGGTGGACAGCCGCGACGCGGTCGGCTCGGCCCCGGCGCGGGCTTCGTCCGCCAGGTAGCGGCGAAAGGCGCTGGCGCGCATCAGATCGTGCTCGCCGATGGCCGGGGCGGGGGTGTCGAACATCGCGGGGCGCAGCCTTGCGGCCGATCGTAGCGGCGGCAGGGCGCGCCCGATGCCGGCAGTTGTGTCGGCTTGTACGCGGTGCCGGGCGCGCGCCGCAGGTGCCGGCGCGGGCACACTTGCGATTCGATACAGGAGGCGCTGACGATGACCCCGACCTACTCGGCCCGCGTGTCCGGCGCAACGCCGGTCTGCCGCTGGGTGCAGCCGCGCACCGGGCAACGGCGCCGCAACGCCGGGCCGCCCGCGCAGACCGGGCACGGCAGCGCGCCGCTGGTGCAAGTGCCGGCGCAGGCGCGGCACGCGCCGGGGGCGACGCGATGAAGCGCCGCTTCGACCAGCTCGACGTGTTCACCGGCACCGCGCTGCGCGGCAACCCGCTGGCGGTGGTGCACGCGGCGCAGGGCCTGGACGACGCGCGCATGGCGGACTTCGCGCGCTGGACGAAGCTGTCGGAAACCACCTTCCTGCTGCCGCCCACCGCGCCCGGCGCCGACTACCGGGTGCGCATCTTCACCCCCGGCGGCGAGCTGCCCTTCGCCGGCCACCCGACACTGGGCAGCTGCTTCGCGTGGCTGGCGGCCGGCGGCGTGCCGCGTACGGCCGGGCAGGTGGTGCAGCAGTGCGGTGTCGGCCTGGTCGCGGTGCGGCGCGACGGCACGCGCCTGGCCTTCGAGGCGCCGGCGCTGGCCTGCGAGCCGGCCGACGAGGCGCTGCTGCAGCCGGTGTGCGCGGCGCTGGCGATCGGGCGCACGCAGGTGCAGGCCGCCACCTGGCTCGACAACGGCCCGCGCTGGCTGGCGCTGCGGCTGGCCAGCGCCGCGGCGGTGCTGGCGGCGCGGCCCGACCACGGGCGGCTGAAGACGCTCGCCAAGGTCGGCCTGATCGGCGCGCAGCCGGCGGGCGCCGACACCGCTTTCGAGGTGCGCGCCTTCGCGTCGATGATCGGCGTCGATGAGGATCCGGTCACCGGCAGCCTCAACGCCGGCCTGGCGCAGTGGCTGATCGGCCAGGGGTTGGCGCCCGGGCGCTACGTCGCCGCGCAGGGCACGGCGCTCGGCCGCGCCGGGCGGGTGCACATCGAGCGCGCCGCCGACGGCCGCATCTGGGTCGGCGGCGAGGTGGCGCCGTGCATCAGCGGCGAGGTCGCGCTGTGACCGGCCCGGGCCGGGCCGAAGGCGGCGGCCGCGCGCAGGCCGATGGGGCACCGGCAGCGGCGCTCGACCACCTGGTGGTCGCCGCGGCCACGCTCGAGCAGGGCGCGGCCTGGTGCGAGCGGCTGTTCGGCGCGGCACCGGCGCCCGGCGGCCGGCATCCGCGCATGGGTACGCACAACCGGCTGCTGGCCATCGGCTCGGCGGCGTTCCCGCGCAGCTACCTCGAGATCATCGCGATCGACCCGGATGCGCCGGCACCGCCGCGGCCGCGCTGGTTCGGGCTCGACGACCCGGCGCTGCAGGCGGCGCTGCGGGTGCAGCCGCGGCTGCTGCACGCGGTGGCGCGCTGCAGCGGCATCGACGCGCTGCTGGCGCGGCTGCGCGCGCTCGACGCCGATCCGGGCGAGGCGGTCGCTGCCGAGCGCGCCGGCGCGCACGGCATCCTGCGCTGGCGCATCGCCGGGCGTGCCGACGGCCGGCTGCTGTACGGCGGTGCGCTGCCGACGTTGATCGAATGGGAAGGCCCGCACCCGGCCGGGCAGTTGCCGGCCAGCGGCGTCGCACTGGACGCGCTGGCCCTCGGCGGCCTGCCCGATGCGCTGGCCGCGGCGCTGGGGTTGCCGGGCGTGGTGTGCGCGGCGGCCGGCCCGGCGCTGGCGGCGGGGTTCAGCAGCGCGCGCGGCAAGGTGGAGCTGCGCAGCGGTTGAACGGCGGTTGGGCGGTTGGGCGGTTGGGCGGTTGGGCGGCGGCAGGGTACGGCCGGCAGCGACAATGCCCGCCATGACGCTGCTGCCCGACCGCACCGAGCTCGAACAGGCGCTGGCGCTGGTGCGCGCCGAGATGCTGCCGACGCCGACCCACCGCTGGCCGCTGCTCGAGCAGCGGCTCGGCGCCACCGTCTACGTCAAGCACGAGAACCACACGGCGATCGGCGCCTTCAAGATGCGCGGCGGCATCGTCTACCTGCACGAGGCGCTGCGGCGCGAGCCCGGCCTGCGCGGCGTGATCAGCGCGACCCGCGGCAACCACGGCCAGTCGATCGCGCGCGCCGCGGCGCGCCGCGGCCTGCCGGCGACGATCGTCGTGCCGCACCGCAATTCGGCCGAGAAGAACGCGGCGATGCGCGCGTTCGGCGCCGAGCTGGTCGAGCACGGCGACGACTTCCAGGCCGCGCTCGAGCATGCCGCCGTGCTGGCCGAGCAGCGCGGGCAGCACCTGGTGCCGAGCTTCCACCGCGACCTGGTGCGTGGCGTCGCCACCTATTGGCTCGAATTCTTCGGCGCGGCGCAGCCCGAGGTCGTGTTCGTGCCGATCGGGCTGGGCTCGGGCATCTGCGCCTGCGCCGCGGCACGCGCCGCGACCGGTGCGCGCACGCGCATCGTCGGCGTGGTGTCGGCGCACGCCACCGCGTACCTCGATTCGTGGCGCGCCGGCCGCGCGGTGGCGGCGCCGGTGAGCACCCGGCTGGCCGACGGCATGGCCTGCCGCGTGCCCGACGAGGCGGCGCTGGCGATCATCCACGCCGAAGTGGAGGACATCGTCGCGGTGGACGACGCCGAGGTCGCCGAGGCGATGCGCATCTACTTCACCGACACCCACAACGCGGCCGAAGGCGCCGGCGCGGCGGCGCTGGCGGCCGCGCTGCAGCGGCGCACCGCACTGGCCGGGCGCAGCGTCGGCCTGGCGCTGACCGGCGGCAACGTCGACCGCGAGCTGTTCGCGCAAGTGCTGGCCGGCGGCGGGGCCGCTGCGTGAATCCGCCGCGCCACCGCATGCGCGAACGCCGCAGCGCGTGGCCCGCAGACCCTTGCGCGATGGCGCTGCCGCTGCCGAGCGCCCGTCCCGCAGGGCACGACCCGAGGGCTGCCTGATGACCGACGAACTGTTCCGCGAAGACGCCACGCTGCTGGAGTGCCGCGCACGCGTCACCGTGGCCGACGCGCAGGGCGTGCAGCTCGACCGCAGCGTGTTCTATCCGCAAGGCGGCGGCCAGGCCGGCGACGCCGGCTGGCTCGTGCTGGCCGACGGCCGCATGCTGGCGGTGGCCGACACGCGCAAGGGCGCGGGCCCGGGCGAGATCGTGCACCTGCTCGCGCCCGGCGCCGACGCCGCGCTGCTGCGCCCAGGCGACGAGCTGACCGCGCGCATCGACGCCGCACGCCGGCGCGCGCACATGCGTTTCCACACCGCCACCCACCTGCTGTGCGCGCTGGTGCCGCACCCGGTGGACGGCTGCTCGATCACCGCCGCCCATGCGCGGCTGGACTTCCACACCGCCGAGCCGCTGGACAAGGCGGCGCTGAGCGCGGGCATCGCGCGCCTGGTGGCCGAGGCGCATCCGGTGCGCCACCGCTGGATCAGCGAGGCCGAGCTCGACGCCAACCCGCAGCTGGTGCGCAGCATGAGCGTGCAGCCGCCGCGCGGCCAGGGGCGGGTGCGGGTGCTGGAGATCGCAGGCGTCGATCTGCAACCCTGCGGCGGCACGCACGTGGCCAACACCGCCGAGATCGGCGCCGTCGTCGTGACCAAGGTGGAGAAGAAGTCAGCGATGACCCGCAGGGTCATCCTCGGCTTCGCCGAGGCGGCCGCAGGCCGCGGCTGAGTTCTTCCGGCGAAGGCTCGCATCGCGTGAGCGATGTGAAGGCGGCGCCAGCCGCCGTGCCGCAGCCAGAAGATGCGCGATGACCCGCAGGGTCATCCTCGGCTTCGCCGAGGCGGCCGCAGGCCGCGGCTGACTGCTTCCGGCGAAGGCTCGCATCGCG
>JAFEFZ010000127.1 GCA_018240325.1 Pseudomonadota bacterium
GGCCCGTTGCGGTCGTTCATCGTTTCACCGCGTGCGGTCGCTCCCACGCGAAAACGTGCTGCACGGGGCCGCCGACGGGGTGGCCAACTCCGTTCAGCCAAATTCTTATTCACTCCGTTGGCCACCCCGCCGTCGGCCCGGGCGGTGGTACGCCGACACCGCTGTTGGCGCGCTGCTCGGCGCAGTGGGTGTTTGCTGAAGAAGCGCTCCGGCGGTGCCGGCAAAGCCGACGAGGGGGTGGCCGGCGGAGTGAATAAGAATTTGGCTGAACGCAGCCGGCTACCCCCTCGGCGGCTTTGCCTCAACGGCCCCGAAACGCAACGAAGAACAGCAGACGTTTCGAGAGACAGGACAGGGCCGATACCGGTCGATGCCGCCGGGCGTTTCATGCGTCACGGGACGCGCGATGCGCGGTGGAGCAACTGAGATGGAGCCCGCCCCTGTGGAACCCGCCGACGTGGACCGCGCCCGGCTGGCCGCCAACTGGGCCGAAGTGCAGCGCCGCGTCGCGCAGGCCTGCCGCGCGGCCGCGCGCGACCCGGCCGAAGTCGCGATCCTGCCGGTCAGCAAGACCTTCGGCCCCGACGTGATCCGCGCGGCGGCGGCACTGGGCATGCGCCGCTTCGGCGAGAACAAGGTGCAGGAGATCCGCGCCAAGGCCGCGCCGCTGGCCGATTGCGGCATCGACTGGGTGATGATCGGCCACCTGCAGACCAACAAGGCGCGCGACGTCGCCCGCCTGGCCGCCGAGCTGCAGTCGCTCGACCGGCTCGAACTCGCCCAGGCGCTCGACCGGCGGCTGCGGCTCGAAGGGCGCACCCTCGACGTGCTGGTGCAGGTCAAGACCTCCACCGAACCCAGCAAGTACGGCCTGCCGCCCGAGCAGCTGCCCGCTTTCCTCGACCGCCTCGCCGGCTTCGACACGCTGCGCGTGCGCGGCCTGATGACGCTGGCGATCCACGCGCGCGACGCCGCGCAGATCCGCGCCTGCTTCCGGCTGCTGCGCGAACTGCGCGACGACGCGCTCGCACGCGGCCACGAGCTGCGCCGCCTGTCGATGGGCATGAGCGGCGACTTCGAGCTCGCGATCGCCGAAGGCGCGACCGAAGTGCGCATCGGCACCGCGATCTTCGGCGCGCGCCCCTATCCCGACGACTACTACTGGCCCGAATCGGGGCCATGACGCGGCGGCGCCGTCGCCCGGCTGCCGCGCCGGGCCGGGCGGCGCCGCCCGAGCCCGCGCGCGCCCGGCAGGTCGCCTTCACGACAGCCCAAGCGCGGGCGAACGTGCTAGAACCGCGCCTGCATGGACGGCGCCGGTCGGTGCCCGGGAGAAGCGTGCGATGGACCTGAACTACACCCCCGAGGAGCTGGCCTTTCGCGACATGGTGCGCGCCTGGGTCGGCGCCAACCTGCCCAAGGCATTGAGCGACAAGGCACGCAACTCGCTGCGCCTGTCGCGCGACGACATGCAGGCCTGGCAGAAGATCCTCGGCAAGAAGGGCTGGCTGGCCTACAGCTGGCCCGAGCGCTTCGGCGGGCCCGGCTGGAACGCGGTGCAGAAGCACCTGTTCGAAGAGGCCTGCGCGCGCGCCGGCGCGCCGCGGATCCTGCCCTTCGGGCCGGTGATGGTGGCGCCGGTGATCATGGCCTTCGGCAACGCCGAGCAGCAGCAGCGCTTCCTGCCCGGCATCGCCAGCGGCGACGTGTGGTGGAGCCAGGGCTACAGCGAACCGGGCTCGGGCTCCGACCTGGCGTCGCTGAAGTGCCGCGCCGAGCGCCAGGGCGACCACTACCTCGTCAACGGCCAGAAGACCTGGACCACGCTGGGCCAGTACGGCGACTGGATCTTCTGCCTGGTGCGCACCAGCAGCGAAGGCAAGCCGCAGCTGGGCATCAGCTTCCTGCTGGTCGACATGAAGAGCCCCGGCATCACGGTGCGGCCGATCATCACGATGGACGGCGAGCACGAGGTCAACGAAGTCTTCTTCGACAACGTGCGCGTGCCCGCCGACAACCTGATCGGCGAAGAGAACAAGGGCTGGACCTACGCCAAGCACCTGCTCGCGCACGAGCGCACCAACATCGCCGGCGTCAACCGCTCCAAGTGCGAGCTCGAGCGCGTCAAGCGCATCGCCAGGCAAGAGGGGCTGTGGGACGACGCACGCTTTCGCGACCAGATCGCGCTGCTCGAGGTCGACATCGTCGCGCTCGAGATGATGGTGCTGCGCGTGCTGGCGGCCGAGAAGAGCGGCAAGCAGAGCCTGGACGTGGCCGGCCTGCTCAAGATCCGCGGCAGCGAGATCCAGCAGCGCTACAGCGAGCTGATGATGCTCGCCGCCGGCCCCTGCACCCTGCCCTGCGTGCACGAGGCGATGGAAGCCGGCTGGCAGGGCGACCTGGCCGTCGATTCGCTGCTGCTGCCGCTGGCCGGCTACTACTTCAACCAGCGCAAGACCACGATCTACGGCGGCGCCAACGAGGTCCAGCGCAACATCGTCGCGCAGACCGTGATGGGCTGAGCGCCCGCGCGAAAGGGGACACGACATGGACTTCGATTTCACGGACGAGCAGGACCAGTTGCGCGACGCGGTGCAGCGCTGGGTGGAAAAGGGCTTCGGCTTCGAACGCCGGCACGCGCTCGCCAAGGCGGGCGGCTTCACGCGGCCGGTGCTGGGCGAACTCGCCGACCTCGGCCTGGCCGGCCTGGTGGTGCCCGAGGCGCACGGCGGCATGGGTTTCGGCCCGGTCGAGGCGATGGTGGTGATGGAGGAGTTGGGCCGCGGCCTGGTCAACGCACCCTACGCGCAGGCCGCGCTGGTGGCCCCCACGCTGCTCGCGGCCGCGCCCGACGCGGTGCAGGCCGCCTGGCTGCCGAAGATCGCCGGCGGCGAGGCGCTGGTCGTGCTCGCGCACCAGGAGCGGCGCTCGCGCTACGCGCTCGACCGGGTCGCCACCCGCGCCGTCGAGTCCGGCGGCGCGTGGAAGCTCAGCGGCACCAAGATCGTGGTGCCCGCCGGCGACGAGGCCGACGCCTTCGTCGTGCCGGCGCGCGTGGCCGGCGCCGACGATGCCCGCAGCGGCATCGGCCTGTTCCTGGTCGAGCGCGGCGCCGCCGGCGTCACGCTGCGCGGCTACCCGACGCAGGACGGCGCGCGCGCGGCCGACCTCGTGCTGGCCGACGCGCCGGCCACGCTGCTGCAGGCCGACGGCATCGACCGGCTCGAGCAGGCGGCCGACGTGGCCATCGCCGCCGGCTGCGCCGAGGCGGTGGGGCTGATGGACAAGCTGCTGGCGCTGACCGTGGACTACCTGCACCAGCGCAAGCAGTTCGGCGTGCCTCTGGCCAGCTTCCAGGCGCTGCGCCACCGCGTGGCCGACGTCAAGATGCAGCTCGAGCTGGGCCGCTCGATGAGCTACTACGCCAACCTGAAGCTGGGCGCGCCCGCGGCCGAGCGCCGGCGCGCGCTGTCGCAGGCCAAGGTGCAGCTCGGCAACTCGGCGCGCTTCGCCGCGCAGCAGTGCATCCAGATGCACGGCGGCATCGGTGTCACCGACGAGTACGTCGGCAGCCATTACTTCAAGCGGCTGACCATGCTCGAGATGAGCTTCGGCGACACGCTGCACCACCTCGGAGAAGTCTCGGCGCGGATGACCGACGAGGCCGGCGTGTCCGCCTGATGCCCGCCGCCGGCGCGGCGCTGTACCCGGGCGCGATCACCGA
>JAFEFZ010000128.1 GCA_018240325.1 Pseudomonadota bacterium
CGAAGGACGACGGCACGATGGAATCCAAGTGGAGCACCAACGACGCCGGGCGCTTCGCCGCGCCCGCGGCGCGCAAGGTGTTCACCTACAAGCCGGGCACCGGCGGCGTCGCCTTCAAGCTGTCCGGCGACCTCGCGGCTGCGCAGCAGACCGATCTTGGCAACATCACCTGCGGCGGTTCGCTCGGTACCGGGGCGGCCTGCGCGCAGGCCCGCATCGACTGGCTGCGCGGCGACAAGGCCAACGAGGAGCCGGCCGGGCCGCTGCGCAAGCGCCAGCGCGTTCTAGGCGACATCATCAGCTCGTCGCCCTTCTACGTGCACGACACGCGCACGCTGTACGTGGGGGCGAACGACGGGATGCTGCATGCCTTCGACGCCGACAGCGGCAACGAGCTGTTCGCCTACGTGCCCGGCGTGCTGATGCCGCGGCTGCACAAGCTCACCAGCCCGGCCTACGCGCACGAGTACTTCGTCGACGGCGAGATCACGGTGTCGAGCCGGCAAGAGACCGCGGGCAAGAACATCCTGGTGGGCACGCTCGGGCGCGGCGGCAAAGCGCTGTTCGCACTGGACGTGAGTTCGCCGTCGAGCTTCGACGCGACGAAGGTGCTGTGGGAGTACACCGACACCGACCTCGGCGTGTCGCTGGGCAAGCCCTTCGTCGCCAAGCTGAACAATGGAAAGACCGTGGTGCTGGTGGGCAACGGCTACAACAGCGACAACGAACGCGCCGTGCTGTTCATCATCGATCTGGAAACCGGCGTGCTGATCAAGAAACTCGACACGCAGGCCGGTTCGGCCGCCGCCACCAACGGCCTGGCATCGCCACGCGGCTGGGATCTGGACGCCAACGGCACGCTGGACTTCGCCTACGCCGGCGACCGGCTCGGCAACGTCTGGAAGTGGGACCTGCGTGCCAGCAACCCGGCCAGCTGGGTGCCGGCCTTCGGTACGGCCGCGGCGCCGCAACCGCTGTTCACCGCGTTGGACGCGAGCGGCAACCGCCAGCCGATCACCGGCGGCATGAGCCTGGGCATGAACGCGCGCAAGGGTGACCCGAACTTCGGCAAACTGTTCGTGTTCTTCGGTACCGGCCAGTATCTGGTCACCGGCGATGTCACCGACAAGTCGGTGCAGACCTGGTACGGGCTGGCCGACAACGGCACCCAGATCGCCGACCGCACGGCGCTGAAGCAGCGCACGATCACCGCCGAATCGACGATCTCCGGCAACGCGGTCCGCACCTTCAGTCTGGCAACCGCCGGCGATATGGCCGGCAAGCGCGGCTGGTACATCGACCTGGTGCCGCCCAGCGGCGCCAACGGCGAGCGCGTGACCACCGATCCACGCTTCCTCGGCAGCGTGCTGGTGACGACCTCGATCGTGCCGACCAACGACATCTGTGTCCCCGGCGGCGACGGCTTCCTGAACGCGGTCGATCCGTTCAGCGGCGGCAGCACGAGCTCGGTCTTCTTCGATGCCAACAGTGACGGGCTCTTCGACAGCTCCGACATGGTGAAGGTGGCCGGCAAGGACGTGGCGGTGGGCTCGATCAGCCCGGGCAACAACCTGCCCAGCGAGGCGATCCTGATCGGCAACCGGCTGATCGCCAGCGGCACCAGCGGGCAGATCAAGAGCGTCGGCGCCAACAACCCGATCCGCACCGGGCGCATCGCCTGGCGCGAGATCGTGCGGCAGAACTGACGATGGCGACCACGGCCCCCACCCCTGCGCAGCCGCAGCACCGGCGCGCGCGCCGAGGCTTCACCCTGATCGAACTGATGATCACGGTGGCGATCGTCGCGATCCTCGCCGCCGTCGCGCTGCCGAGCTACCAGCGCCACGTGGTGCGCACGCAGCGTGCGGCAGCCGCCGCCTGCCTGACGGAGATGGCGCAATTCATGGAGCGCGTGTACGTGTCGAACCTGCGCTACGACCAGAACAACAGTGTGGCCACCGCGTTGCCGGCCGCCGATTGCCGCGACCGCGTGTCGGCGCGCTACACGATCGCGATCGCGTCGGTCGGCCAGCGCACCTTCAGCCTGACCGCCACGCCCCAGGGTGCGCAGGCGTCGGCCGACACCGGTTGCGCCACGCTGACGGTGAACCAGACGGGTACTCGCGGCGTCTCCGGCACCGACACGGTCGCGAACTGCTGGCGCTGAGACATCGCCCGCCGCCGCACTGGCCATCACCCGCCCAGGTGCCCCACATCCCCCCACCCGACCAGCCTCAACCCCTGGTCGGCGTGCAGCAGCCGGTTGATGCCGGCGTTGGCCAGCGGCCAGCTGCGCGGCGCTTCCAGCGGCTGGCCGGTGGCTTCGCGGTACAGCAGGTCGAGCACGCCGCCGTGCGTGACCAGCACGATCTGCTCGCCCGCGTGCGCGCGCGCCAGGCGCAGCGCGGCGGGCACGGCGCGCGCGTGGAACTGCCGCAGCGTCTCGCCGCCCGGCGCGCCGAAGGCCGGGTCGCGCGCGCGCCAGCGCGCTGCCTGCTCGGGCCAGCACTCATCGACGTCGGCGAAGCTCAGGCCCTCGAAATCGCCGAAGGCGCGTTCGCGCAGCCCGGCATCGGGCCGCAGCGGCAGCCCGACGCGCGCGGCCAGCGGCGCGGCGGTCTGCTGCGCGCGCAGCAGGTCGCTGGTGTAGATCGCCTGCACGCCGGCGTCGGCCAGCGCGTCGGCCAGTGCATCGGCCTGGCGCAGCCCGGCGTCGTCCAGCCCGATGTCGCGGTGGCCCTGGATCAGGCCCTGCGCGCTCCACCCCGTGCGGCCGTGGAGCACCACGAGCAGCCGGGTCGCGCCGGCCGCGGTGCCCTCA
>JAFEFZ010000129.1 GCA_018240325.1 Pseudomonadota bacterium
CCTGGACTACCTGGCGCAGGGGCAGGAGCGCACGCTCGCAAGGCTGCGCAAGACGCTGGCCGAACCCAAGCGCGTGGTCGACGTGTTTGCCGCGCTGTTCGGCCGCGCGATCGGCGAGGCCGACCCCGGCCTGCTCAACCTGGCCAGCGGCGAAAGCCTGGCCTGCCTGAACCACCTGATGCAGCGCGGTCAGGTCAGCCGGCGCTTCGACGACGACGGCGTCGCCTGGTACCAGGCGGCCTGAACAGCGGCCCCTCGGAGAACCCGCGATGGAACCCGTTCAAAGCGCCCGCTTCGGCCCGGTCACCGTGTACTTCGGCGACAAGTCGGGCAAGTACCCCGACGGCAACCAGGTGGTCGTGCGCGGCGCCGACGCCGTCATCGCCTTCGACACCCCGCTGGTGGCCAACCGGCTGGCGGCGGCGCTGCAGCAGGCCGACCTGGTGATCCTCGGCCACGTGCACGAAGACCACATGGCCGGGCTGCACCTGTTGCCGCACACCCCCGTGCACGTGCACGAGGCCGACCTGGCCGCCGCGCGCAGCTGGGAAGGCCTGAGCCGGCACTACGGCTATGCGCAGCCGGTCGTCGACGCGATGCGCCCGCAGATCGAACGGGCCTTCCACTACCTGCCGCGGCCCGACGCCATCGGCTACGCCGACGGCGCGGTGTGGGAGCTGGGCGGCGGCGTGCGCGTGCGCGCGCAGCACCTGCCCGGCCACACCGCCGGCCACTGCGCGCTGCTGGTCGAGCCCGACGGCATCGCCTTCATCGGCGACATCGACCTGTCGGGCTTCGGCCCGTACTACGGCGACGCCGCGTCGAACCTGGCCGACTTCCGCCGCAGCCTGCGCCGGCTGCCCGAACTGCCGGCGCGGGTGTGGATCACCTCGCACCACAAGGGCGTGGTCACCGACCGTGCCGCATTCCTCGACCTGCTCGCCGCCTTCGCCGGCAGGCTCGACGAACGCGAGGCGCGGCTGCTGCAGATGCTCGAAGCCGGGCCGCGCACGCTCGCCGAACTGGCGCGCCAGCGGCTGCTGTACCCGCCGCACGCCACCGATGTGTGGACCGATTCGGCCGAGGCGCGCTCGATCGAGCAGCACCTGGCCGAACTGCTGGCCGCCGGCCGCGTGCTGCACGACCCGACCAGCGGCCAGTGGCGGCTGGCCGGCCGTTGAGCGGCGCGCGTCAGCCGGGCGCTGCCGCGGCACGCGGCCTGAAGATCGCGTAGTTGCCGTTGGCGCTGCCCACCAGCACCTGGCCGACGTGCAGCAGCGATTCGAGGTTGGCAACCGTGCGGCCGCGGTTGACCAGCCGCGTGGTGCACACCACCTCGCCGCTGCCGACCGGCTTGAAGTAGTTGATCTTGATCTCGATGGTCGCGCAGATCTCGCCTTCGGCCAGCGTCGGGTACAGCGCCGCGCCCATGCCGGTGTCGGCCAGCGCGTACAGCACCGCGCCGTGCACCACGCGGTGCGGGTTCAGGTGCGCGTCGCGCACCGTCAGCGCGAAGCGGCTGCTGCCGGGGCCGCGCTCGAGCTCGCGCAGGTCGATCAGTTCGGCAAAGGGGTGGTCCATCATGATCAGAGCTTCGGAATGCGCAGCGTCTTGCTGACCATCAGCGTGCCCGACAGCGCGAACAGCAGCGCCAGCGGGTGCAGCCGCGCCGGGCCGATCTGCCACGCGCCGCCCCACAGCTGCGTGCCGATCGCCCCCTGCCAGGCGGCCAGCGCCAGCACCGCGGTGATCAGCACGCTGGTCGGGATCGGCGTGCCCTCGAAGTGCTTGACCTTGTCGCCGCCTTCGGCCAGCGTCTCGGCGGTGACGTTGTAGCGCGCCAGCCGGCTGACGCCGCAGCACACGAAGTAGCACAGCAGCACCAGGTCCCAGCCGCCTTGCAAGCCGGCGGCGTAGCCGAGCGCGGCCGGGCCGACGCCGAAGGAGATCACGTCGGCCAGCGAATCGAGCTCGCGCCCGAGCAGCGACTGCTGGTGGCGCCAGCGCGCGATGCGGCCGTCGAGCACGTCGAAGACCAGCGCCACCGGCGTCATCGCCGCCGCCCACAGGAAATCGGACAGTTCCTGTGTCGCCACGAAGCGCATCGCCAGAAACACCGACAACGCGCCGCAGGCGGCATTGGCCAGCGTGAAGAAATCGGCGAGATGGAACTCGCGGATCATCGAGAAGTGCTTCCGGGGATGGGCGGCGTCGGGCATTGCGGAGTCTGCGGCGATGAAACGCAGCGATTGGAACATGCGCCGCCGCCGTCATCGCGCGCCCCATCCGCCCACGGCGCAGCGCAGGCCGGCGGATCGCGCCAAGGACAGGCGCAGGCACGGATGCGGATCGGCCGTTGATCGGGCGCAAGATCCGCCGCAGGATCCGCCGCACAATGGGCCGCATGGTGCGAATCCCTGCCGGCCGGCCTGCGTGTCGCCGAGTTCTCGGCCTTCGGCGCTGCGCCCAGCGCCGGCCCGACGCCGGCGCGGCACACGGGGCCTGGGCAGCGGCATCACCACAGGGTGCTGTGCCGCCGAGGTGGGGGCAAGGATTCAGGTCTTCCTCATCGACGCATCCGTAGAGCGTGCGCGACGAGGTTGGTGTGGGGGAAGCATTGTTCGTGTTTTCTCGAGGAGGGAAGAATGTCTTCTGAAGTCTATGCCCGCATCCGGCAGAACCCGCGTTTTGCCGAACTGGTGGCGAAGCGGACCCGCTTTGCCGCCACCCTGGCGACGATCGTGTTCGTCGTCTTCTACGCTTTCATCCTGTTGGTGGCCTTCGCCCCCGCCCTGATCGGCAAGCGTCTGTTCGACGGCAGCAACTGGACCTTTGGCGTCGTCGCCGGCCTGTTGCAGTTCATCGTCTTCTGGGTGTTGACCCTCGTCTACGTGCGCCGCGCCAACGGCGAGTTCGATGACCTCAACCAGGAAATCATCAAGACTGCTTGGGAGGCAAAGAAATGAGTGCGCTTCGTTTCCCCGCTTGCTCCCGTCTTGGCGCCGCCCTGCCGGCGCTGAGCCTGCCGGCACTGGCGCTGGCCGGTCCCGCAGTCGAAGAGACGCAGAAGCAAGCGCTCAACCTGCACGCGATCGTGATGTTCTTCGTGTTCGTCCTGCTCACCCTGGGCATCACCTACTGGGCGGCCCGCCGCACCAAGTCGGCGTCCGACTTCTACACGGCCGGCGGCGGCATCACCGGTTTGCAGAACGGCCTCGCCATTGCCGGCGACTACATGTCGGCGGCGACCCTGCTGGGTCTGACTGCAATGATGTACGTGCAAGGCGTCGATGCCTACATCTACATGCTCGCCTTCTTCGTCGGCTGGCCGATCATCCTGTTCCTGATGGCCGAGCGCCTGCGCAACCTGGGCAAGTTCACCTTTGCCGACATCACGGCCTATCGGCTCGATCAGGGCAAGGTACGCACGATGGCAGCGGTCAGCTCGCTCACCGTCGTGTGCTTCTATCTGGTGGCGCAGATGGTCGGTGCCGGTCAGCTCATCAAGCTGCTGTTCGGCCTCGACTACAACATCGCCCTGTTCATCGTCGGCGGCCTGATGATGGTCTATGTCACCTTCGGCGGCATGGTCGCCACCACCTGGGTGCAGATCATCAAGGCCTGCATGCTGCTGTTCGGCGGCACCGCCGTCGGCCTGCTGGCCTTCAGCCAGTTCGGCTTCTCGTACGACACGCTGACCAGCCGTGCGATGGACGTGCACAAGCTCGGCCAGAAGCTGCTCAATCCGGGCAGCCTGCTTGCCGATCCGGTGACCTCGATATCGCTCGGTCTCGGCCTGATGTTCGGCACCGCCGGCCTGCCGCACATCCTGATGCGCTTCTTCACCGTCACCGACGCCAAGGAGGCGCGCAAGTCGGTGCTCTACGCTTCGGGCATCGTTGCCTACTTCTTCAACGTCATCGCCATCATGGGTCTGTGCGCCATCCTCATCGTCGGCCAGAACCCGCAGTATTTCGAAGGCGGCAAACTGGGCGGTGCGGTGATCGGCGGCGGCAACATGATCGCCATGCACCTCGCCCATGCGGTGGGCGGCAATCTGCTGCTCGGCTTCCTCTCGGCAGTGGCCTTTGCCACCATTCTTGCCGTGGTTGCCGGCCTGGCGCTTGCCGGTGCCTCGGCGATCTCTCACGACATCTATTCGCGCGTGATCATGAAAGGCAAGGCCGAGGAAGCCAAGGAACTGCGCGTGTCCAAGTTCGCCACTATCGGCCTTGGCGTGGTGGCGGTCCTGCTCGGCATGGCATTCGAGAAGATGAACATCGCCTTCATGGTGGCGCTCGCCTTCGGCGTGGCGGCTTCGGCCAACTTCCCGGTGCTGATCCTGTCGATGTACTGGAAGGGCCTGACCACCAAGGGCGCCCTCGTCGGCGGCTATCTGGGTCTGGCCAGTGCCGTGAGCTTCGTCGTGCTGTCGAAGTCGGTGTGGGTGGACGTGCTGCACAATGCCGCGCCGATCTTCCCCTACACGCAGCCGGCGCTGTTCTCGATGCCGGTTGCCTTCCTCGCCGCGATCATCTTCTCCAAGATGGACAACAGCGCGCGCGCCAAGGCAGAGATCGAAGCCTTTGACGACCAGTACGTGCGTGCGCAGACCGGCGTGGGCGCTGCCTCGGCATCGTCGCACTGATCTGTTGAACGCAGTTCATCGCAGCGGGTGACGGGTCGTTCGAATGGCCGCTTCCTTGGCGACCCGTTCACCAGGCTTGTCGGTCGGGGCGCTGATCGTGATCGTCGTCCATGTGGTCGGCGGCGGGCGGCCGAGTGGCGATGGCCACCGCCGCCGGGCAGCACGACCGGCCAGATCGACAGCGTCGGCGCGGCAGTGCTCGTGGCGGCGTGCGGGCCGCTGGCCTCGCGCCATGGGGAACGGTCCGTGCGGGTGATCGCGAGCCAGGGCAGGCGCCGTCAACCGGCCTGAGAGCCCCCCAGGGCCGGGCTGCACCCAGCCCGGCTCCGCCGGCGTCAAGGAAGCTCGGGGCGGCCGCCCGACCTTGCCTCGAAGGCCTGTGAACAAACCCGACCCATCCGCTCGGGCGCGCCGGTCATTCACAGGCTCCGAGGCGGGGGCCAGGGAGGGGAGCGCAAGATCCGCCGCAAGATCCGCCTCACAATCACCCGCATGAGCGAACCCCTGCTGGCCGGCCTGCGTGTCGTCGAGTTCTCGGCCTTCGTCGCCGCGCCCAGCGCCGGCTTGACGCTGGCGCAGCTGGGCGCCGAGGTGATCCGCGTCGACCCGATCGGCGGCAACATCGACCACACCCGCGCGCCGCTGAATGCGCAAGGCGCGAGCCTGTACTGGGCCAACCTGAACCGCGGCAAGCGTTCGGTCGAGATCGACGTGCGCAGCGCCGCCGGGCGCGCGCTGCTGCGCCGGCTGATCCTCGCCGGCGAGCCGCCGGTGTTCCTGACGAACCTGGGCGTGGACGGCGAGCTCGGCTTCGAGTCGCTGGCCGCCGAGCACCCCGGGCTGATCATGGTGCAGCTCGCGGGGTCGCCCGACGGCGGCAACGCGGTCGACTACACCGTCAACTGCGCCGCGGGCTTCCCGCTGGTCACCGGCGACGGCGCGGTGCCGGTCAACCACGTGCTGCCCGCCTGGGACGTGGCCGCCGGCAAGCTGCTGGCGCTGGCGGTGCTGGCGGCCGAGCGCCACTGGCGGCGCAGCGGCCGCGGCCAGCACGTGAAGCTCGCGCTGTCGGACGTGGCGATGGCCGCCGCTGCCGATCTGGCCTACCTGGCCGACGTACAGGTCAACGGCACCGAGCGCCGCGCCGACGGCAACCGGCTGTACGGCGCCTGGGGCGACAGCTTCCGGTGCGCCGACGGCCGCTGGGTGATGGCGGTGGCGATCACCGACAAGCAGTGGACGGCGCTGCTGCGCGCCACCGGCATGGCCGACAAGCTGCCGCCGGCCGCGGCGGCGCTGGGCCTGGCGCTGGACACCCAGGTGGCGCGCTACGAGGCAAGCGCGCTGATCTCGGCCGCCTTGCAGCCCTGGTTCGCGGCGCGCACGCTGGCGCAGGTGCAGGCCGCGTTCACCGACCGCGCGCTGCTGTGGGGCCCGTACCGCAGCTTCGCGCAGATGCTGGCGGAAGACCCGCGCGCCTCCGAGGCCAACCCGATGTTCCGCACCGTCACCCACCCGGGCGTCGGCCGCTTCCTGACCGCCGCCTCGCCGCTGGATTTCGGCGCGGTGCCAAGGCTGCCGCCGGGCGTCGCGTCGCGGCTGGGTGCCGACACCCACGCGGTGCTGGCGCAGCACCTGGGCCTGGGCAGCGACGAGTTGCGGGCGTTGACGGCTGCCGGCACGATCGGGCCGAGCACCGACGGGAGCCCTGCATGACGACCTCGCACCCTGCACTGGCGCAAGCCGCGGCTGCGCTCGCCGCCGCCGAAGCCCTGCTCGCGCGCCTGCTCGACGCGCTGCGCGCCCGGCTCGATGCCGCGGCAGCCGACCATGCCGAGGCCTTGCGGATCGAGCAGGCAAGCGCGCACGGCGTCGCCTGGGCGGCGACGACGATCGACGCGCTGCGCACTGCGCTCGACTGGGGCGCGCGCCTGCAGCAGGCCGGCCGCCTCGGCGAGCTGGAAGTGCTGCTGCTGCGCGGCGGCTTCGCCGAATACCTGGCGCAGCTCGCCGGCGGGCTGCCGATGAGCCAGGGCGAAACCTTCCGCGCCGCAGCGCTGGACGCCGCCGCAGTGGCCGCTTTCGCCGGCGACGCGGCGGTGCAGCGGCTCGTGGCCGACGGCTTCGATGCCGGCGCGCGCCGGCGCATCGCCGAGCGCCTCGCCGCGGGCGCGCCGACGCGCAGCTTCGGCGACCCCGGCGACGACGACGCGGCGCTGGCCGAGGCGCGCGCGCAGTTCGCGCGCTTCGCCGACGACCACGCGCCGGCCGCGCACCGCTGGCACCTGGCCAACGCGCTGATCCCCGACGCGGTGATCGCCGAGATGGCACGGCTGGGCGTGTTCGGGCTGACGATCGCCGAGCCGCATGGCGGCTCGGCGCTGGGCAAGACGGCGATGTGCGTGGTCACCGAAGAGCTGTCGCGCGCCTACATCGGCCTGGGCTCGCTGGGTACGCGCACCGAGATCGCCGCCGAGCTGATCGAGCGCAACGGCACGCCGGCGCAGCAGGCGAAGTTCCTGCCCGCGATCGCCGCCGGCACGCTGATCCCCACCGCCTGCTTCACCGAGCCCGACCACGGCTCCGACCTGGGCGCGATCCGCACCCGCGCCGAGAAGGCAGAAGGCGGCTGGCGCATCCACGGCAGCAAGACCTGGATCACCCACGGCGCGCGCAGCGACCTGATGACGCTGATGTGCCGCACCGACCCGGCTTCGAGCGACTGGCGCGGCCTCACGATGTTCCTCGCCGCCAAGCCGCGCGGCAGCGACGCCCTGCCCTTCCCCGCGCCGGGCATGAGCGGCAGCGAGATCGAAGTGCTCGGCTACCGCGGCATGAAGGAATACGAGATCGGCTTCGACGGCTTCTTCGTGCCCGACGATGCGCTGCTCGGCGGCGTAGCGGGCCAAGGCTTCAAGCAGCTGATGCAGACCTTCGAATCGGCGCGCATCCAGACCGCGGCGCGCGCCGTCGGCGTCGCGCAGTGCGCGTTCGAGCTCGGGCTGGCCTATGCGCTGCAGCGCACGCAGTTCGGCCGGCGGCTGATCGAGTTCCCGCGCGTGGCCGACAAGCTCGCGTGGATGGCGGCGGAGACGATGCTCGCGCGCCAGCTCACGCTCGCGGCCGCGCGCGCCAAAGACGCCGGCCGGCGCTGCGACCTCGAGGCCGGCATGGCCAAGCTGCTGGCCGCGCGCGTGGCCTGGGCCAACGCCGACAACGCGCTGCAGGTGCACGGCGGCAACGGCTACGCGCTCGAGTACCCGATCAGCCGCGTGCTGTGCGACGCGCGCATCCTCAACGTGTTCGAAGGCGCGGCCGAGATCCAGGCCAACATCGTCGTCAAGGGGCTGCTGGCGGCTTGACCGCCGCCGCACGCCACTGCCCCGGCGTGCAGCCGGCCCAGCGGCGGAATGCGCGCACGAAGGCCGGCGCATCGGCATAGCCGAGCGCTTCGGCGACCGCCGCGAGCGGCAGGCGCGTCTCGCGCAGCAGTTGCCGCGCCAGCTCGAAGCGGGCGGCGGCGATGACGGCGGCGAAGCTCGAACCCTCGTGCGCCAGGCGCCGGCGCAGCGTGCGCTCGTGCACGCCGAAGGCGCCGGCCAGCCGCTGCGCCGAGGCCGCGCCGCCGGCCAGCAGCACCTGCGCCGCCGCCTGGGCGCGGGCAGCGAGATCCGGCGTCACCGCCCGCTCGGCCGAGCGCGCGAGGCGCTGCGCCGCCGCATGCGCGCTGCCGTCGGCGCCGCCGGCCACCGGCGCGTCGAGCCAGCGCACGGCGAAGCGGATTTCGGAATGCGCAGCTTCGAAGGCGACGCTCGCGCCGCAGGCCCGCCGCCAGGCCGCCGGGTCGTGCGGCAGCGGCCGCATCAGGCTGACTTCGTCGGCGCGGAACGCGGGCCCCGCCAGCCCCCGCAGCAGGCCCAGGCCGACCATGATCGCGAGGTCGTAGATCAGCGCGACGCCGGGCGCACCGGCATCGAGCAGCGAGTAGCCGAGCGCGACCGAGCCGGGCCCGGCCTGCCGCAGGTAGACGGCTGCGCCGCGGTCTTGCAGGTGGAAGAAGCGGCCCAGGTCATGGAGTGCTTCGCCGACGCTGCGCGCGCGGCGCATCAGGTCGCCGAGCAGCCCGAACTGCTCGGGCCGGAAGCGCTGGCCGAGCAGCAGGCCGATGTCGTCGCGCCGAGCGGTCCGTGCCGCCTGCTGCAGCACCGCCGCGCCCGCGCGGAACGGCACGCGCCGCTCGAAGTCGTCGAAGGCATCGGCCGGCAGCCCGCCGGCAGCGAAGACCGGCGCCGGGTCGTGCCCCAGCTCGCGCAGCAGCCCCGCCAGCGCGGCCAGCGGACCCACGCGTACGTCCGAAGCGACCCCCATCCCATCCCTCATCGGCACATTTTGTCCGGAAATGACAATGCGGGCTGCATCGTCGTCACTAGCATGCGGTCCGCCCCGACACGCCGGGGTTGGGAGCCATCACGATGACGAAACCCTCGAAGCTCGGCCGCTGGATCGCGACCCTCGCTGCCGCCTGCCTGACCCTGCCCGCCGCGGCGCAGCAGGTCACCGGCACGGCGGGCGCGCCGGACGCGACCACCACCATCCCCGGCAACCAGTTGCCCGCGCCCGCACCCAAGTTCGGCGGCGTCATCAAGGACGGCGCGCTGCAGAGCAAGCCCTGGTGGGCGCCGCGCATCGTGCCGCCCAAGGGCGCACCGAACGTGCTGCTGATCATCACCGACGACGCCGGCTTCGGCGTGCCCAGCACCTTCGGCGGCGTGATCCCGACGCCGACGATGGACCGCATCGCCAACGAAGGGCTGCGCTACAACCGCATGTTCTCGACCGCGCTGTGCTCGCCCACGCGCGCCGCGCTGATCACCGGGCGCAACCACCACTCGGC